>DIXL01000008.1 GCA_002428685.1 Cloacimonetes bacterium UBA6081 | reverse complement strand
ATCCTATTTATCCCTAATCTATTTAACCCTTTTCCCGTTTATGATGGCAAATCTGTCCGCGGCCGTAGTGATTAATGAAGTGTGTTACGATCCCAGCGGTGATGATGATGGTTACGAATGGATTGAGCTTTATAATAACGGCTCGGCAAACGAACAGCTTGAGGGTGCACAAATACTCTCAGGCGGACAAACTTTTGTGGTGCAATACACGCTTCCAGCTTTTGTGTTGCGGCCTGGAAGATATTTACTGATCGGAGGTGAGTCCGTTGCCAACACTCAGCTTGCATATAACTTCAGCTTTCAGAATGGTGGCAGCGAAACAGATGGTATCCGGTTTCAAAGTGCTGATGGAAGCTATACGGATACTGTGCTTTACGATGAGCCCAACACCTATCTGCTCTGCGATGATAGCGGCTATGCTGGAACCAGTTTTGCGCCAGATGCCCCCGCTGGCTGCTCTCTGGCCAGAATTATTGATGGACATGATACCGATGCCAGTGCGCCGGACTTTATTTACGAACTTTTTCCCACTCCGGGCACAGCCAACCACGTCCGCTGCGACTATGCCATAGGCTTGGCGGAGATTAGCTATGATTCCGGAATTGCCGATCTTACTGTGTGGCTTAAAAATAACAGTCATTTCAGCCCCCTTCTGGATGCAACATTCAGTGTAACTCAGATAGAACAGCTTTACAGCGCAGAGATACCGCCCATTGCAGCAAATGATTCCATCTGTATCCAGGCCTCTTTCGCCTGTGGCCAGCAGAACTTGTCTCTGGAGCTGTTGCTAACCGGCGATCCCAATGAAACCAACAACAGCCTGTTGCTCTCGCCGGTGGGGGGATTTACTACCGGAGTGATCTTCAGTGAGTTTCTTGCCGATCCGGAAAGCGGAAATCAGGAATGGATAGAGTTGTATTCATACACCGAACTCCCCATGCGGGAAGGAATTAGCATAAAGGACGCAGCCGGTAACACCACGAATTTTGCCTGGAGCGGAGAAACGGGGTTTTATGTTCTTTGCCGCTACAAAGACCAGCTTATCCAGTGCTATCCTAATTGCCCGGAAGACAGAATAATTGAGGCAAGCTCCTGGGCCAGTTTGAATAACGACGGTGATAGTCTGGTGTTAATCTCAGCCGGAGTTGTAATAGATTCGCTCTATTACACGGGATCGGAGATTATTAAAGGAATCTCCAGAGAGCGCTATCAGGATGAAGACTACGAGCTGAAATGGCGCAACAGCTTTGCTGCTGAGGGTGGAACCCCTGGTCTTCCCAATAGTGCTGCTCCCGATATCCCGCTTCCGGAAATTGGAAAGATTCAGCTTTCCGGAAGCCCTTGCTATGCAAAAGGGGGTGAGAATATCACCCTTGTTTATAACCTGCCAAGCCCATCCAATCGTATCAGTTGCAGCATCTTCGATCTGCGTGGAACCAAAATCCGCACTCTGGCAGATTATACATCTGTGCTAAATTCCGGAATGCTTAGGTGGGATGGACGCAAACAGAATGGCAGTTACGCTTCCCGCGGATTATACATTATTCTGTGGGAATCTCAAGCATCCAGCGGCGGTAAGATCATGCGGAAGCAGCTTACTGCGGTTATCAGAGATTAAGATACTCACAATCTTATAACTATTTCGCTATCCATAAAAACATCTTGACCGTTTTAGCGGCTTGATTATTGTTTCGCCAAATAACGATATGGATGTTGGATATGAATGCCCTGCTACTATTTAAAGGACTGGCGGATGAATCCAGATTGCAGATCATCAGCTTATTATTGGACAAAGCATACTGTGTGGAAGACATCGCAGAAGCACTAAAGCTGGCGGTTTCCACGGTATCGGCACACCTGAAAAAGCTGCAACAGGCGGGACTGGTTTACCCCGTTAAAGTGCAGTATTACAATGTTTATCATCTAAAAAAGGATATGTTGGAAATGAAACTGAATGAGCTTATGCCAAGCAACAACAGAATAAAACTCAACCGCACGGAAATACTTAAGCAAAAGGTTTTGCAGACCTATTTCAGTGAAGGAAGAATAACCCGTCTGCCCACCCAGAACAAGAAGCGCTGGATCGTATATCTTGAAATAATCAAGCTGTTTGAAGCCGGAAAAAACTACACTGAAAAGGAAATAAACGAGCTTATCAAGCAGATATATGACGATTACTGCATGGTCCGGCGTGAACTGGTGGATGAAGGCGTTCTCTACCGCAGGGATGGGATATACCGGATGGTGGATAACTATCAGGAAAACCCCGGCTTTTATCAGAAGATCTGGCAGCTAAGCGAAGGGACAAACAGTTAAGCTTAACATAAATAAGCAGCAACTAAGGTTGATAGTGCTGAAAACGGCAGGTATAGCCATATCATGCACAACCATCTGCATCGATGCCTGTCATCCCAGCAGGAGTCATTGCCACGCTCACCAGTCACTAATCACTTATTCACTTTTCACTGTGGCAAGGACTAATGCGGAAACCATCACAACTGGGCAAGTGTGGAGTCGTTTCAGCCTTCACCAAGTTCAAACTTATTCCCTGATTTCAAGGCTGAAAGGACTACACACGGCAATAACCGACTGTAAACAATAGTTCTTCAACCCCCGAAAATTGAGTTAGTTGTGAAAAAAGGTGGGAGTGGGGGCTGAAGGACTGCTTCTAACCACTTAGCATAAGCTGCAAGTAGGTTTGAGGATTAATAATCGCTGTTTTCGCTGCCAAGTAGCCTTTGCTGAAAGAAAGTGGTATTTTTGCCTTCTTTTCGGGATTCCACTTTATCTCAAAAGCACTTATTTCGCCATTTTCCACTTCGATAAGGTCAATTTCTTGTTGGCTGGTGGTGCGCCAAAAATAGTGATCGAAATTGGCACGGTTGGTTAGCATGAGCTTGCGTCTTTCAGTAATGATATAGTTTTCCCACAAAGCACCGGTGTCATTGCGTTTATCCAGGGGGCTGAAATTGTTTATCAAGGCATTGCGGATGCCATTATCCCAAAAATAGACTTTATTGGCACGTTTAAGCTCGTTGCGCAGGTTTTTGCTAAAAGAGCCAAGCCGGTAAATAATGAAGCTTTGTTCCAGCAGCCCAATGTATCTATCCACCGTCTTTTTATCCATGCCCACGGTGTTTGCCAGTTCGGTGTATGATACTTCGCAGCCAAGCTGAAAGGCTAAGGCAATTAGCATTTTTTTCAGCAGATCGGGGCGTTTGATATCCTGAAAGGAAAGTAAATCCTTAAACAGATATGAACCGGCAATTTCTTTCACTACTTCTTGAGGCATATTTCTCTCTAAATAAACCTCTGGATAATTACCATAAATCAGCCGCTGAGCTAAGCCGCTTTTTACGGCATTAATCCCTTCATAATTATAAAGCTCCGCTGTTGAAAGGGGAGGAATAATGAATTCGAACTTTCTGCCGGTTAAAGGCTCATTTGTCCGATTGGACAAATCCAGCGAAGAAGAGCCTGTGGCAATAACCTGAAGCTGTGGAAGTGCATCTATTATGGCTTTTAGCTTGATGCCGATATCGGCCACCCGCTGTGCTTCATCAATTAGCAGGTAAGCATATTGTCCAAAGTTATACTGCAGTTCTTCTTTGTTTTTAAAGTTGAAGGCTTCCTGCCCGTCAATTAAATCACAATTAATATAGTGAACGTTGCTTATCGATTCGGCTATGGCATTTAGAAGTGTGGTTTTACCTGTGCGCCTGGCACCATACAGGATAAGTGCACGCTGCTTGTGCATATAGGCTTGGAGCTTGCCGTGAATAGTCCGTGTGATCATTTTTCACCTCTGTTAACAAAATAACCCACGAGCCGCAGATGTCAAGAGAAAAACTCAAGTTTGGGGATTAGACTCCTTGAATATATGGATATTTGGGGAAAGCAATCCCCGAAAATGATATTTTGTGTTAGTTTGGAGCAGTGTTTTACCTCTTTTTTTATGGTGCCTACCGACAAATAGCCCTGGCTATTCTACGGTAGCTATGTCAAAACAAGGCGTTCCAAAGCTCCCGAAAGCAAGGGTGGGTGATTTCCAAATCCCCCTTTTTCGCATTCAGTTGTGTTCTTCGTGGTAAGCCCTACAGAAAAAGCTTGACTCTGCACTGTGGGTTTTTTATATAGCAAATTAAGTTAAAATAGCAGCCAAAGGATAGCTTAATGGTAGGAATAGCTTTATCGTACACAACAATCGGCATTGATGCTTATCAGATAACAGCAGAGTGCGATGGCACTTCGGGCTTGTTTGTGGTAAACGTAGTTGGCATGGCTTCATCGGCAACAAAGGAAAGCAAAGACCGTGTGTTTGCAGCCATCAAGAATTCCGGATATGACTATGCAAGTAAGCGATACACCATAAATTTAGCTCCTGCCGACATGAAAAAAGATAGCTCTGCACTGGATTTACCCATAGCTGTGGCTGTTTTGCTGTGCAATAAGGAATTCAAGGTTACAGATTACCGAAAAATTGGCATCATCGGCGAGCTTTCGCTGGATGGCAATGTTCGTCCTGTTACCGGCGTTCTACCCATCGCCATAGCCGCTAAAAAGGATAATATAGATACGCTTATTGTCCCCTGGGAAAATGCTGAGGAAGCAGCTATTATAGAGGGCTTGAACGTTATCCCCGTAACATCACTGCGGGAAACAGTAGGCTGGATGAAAAATGAGGTAACCATTCCCGCTGCCAAGGTGGATAGAGACAGCATCTTTAAGGTTTTGAACGACTTTCCGCTGGATATGCAGGACGTGAAAGGCCAGTTTCAGGTGAAACGCGCCATGGAAGTTGCTGCCGCCGGAGGACATAACCTGATTATGATTGGGCCTCCCGGAAGTGGCAAAACCATGCTGGCACGCAGATTACCCACCATTTTACCCGAACTGAAACTGCACGAAGCCCTGGAAGCCACAAAAATACACAGCGTGGCGGGTTTATCCAAGCATTTCCGCAACGGCATCCTTACTACCAGACCTTTTCGCAGCCCCCATCACACGATTAGCGACATTGCTTTAATTGGGGGCGGAGCTTTTCCAAAACCGGGCGAAGTAAGCCTTTCCCACCGGGGTGTATTGTTTCTGGATGAGCTGCCTGAATTTAAACGTGCTGTCTTGGAGGTTTTGAGGCAACCCCTTGAGGATGGGATAGTTACTATTTCACGCGCAGCCAGCAGCCTTACCTTTCCCGCCGAATTCATGTTAGTGGCAAGCATGAATCCCTGTCCCTGCGGCTATCAAGGTTCAAATATCCCCAATCACAATTGCACCTGCGAATATGGAGCCATCATGCGTTACCGAAACAGGGTTTCCGGCCCGCTGCTGGATAGGATAGATATCCATGTGGAAGTGCCAACCGTTACCTATGCAGATCTGGCTGCGCTACCCACTGGAGACAAATCCATCGATATCCGTGCCAGGGTAAACAAAGCCCGTGCAATCCAGCATGAACGCTTTCAGGAAGCAGGTATTTTCAATAACAGTCAGATGAATTCCAAGCAATTGCGCAAATACTGCATTCTGGACGATGCCAGCCATGCCTTGCTGCAAAACGCAATTGACAAAATGGGTTATTCCGCCAGGGTTTTTGACCGCATTTTGAAGGTAGCCCGCACCATTGCAGACCTCGAAGGTCGCACAGATATCCACAGCGAGGATATCAGCGAAGCCATTCAATACCGCACACTGGATAGGAAGTATTGGAACTGAGCAAGATGAAATTCGAGAATTTTACATCTGGAGTCTATAAGAACCAATACCAATACAAGAGTTTTCTTCCCCGCAAAATTAATCAGGAGTGGACTTGGGACGATGCGCGGATAAATGTTTTGCTGGAAAAAGCAACACAGTCTCTGGGAGAATTAAATGCCTTTACCCTGATTGTGCCCAATGTAGAGCTTTTCATCCGCATGCATATTTTAAAAGAGGCCAATACTTCCAGCCGCATCGAAGGCACAAATACCGAATTAGGAGATGTGATTATGGACATTAATTCTGTTAGCCCCGATAAAAGAGACGACTGGCAAGAGGTTCAGAATTATGTGCAAGCTTTGGACGAAGCTATCCTTCAGCTTGAGACCTTACCTCTTTCGCTAAGGATGATAAGAAATACCCATGCTATTTTGATGCAAGGAGTTAGGGGAACACACAAAAGCCCCGGTGAGTATCGAAACAGCCAAAATTGGATTGGTGGCTCATCTCTGGCTGATGCAGCTTATATACCACCCCACATTAACGATTTGAATGAATTGCTGGACGATTTAGAAAAGTTCTTGCACAATGACAATATCATGGTGCCACACTTGGTAAAATGCGCTATTGCACATTACCAATTTGAAACTATCCATCCTTTTTTAGATGGCAATGGACGGATCGGCAGACTGCTGATAACCCTATACCTCGTTAGCAATAAGCTGTTACACAGGCCATCACTTTATCTCTCGGCTTTTTTTGAGCAACACAGAACTGAATACTATGATGCCCTTAGCCGGGTACGGATGTCTAATGATCTGGGTCATTGGGTCAGGTTTTTTCTGCAGGCTGTGATTGAAACGGCGGAAAATGGAGCTAGAACATTGAATAGAATCTTGGTTTTACATCGAATCAAGGAAAGTGAGATTGTAAAACTTGGCAGAAGTGCAGAAAATGGCAGGTTGGTTCTGCTTCAATTGTATCAGAATCCAGTAATCAGCATCAGAGATATTATCGAGATGATTAAGTTAGACTACTTTGCTGCCAATCGTCTTGCTAAAAAAATGGTGGAACTTGGAGTAATACAAGAAATCACAGGTAATTCACGCAACCGCCAGTTCATCTTTGGAGAATACCTTGAGACATTCGACTTCGAATCCATACCCTAGTTTCCTTATTGCGATTAACCCCCACAAAACGCAATACAGGATTCCTTATTGCGTTTCGTCCTCTAAAAACGCAATAAGGAATCCTGTACTTGCGTTTTATCTCTACTTCACAAAAAAGAATATTGCTTTCTTTTTTACAAGTAGGTTGCGTAAAAACCAACTATATTATTATATGATATGCCCTAAGGAGTTTTAGCCATGAAAGTTATACTTATTACCCTGCTGGCACTGCTATGTGCTCAGTTACTGTTTTCCCAACCCTGGGAGCTGGATAACAGCGTTTTCAACCCCAGTGGCATCCCCAGTTTAACCTTTTCCCAGCCTCGTTTTGCCGATGTAGATGGCGACGGAGCCAGCGATTTCTGGCTGGGAAATACATCCAGGTCTCCCTTATTTATAAAAAACACAGGCACAGCCACCATCCCAGCCTTTACGGTTGGTACAGACTACCTTGCCGGCATCTCATACTTAGCCTCAGAAATGGCTGTGTGTGCTGATCTTGATGCGGATGGCGACCTGGACCTGATTACGGGTGGCTACACAGGCTTGCATCTCTTCCAAAATAACAGCAGCACCACTACCCCGGTTTATGTTGAAGTGAACGGTTTCTTTTCCGGGCTAAGCGTTGGCTCCAATCCTGTTCCGGACCTGGCCGATGTGGATAATGACGGCGATCTGGATATGGTGGTGGGGCTAAGCGAAGATGGAGCAGTACGGCTTTACACAAACACAGGTTCTCCCACCCTGGGGCAATTCAGCGAATCTGCCATGCAAGTTATTGGTGATATAGGCCTCTATGCCTATCCTGTCTTCTGCGATTTTGACAGCGATGGGGATATGGACATCCTATGCGGACGCGATTCTCACGGTTTTATCTACTATCAAAACGACGGCAATGCCTCAATCCCCAATTGGCAACCCAATTCCACGCTCTTTGCCGGCCTGGGCATGACAGATTACTGGAACTCACCCGATTTGGTAGATTTGAATAACGATGGCCTCTACGATCTGGTATTTGGAACCGCTTCCGGCCCACTGCAATATTATGTAAACACAGGAACAGCATCAAACCCCGTCTGGCAGCAAAACATGTCTTTGTTTGGCGGAGTGATAGATGTGGGCGGAGCCAGCAGTCCCGTGTTTTACGATTGGGACGCCGACGGCGATTTGGATATGATAAGCGGCAGCCAAATGGGCGATATCAAATTTTACCACAATATCGGAACGCCCAATGCACCTGCCTGGCAGGCCGATCATGCCTATTTTGCCAGTATCGATCATTCTATCTATGCTGCAGTGGCTATCGGCGATGTGAATGGTGACAACTTACCAGATGCCATAGTTGGTGATCTAAATGGGCAGCTTTTCTATCACCGCAATACCGGAATTGGGTTTTTCTATGAGTCCTTCTACCTAACTAATATATCCTTGGGAGGTTGGAGCGTCCCTCGTTTGCTGGATATGGATGGTGATGGGGATTTGGACTTGGTAGCTGGAAATGAAGCTGGCAATATTTTCTACTATGCCAATCAAGGCACACCCACTGCTCCCAATTGGCTGCTTGAAAGCACTTATTTTGGCACTATTGATGTGGGGACAAATTGCTCCCCCACAATCGCGGACATAGACTACGATGGCGATTGGGACTTTTTGGCGGGAGATATGTGGGGTGATTTGAAGTGCTATTTATGGCAGGGATTGGGTTGGGGACAAAATACCACGCTGTTTGCAGGCATTACTACCGACCAAAATGCTGCTCCAGCCCTGGTTGATTTGGATCAAGATGGCGATCTGGACCTGGTTTTGGGAGACTACGATGGAACCCTGAAATTCTATCGGAATCTTATGTATTCTGCCGCTGTGCTAAATCCACCTTTGAATCCAGTTGCCACCTCAGGTGCAGAGATTATGGTTACTTGGGAAACACCCACTGCTGGAAGCACCTCACCTTTTGAACACTATAATATCTATCTGGATGGAGTCTTATTTACATCTACTACAGAGTCTTACTGGATTTTTACTGGCTTGACAATAGGCCAGAACTACACTGTGTGGATCACAGCACAATACGTTGCAGGAGAGTCGGTTCCGGCTGTTATCCATATAACTCCTGTCGCAAATGATGACAATGTTCAGATACCCGTAAATCTTACAAACTGGCCAAATCCCTTTAATCCATCTACTACTATCAGTTTCAGTATTACCAAGGGACATACGGGACTCTTGGAAATCATCAACTTAAAAGGCCAGATTGTGAAAAGCTGGAATGGTTTATACGCAGGAGAACACAACCTGGTTTGGGATGGCAGGGATGCCACTGGCCAATTAGTTTCCTCGGGAGTATATCTCTACCGTCTTCAAGCATCCGACAAGGTGCAGGTTCGTAAAATGATGCTGATGAAATAGTTAACTGGTTAGCAGGATAGCGGATTAGTAAAATAGCCGGTTAGCAAGTTTACAAGTTAGTTAGATTGCATAGTCCAAGGTGAAAAAACCTGGGGCTTTGTTCATCTACTCTGATCTGATTATTACAATGACCTGGCATATCAGCTGAAAATCCTGCTCACTTCACATGCTTGCATTGCCATATCATTGCCATATCATTCTCAATATTATTGGGAATGATATGGCAATGATATGGAAATGCTTATAAGGGAGAGTCAACTGGGTAAGATCGTTGCACATAGCGAAAATTGCTTGTCGGTCCCGCTGAGGCGGGAAACCAGCCCTTTGATTAGTTCGGCAAAAACCTCATATAAATGTTTAGATATCAACACATTATGTGTCATCCCTTCGGGATTCTGAAGGTGCTGGATTCCCGCCTCCGCGGGAACGACACCTGAAAAATCCCATAAGGATAACAGATATAGCTAATAGGAATATAGGCAGTTATCTTCCGTTTATACAGAACTAATAAAATGGCTGGACTCCCGCCTCAGCGGGAAAGACAAGAGTGAAACTCTATCTTTTGGGAGTACTGCCATTTATTCAACGTTCTCTGGGTATGAATAAAGGGACCAATGCAAACCGAAACCCTTTGCTGACTTTCCTGCGGAAGAGGGAACGACAATCAGAACACAACAAGCTAATCAAAAGTTTGGTAATTATTCAATAAGCTCTATGAAAGTTGCCCTAAACTATTGCCACATAGACAGGGAAGTTGCAAAATATCAGCTTATGGATGGCTTCGGTTCCCATTTCCGGCCACAAGAATGTTTCACATGAAACTATGTGCCTGGCCAGATAAGCAGCAGCTCCACCCACAGCTACAAGATACATTGCTTTGTGTTTGCGGATAGCGTCAACGACCTCAATACTACGCTCTCCCTTGCCTATCATCACCTTTAAACCAAGCTCCAATAACTGAGGTGTCCATACATCCATTCTATAACTGGTGGTGGGGCCTATGGCTCCACAAATCTTCCCAAGTGGTTTGGGGCTTGGCCCGCAATAGAACAGGGTTGTGCTGGTCAAATCGAAAGGAAGGCTCTTTCCTTCATCAAGTATTTGAATCATTTTCTGGTGAGCCGCATCACGGGCAGTTAAAACTTCACCGCTAATTAGCAGCTTATCTCCTTGGCTCAAATTAGCAATGGAGTTTTCAGTGAGGGGTAATTGGAGGCTAATAATTCTCATAGCTATTAAATTGTGATCTCTGTGTGCCGATGTGCATGGCACTGTAAATTCACTGCCACAGGTAAGGAAGCAATATGACAGGGAGCCGTTAAGATGTGAACAGCCAGGGCAGTTGTATGGCCTCCCATTCCTTGAGGTCCTATCCCACTTTCATTAATCACCTTTAGGATTCTTTGCTCCAGCATATTGTATTCCGGATGTGGATTAGGGTGCTGAAGCGGTTGAAAAAGGGCTTCTTTTGCCAACAAAGCACAGCTTTCAAAGTTACCGCCGATACCGATGCCAACCACCAAAGGTGGACAAGCCTTTGAACCCGCAAGCTGAACCGTTTCCAAAACATATGCTACAATATCATCTTCGCTGGCCGAGGGTGGAAACATCTTTAAGCGGCTCATGTTTTCTGCACCACCGCCTTTCTGACCGATTAAGATGCGTATTTGGTCTCCCTCTGTAAGCCGGAGATGTATAATGGCGGGTGTGTTATTGGCAGTGTTTATTCGTTTATATAGAGGGTCTATTACCTGAGAAGCGCGAAGATAGTATTTCTCATAAGCCTTTTCCAATGCCATATTAACAATCTTATTTAGGGATGCACCCTCAATATGAACGTTGGAGCCAAGCTGAATGAAGACAACCAAAGTCCCGGTGTCCTGGCATAAAGGAATGCTATCTTCTTTGGCACAATGGACATTCTCTACCAGGCAGTTTAACACATCCTTGGCAAGTTCGCTGGTTTCTTCTTTCTGGCATCGTAGCAAAGTGGGTAAAATATCCGGATCAGGCTCAAAAGTGATACTCCCGATTGCCTTGATCAGTTCACTTTCTATCAAATCTGCCTTGATTATGCGGAGAGGCATGTGAATCAGCCTTTTTTACGCTTAATTAAATACTTCAATAATAGGTCTTCTAACGGGGTTGATGTATTAACGGGATTATATTCAATCTGGTGTTTGTGGCATTCCCATTTTAAAACTTCAGCAAAGCTCTGATAGTTTTGCAGGTATTCCTTGCGGATTTGCCAGGGAGAAACAGTTATTTTCTCCCCTGTTTCGCTATCTACAAATTGCGTTTCTCTTTTAAATTCAAACTGTTCTTCTTGTGGATCTACAATGTGAAAAACAAGGACTTCATGATGCCTGGTGCGGAAATGCTTCAAAGCTTCCATAATCTTTTCCGGTTCATCGAGCAGATCACTGATAACCACAATCAGGCTTCTTTTTTTTATTAGCTCTGCAATCTGATGCAAGGGCAAAAGCACATCTGTCTTATCTTCAGCTTTCAAATCCAACAAAGCAGAAAACAATTGCGCAGTATAGCTACGAATGGCTTTGGGCGGAAATGCAGCGGTGATTTTGTGGTTAAATGTATATAATCCCGCAGCATCTTTTTGCGCAATCATCAGCCAGGCCAATGCTCCGGCAAGGCGAGTGGCATAGTCCATTTTGCTACCTTGCTTAGAGGCGTAAAACATTGATTTGCTGTGATCTAACAATATGTAGCAGCGGAGATTGGTTTCTTCCTCATAACGCTTCACATAGAAACGCTCGGTTTTGGCTAATACCTTCCAGTCCAGGTCTTTAAGCGGTTCTCCGGGGTTATACTGACGATGATCAGAAAACTCGGCACTGAAACCATGATAGGGCGATTTGTGTAGCCCCACCAGAAATCCTTCTACGATGCTTTTGGCAAAAAGCTGGAACTTGTTTAGCCGAACCAGCGTTTCTTCGGTTAATAGGGGCATTTATTTCTTCTCGGGATGATATAGCAAGGCAAAGGGGATCAAAACCACATAAACAATGGTCAGCAGAACCGGAGATACACTTATTTCGTTAAAAGACATTATTACGTAGCCTGCAATTAGAAGAACTGCCGCTAATGCTAACAGCAGAAAGTTCAATTTTCCCAAATGAAGTTTGTTCGTATTTTTGTTACTCATTTTTTCTCCAGGATAATTATGATCGTGAAGTCAAGGTAGAATCAAGCTGATATCTGTCAAATACAAGTTTCAACTTTTGTGAAAACATGTGCAGATTTGCCCGTAAACGCTCTCAGAAAGCTGCTGACGCGTTTTATCCTCCGAATATAGTAAGCACTCCAGCACATTTATTTCGACTTCTATACGGCGGCCTAAGAGCTTCATAAAATGAGGGGCAAATTCCATGTCTCCATACCAATATAAAAGGTCGCGGTTCTTGGGCGTTATCTCTTTACCATCTATGGTTTTATACTTAATGCAAATTGGCAGGATAGGGCATTTTGCCAGCACAGCTGTTTGAAACAGAGAGCTTCTAAATTCTTTTACCGTGTCTCCATTGGTGCTGGTTCCTTCTGGAAATAGCATTACTTTAAATCCTTGCTTTATTGTATTTGCAAACTTCTCAATTTCTTTGGGCAGAGAGACAAACTTTTTTCTATCCGTAAACAGGCAACCGCCATTGCGGGTGATGTTTCCCAGAAAAGGATTGCTGCCCATTTCCACAGAGGTAATAAAAACAAAGCTCTCCATTGCGGATAAAACTATGATGTCGGTGTAAGACACATGATTTGATACTGCCAAATAAGCTGTGTCCTTCAGCAATAGCAAACCCTGGGGATTATTAACGGTTACAGAAAGATTGAATGCTTTAAGAAATTTTTTGCAGATGCGAGTGGTATTTTTAGCAAAGCGAGTTCGGCGTAGAATCTCGTTCGGAGTAAAGGCTTTGATTAACAAAGCCATACAGAAAAATTCTATCACCAGATACAAATGCCAAATAAAGTATTTTACTCTGCGCATAAAGGCTATTCACTAATCTATTTTATGCTTTTTCCGGAAGGCTGCGCTGATATCCTCTACATTCATGAGGGTAAGGAAATCTATACATTTAAAGCTTCTATCTATGGCGGGGATGCCGCAAACCTTTGCTCCAACCCGCAAATACGAAGCAAGCAGAGAGGGTATTTTGTCTTTCATCACAAGATGATCAATTGTTTCCAGGCTATGGAGGTGCTTTTTAACCCCACGCTTCAAGCCCGGAACCTTGAATTTCCCCTTGGGCTTCACTTTATGCTCTTCGGACAAATGGCCGTTTTGTTTTAGATAATGGTAGATTTGCTTAATCTCTTCCTTATCCATGGTTTTAATGCTGCTACACCCGAATAAATAGCTGCTTTTACTGGCACCAATGTAAGCACTGATTCCATCCCACAAAAGCGCAATGGTTATGCCATTCCGATGATCCGGATGAACACAGGCACGTCCCAATTCCAGCTTATTCCCGGGTAAACGCTTGATATAGCGTATGTGAAATTCTGTGGCGGTGTACCACTTCTTGGTGTGCAAAGAAGATTGTAAACGATAGGTTCCAATCAGATTTCCACTGCGTTTGTCTATTATAATCAGATGATCGCAAAACTTATCAAACCTGTCTTTATCTAGCCCTGAACGCTTCTTTCTTTTCAGTAATTCCTGCAAAAACACATCATGTCGCAAGCGTAACGCTGCATATAGTTCATCAGGCGAATCCGCGGTTTTTACAATGAAGTTTTTTTTCTCTATGTAAATGGGAATATGCGCCGAGAAGTTTTTAATCCGGCTGCCTTTCCCCACTTTCAGCACTTTGGCAATTGCCTTAAGCTGATTTATTTCTGGCATTTAAGCTCCCTGATGGCAGTAATGTTATTTAGCGTTCATTACTAACCAACAGCAGCCATTGTGTCAAGTGGAATATTCGTTGTTAATAAATAATAACCTGTTTAGCATTATAGTTGCGGTCTGCAATTTTGATCCGATAGAGGTAAATTCCGCTGCTGCATCTTTGCCCGTTTTGATTGGTGCCATCCCAAACAAAGCTGTTAAGTCCGATCTTGGCGTTTCCGGAAAAGAGAGCTTTAACCTTTTGTCCCTTAAGGTTATAAACCTCTATGGTAGCAGGAGCGGAACTTTGCAGCTTGAAGCTTATATTAGTTTCTGCAAAACTGGGATTGGGATAAATGCTGATTTGTTCAACCATGGGAACGACCGCAGCATCTTCGTTACTAACAGGCTGATAATCTATCACATTAAGCGTATCACAGATTATCCCCACCATGTCGTTTAGGCTATACTCTGCATCCCCTACTTTGGAAAGCAAAAATGAAGAAGCCACGCTGCGGTAACTGCCGTTAGTATTCCAGATGGCAATATAAGGTTCAAAGGTTTGCCCGGTTTGATTTCGGAACAGAGGAAGTGCAGTGGCGGCATAGGGTTCCAGCATGGTCACATACATTTCCGGCGCAGTGTAAACCCACGTCATATCGCTGGCTAAATGCCGGATTGTAGAGATATGGGTAATTCCGCTATAGGGAGCTTCAGCACCCAGCATTTGCCACAAAGCAGTTTGGGAAGACCAGTCCAAATATCCCTCTATATACAGCTTACCGCCATTATTAAGGTAATTTAGCAGATAGCTGTATGCCAAAGAAGAATCCGTAATTACCGGTTCACTATTGGGAGGCATGTTAATCAAACAGAAAACCGCTTCAAAATTATTCAAATAATCATAATCCACTATCAGTTTATCACTATAGATCACGTTCATTTTGGTTACTTCGCGAATGGCATTCACAACCGGTAAACCCTCACTACCAACCGGTTCCCACACCAGGATTTCTCCATTTGGCAAGTTCGGCTCAGGGGTATAGCCCACCATTGGATCGCCAAAGAGCAAATAGGTATAGATGTTTTGCAGTTCCGGCCAAATTATCCCTCCGGCATCAATCGGATCGCCAAACAGGTAGTATTGGCTGTGTAGCAAATTGGCATAAGCCTGGGCTGCACCAATGCTTGTTTTATTCTGACGGTAGTTTTCCACCAGGTGATAGTTATAAGAAGATAATCCACCCCAGCCGGGATTTATCCAGCCTACCTTATACCAGCCTGTTCTGGTGGCGGCAAACACACCCACAGCTTTTTTAATCAGGGAATACTCACCCAGGCAGGTGTTGTTTGTATCAATCATACCATTATAGCAGGAGGCCGCAAAGATAACGGTTCCATCGGTATTGCTGAGGTTATCAAAACTTTGACGGTTAATCAGGTTTTGCCAGTCCATTTCATCCGAATCGGGCAGGTTATTATCGTTATAATCCTGATTCCAAACCTTGCGGGAAGAGGACGAAGAACTGCCATGCGCACTCCAATTTACAAATCCCCAGCTTTCGCTGCTTAGTTTTGTCTTAAAATTGTCGTAGGTAAGAGGTAAATCGCTGGGTAGTGATGGAATTACGCCGTCTTGTTCATAAAGGCTGAAATTGTATTGACCTGATAAGGCAGTGTGTTTTAAATATTCCATATAAACTGCCCCATCAGTGGGAAGCATGTTTAAATCCGGTTCGTCGTGATAGTTTAGCCAGGCGGCCGGTAACAGGTTATTATTTTTCCAGGCTGCACTGCTTTGTTCGAAGGCCACTATCCTATTTGCAATGGTTGTTACCTGGGATGCATTATTGGTGGAAATCCTTCCTACGTAAGCTTCCGGGGTAAAATCCACTCCGTAATCCTGATTCATATATCCGGTGGAATATTCTCCCAGAAGGCCGTCGTTATCAGAATCCCAATTACTGCTGAGGTCACTGTAAAAGAAATCGGTGGGAACTGTATCCAGTCCATCCGGTTCGGGTGTAACATAAGCCACGGGAACCACATCGTAATCCCCCAATAACAGCAAATAGGCAAAGGGATTGGCAGCAAATTCGGTTTGCAGATAACTGCGCAGTTTTGCCGCATCATCAGTTCCAACTCCTTGTGCCAAAGCAACCGCAATATCGGTAAAAGACACAATAATCCCCTGAGCCTGACGATAGCTGACCCAAGAGCTTAAAGCATTGAACATCGCCTGAGTTCCAATCACCAATACTTCGGTTTCACGGTCTTTGGAAGCCTGATACCAGGTGCCAAGTTGCTGCTGATTGGCAAAGAAATCAGTTTGCTTAAAGGTGGCAGGTAGTTTGCCTTTGGCTGTTTTCCCCGCTTGATATTCTATCCCTATAGAGCAATTTGCACTCCATAACCACGATTCTCCATTCCAGATAGCCGGCAGTAAAGCGAAGGAAGCATAATTCAGCTCACCCCACTTCTTTTGTCCCAGATAGCTGTAGCTATTCACAGACTCTCTGTTTGCGGAGGCATTAATTACTACTTCCCCATTGCTAAAGCCAATATTCCGCAAAGGTGCAGAGCCGCTTTCACTATGCGGAGCAGAGAAATTCACCCGCCAGTTAGCAACTTCCGCATTTGCCGGAAGCAAAACATTAATGGTTTTTACGGGCAATTGATTGGCTCCGGCAGTGCTGACAAAACCATAATCCAGTTTGGCCAGGGCAGCCTGATTTACACCTTCCGGTGGCAGATCAAAGCTGACATCAACGGTTAGATTCGCTGCATAAAACAAGCCTGGCAGCAGCATTAGCAACAAAATGAGTTTATTCATGAATTTTCTTCTCCGCTTTTTTGGGTTTAGCAGGCTTTGGTGAACCTTGTTTAAAGTTTTTGGGTTTTTCTGGTTTATCTCTGCGAAAGCGTTTCTTTTTATCGTCCTTCATTTTTTCGGTGGCATACTGAATAATCAAGCGGTCGCACTGCTGTTTATGCTTGAACAAAAACTCTTCCACAGGCTGAGGATGCAGTTTCCACAGTTCCCGCAAAAACCAGCCCAAGCCCTGATGCACCACTCTTTCTTTCTCCGTCATCATAGAATCTATAAAGGCCAGCAGTTCCTCCGGATCGGCAGTTTTGCGCAAGGTGAGCAGGGTTACGGGAACGGCACGTCTGGTCCAACGGCTGTCAGATTCGCGCCAAGGAACCAAATCAATTAGCGTAATTATCCCTTTTTCGATAAAAACAGGGGTTAGACGCGAACAGATGATATCACAATGCGCCCAGTTTACCACGCCATTATCCAGCCATTTTTTTACCCAGTTAAAAGTGCTTTGGTTATAGCTTTCCTTGCAGCTTTCCAGCAGCAGAATTGCTATGGACGCAAATTCATATCTCCCCGTAGCAAAAAGGTGCCAGCCAACCTCTGCATATTCTTCCATAGATAGGGGGTGATCTGCCAAAACTTTATCGCACAAGGCATGAATTTCTTCATCCACCAAGCCGTAGGCATCGTAACCTTCACGAAAATAACGGGCGTATTTGCTAACAATGGCAGGATTTTCGTGGTCCAAACAGTAATCCTCCACAGTTTGAAGAATAGCCCGATAGCGTGGATCAAGCTCTGTTTTCATCTCCATAGCTCCTTAATTATCTCTGCAGGTGCTCATTTGCTTCACTCCCGCTTTTCGTCACCGGGTTTGGAAACATATCCCAAGCCCTTTCCGGTTACCAGCACATGAAAGCGATTAAACATTTGCCTGAGTCTATAAAGCATGTTTTTATTCGGATTCAACTGTGCCAGCAGCTTCGCCAAAAACATGTCCCAATTGGTGTTTTCATAGTCTTTGATAAAACCGGTGGCGTTCATTACATCCAGCATGTAATGCCGAATTCTGTCAAGTTCAATCCCATCGGCAGCATAATAATTCTTTGCCAGGCCGGTTTCTTCATCAAAGGGGAGGCTATATATTTCCCAGGTGGCAAGGGCTACTGCCTGCGCCAGATTGAGCGAGGGAAATTCTGGATTGGCAGGAATATGGCAGCGCAAAGGACACAAATCTGCCTCTGTATCGGTAAGCCCATAGGTTTCACGGCCAAATACTATGCCGATTTTTGCCTTGGGAATGCTGTGAACATAACGCGCCATCTGCCTGGGAGTTAAATCAATTGGTTTGTTTTTACCCAGCCTGCGGGAAAAGGCAATCACCCTGTCCAAACCCGCTACGGCATCTTCCAGCTTGGGATATAGGGATGCTTGTTCCAAAATGTGTT
Organism: Cloacimonetes bacterium UBA6081; assembly: GCA_002428685.1. Classification (GTDB taxonomy): domain Bacteria; phylum Cloacimonadota; class Cloacimonadia; order Cloacimonadales; family Cloacimonadaceae; genus Cloacimonas. Next base: position 23,149 of record DIXL01000008.1, on the reverse strand, counting down.
CGCTGTGCATGGCCAGATAAAAGTCGTTCTTTTCGGGAACAGAGCCTACAATGCGCAGATCTGTAATACAAAAGTTGTTCATAATGCGGGCAACGGCACCCACGTTTCCGCTGTAGATTGGCTCTACCAAGATTATGGCAATGCGGGACAAGCCCTTTCCCTGCATCTTTTATAAAGCCTATTTGCGTTTTTGGTTAATTATTCCGGCTAACTTTGCACCCATACTGGATACATTGGGATTGGGATCATTGCGCCATTCTGTAACGGTGCGCTGGGTGATACTGATAAATTCGTTGGATTTTTCTCGCTTACTGCGTTGGGTAAAGATGTTGGCCAGCTTCTTCAGGGTTTGCCAGATGGTGCGGGCACGTTTTTCATCGGCATCAATCAACCAGCGGCGGACATTGTTATAGCATTGCAAGGGTCTTTGACGTCCAACCTGCGTAAGGATATGGCTGATTTTTTTTTGAACTTCTTCGCTTTCGTCGTCCAGCAGATGCGATAGGAAGGTAAGGATGTATTGGGGATGGCGGGCAGCGATGTTTTCCATGCCATGCATGCTCATTGCTCGCTTTTTTTCGTTGTCGCTTTGAGCCCAGATCAGCATGTATTCCTTCATCACTTCGGGATGTTTTTTCCACATTTCCAGGCAGATGGTTTCGCTTTCCCAGGGAACGCTTTCAAAGGTTTTTTCAATGGTCATGATAATCTTTTCGGGGCTGGCCTGATGCTTGTAATAAAAATAAAACAATCCGGTGGCGCGCACGCCATAGATAAAATGCTCCAGCAGACCATTGCAAATGTCGTCCATTTCGCCATTGCCGCTGTATAATGCCAGCCTTTTGCCCAGTTCTTCCCTCACAAAGTAATTCGCCGTGTTGCCAATTTCGACAATTTGTTTTTCTGCCAGAGAGTTTTTTCCTTTTTCCACATTGCGGAAGATCTTTTCCACAGAGGCGTCAAGGAACTTATAGTCGTCTATATTCAGACGTCCTACTTCTTTAATCATTCATCCTGCTTCGTGATTTTTTGGCAATCGAGCCAATCACTTTTATTATATGGTAGTTCGCAGCCAAGCTGGCTGGCTATTTGGTGTTTGCTGATAATCCCTTTTCCTTGCGTTCACCCTTGTTTGCGGGCACTGGAAAGTTTATTGGATTGTTAACTTACGTTGTTACGACACAGGTTGTAATTGCACGGGTTTCTGTCAAGAACTTTCTCGCTATTCCGTCAGGGACGGCAAGTTTGGTGAGCTTAAAACAGCATTCATGGACGTGAAACTCTGCATAGATTCACATTCCCAAACAAATACCAAGTTACCGGAGATTATGGTAATAAGAGAACACACCTAAGGCCTTTGAAACAATCCAATCGCCTCACTAAACAATAAGGGTTTATACTTGGCAAAATCTGCTTCTTTAATGAATAGCGGGGTTACAGACACCTCGTGCTGAAGGGCATTAATATCTGCACACCACTCAACCAGCCTGCTCCATTTGTGCTGGACTTCAATATCCTCCAAGCCCTTGGTTTCTATTATATAAAGCTCACCGGAGGCAGTTTTAACAAAGAAATCGGGGTAGTAATTGGAGATACTGCCATCAGATTTTACATAATCTATGCCAAAATGCACGGCAAGGTAGTTCTTGGCATAGGACGCAACATCCTCACAGGAATCCAGAAACGAGGCAAATGACAGCTCAAAAGAGCTATCTCCGATAATCTTATTAAACACGCTTTTCTTGGGGATGAAATAAGCCTGTTCTTTTACCACAAAGGGGCGAACATCTTTAATCTTGATATGGTCCCTTATTTCTGCACACCCTTTGTCCCGGACTAAAAGCTTATTTATCTGCTTTTTGAATGTTTCCACTATTATCTTGTTTACGTATAGCTCAGATAAGTTTCTAAGGGTATTAAGGTTATCTATCTCCACTGTAACATTAAAAAGGTGATCCCTAATAAACTCTTTCACAAAACCATGTAGAATATCAAAACCGCTTACCAAACGCATTTCCTTCATGACCAGCGAAGTAAAATAGCCCACCACAGCCCGGTAATCCGTTACCGCACCGGATTCCAGATAGGTCTTATGGGTTATCTCATGGGTAGTGATATCCCTAAACACAATCTCCCGCTGCTCATCTTGGCTAAACTGCAAGTATTGCAGTTTTGGGTTATCAAACTCTGATAGGTTTAGCTCGTGCAGGTTCTTAAATTCTCTGTATATGCGCGGGGTTAACAGGGGGATTACGATATCCAGCTTATCTATCTGCTTTGCTTTGTTTTCGCTGTCGATTTCTATGATAATCGGTGCCTTGGGAACCGTCCCCTCGCCCATGGGTTTACGCTCGAATTCCACCCCCTCGCTTTGGATGGATTCCACAAAGTCCATAAAGGCATCGGTGCCAACCACACTAACGTATTCCTTGGCATCCACACCGGGATACATTCTCCGTAAGCCACGCCCCAAGGTTTGCTCCGGCAGGATATTGCTCTTTGCTGCATAAGCCCGCAAGCCCACAATGGTGGTTACATTGCGCACGTCCCAGCCTTCTTTTAGCATTAGCACGGAGATAATCACTTTGTAAGGGCTGTCCCAGCCATCAATGCAATTAGCGGCAGAGCGCAGGATATCCAGTTCATCTTTGCTCTTTTTGCTGTCTGCTTCCGATACTTCGCCATTGTTATTAGTGTGGATGGTAAGGATTGCATCCTTAAACTCCGGGTAGGTGCCAGCCAAATATTCTGCCACATCGTCACAGTTCTTGGTATCATCCGTCATAATAAAAAGGATGGCTTTCTTGCCCAGCTTTTCATGCTCGCCATACACTTTGCGCCATTCTTCCACTCCCAGGGCAATGTAATCCGCATAGCGTTCCGTGTATCTGCTACTTTGCCTCTCACCCAACTTTGCCCTGCTGGCAGAATCCGGCAAAACTGGATGCTTAACCACATTCTGCGTAATCGCTTCCACCAGAGGGTAATCCGATACCGTTTGCACAAAAATAGCCCCGTTATTATGTTTGGGAGTGGCGGTTACATCTATTTGAATAGAAAGGAAATGATCTTTTTGTTTTAGGCGGTTGTGTATATCCAGGATGGACTTGAACCATGCTAAACGCTGATCGTGAATATGGTGTGCTTCATCGTTTATTACGACCAGTTCATCAATTTCGCGCACGATTACGCCCAAATCTATCTTGGAATCGTTAGTTTTACCCACAGGTTTTTTACCCAGAAAGTAATCCTCCAGATTATCATCCTCAAAGCTTGGCTCTGCTTCATTACCCGCATAAACACGATGTATATTGGTTAGGAAGAGGTTACCTGTTTTGCGGATAATTGATACATCATCCTGAATATGCAAAGTAAGCTGAAAATCGTCCTGCCAGTTTTGTCCTTCAAAGCCGTTATCCGGCAACAGCGGATCGTTCCAGAATATCTTAAGCCCGTCAAAATCCGCTCTTAAACGATCCAATACAATGATGTTTGGGGCAATCAACAGGAAGTTTGTAGATAGCAGCGAATCCTCTTCGTAACGCTTGTGAAAGTAGCACCAGGTAATCAGCATGCTGATCACCTTGGTTTTACCGCTTCCGGTAGCCATCTTTATCACCAAACGCAGCCAGTCCTCATCAAAATGCCCGGTGGAAACTGCACTGGAGGAGTCGTAACGCATCAGATCATATTTATCCTTCACTTTGGCAACTTCATATAGATAAATAACAGTCTCTATGGCTTCCCTCTGGGCATAGTAATAGCGGAACCGGTGCAAACTGCCATCCGCGTCGGTGGTAATGTGTTCCTGTTCAAACCACCAGAAAAGCAGTGCCTTACTGGTATCAGAACAGTCCTGATAGCCAGCAGCCCGCCACTTTTGAACAGCTTTGCGGATTTTGTGAACCAGGGGTGGAAGCAGCTTGTCATAAGCAGTATCGCGCAGGTCTTCATCGGCGGGAAACCAACGGATGTTGGGGTCAAGCAACTCGTAGGGAGAGCTGGGGAAGGCAGGATGAATAGCCACTTTTACCTTCCTTCCGGCTGTGGCAGCATAGCCGGTTCTGTAAGTTGCTTCATCTGTTGAATAGCGATTTTGTTCAGTTTTTTTAGCCTTTCGGGCTGAGGAACACCTTCATTGATGAAATGAGCATTGAGATTCTCAAGATTAACCAAGCAGATAAGCTGGGTGATATTGGCATAATCTCTGAGATTGCCATCTTTATCTGGATTGGCTTCGCGCCACTGCTTGGCGGTAATCCCAAACAATGCCATATTCAGAACATCGGCTTCCTGTGCATATATTATGTTTACTTGCTTGGGCGTAAGCTGCGGAGGTATCAAATTCTCCTTTATGGCATCAGTATGAACCCGGTAGTTCATTTTTGCCAAATCTCTGCGAATATTCCAGCCGAGTTGCTTCTGTTCCTGTTCTTTTAGGCGTTGGAACTCCAGGATCAGATATACTTTGAATTCTGCGCTGATCCACATCCCAAATTCGAAAGCAATGTCCTTGTGCGCATAGGTTCCCCCATAGCGACCGGCTTTGGCAAAAAGACCGATCGCATTTGTTTTTGCCGCCCAGTCCTTAGCACTGATTTTATAGCTGTTTAAACCTGCCTGACTTCTAATTATGGCGAATTCGCCATAATTAAAGTTTGGATTGTGCACGGTTTCCCAGATGCCCATAAACTCTATGGTATTCCTGTTTCTAAGCCAATCTGAGATAAAGAAATCTCCATCCTTAGCTTTTAGCATATCGGTTAAAGATATGTAATCCTCACTATTATGCGATGTTATTCTTATCTCTTTGTTTTGCACCTCAATCTTCTTCATTTAATCCTCTTTTTTGCCCTCAATAATAGATTTGCTTTTTTGCTCTATCTTAGCAATGGATTCTTCTGGGGTAGGCAAATCTTCTGGCATAGTTCCGCCAAGTTCTTCAATGGTTTCTCGCACTTTTTTACCTACAGTGTAGTGAACATCATTAGCTACTTTCTTTCCCTTAACCTTCTCTCTTCTAAGCTTTTCCTCTGTTTGGGTTGCCCTGAATAAGTTAGCTGCAAGTTCTGTGCTGCCCATATGATCCAGGATCTTCTGGCTTTTCTTCAGCCCCTTACGAATATGTATATCCTTTGCTTTCAATCCTCCATACAGTCCCATATAGCCATAGTTCTGGAACACAGCATAATCTGTTGAGTCTTCAATACCTGCGTCTTTGGCAGCATCAGCCAATTGTTTATTGTGCTCTCTTAGTTCTTGCCTGATTGCCAGGCGTTTTTTATCTTCAGTTAATTGTTGGTATTCTTCATCCAGTTCCCTTTCTCTTGTTTTTAGGGCAAAGTAGGATTGACCCAAAGCGACTATTTCTTTGGCAGGATCGGCATTTTGAACAATTAAATAACAAGCATAACGAGAGAGCATAATATCGTCGATTTCTCTTGTTGCAGTTTTAGGCAAGCTGATCATTTTGCTGACCTCGGCAAAATGATCCAACACGTTGTTACCCGTATTCTTACAAGCTTCTTTGGCTTTGTCAATCACGTTTACAAAATTACGCCATTGGCTATAATCCAGGGCTTCGGACAAATCCCTTGCCAGCCAATATTCCGAACCAAACTCATTTATTTTTTTTAGCCTCTCGAAGATAGTTTTCTTATAATCATCCAGGTTATTCACTACCATCCTCCTGCTATTTGGAACATATCTCTGTGTTTTTCACCACAATCTTACTCATCATTCCCCTCCTGCGCTTAAGTCTATTATCCTCATAGTATCATTACCAAAGATATCCACCACCTTCACCGCTACTTTGCGTCGCTTGGCACCCAGCTCCATAAAGGGGGTTATCAGTTCCAGGCTTCTGTCCTTTTTGGTGCGGAAGCTTTGCCATTCGTTCTCAAAGACAAAATCCCCCGTCCACACTTCTTCCATTTCTCCCGTGGCTTCGTTTTTGGCGCGCACTATCTCCCGCTTGGATTCAAAATCAAAATCCACACTCCAATAGTCTATCCAATCCGTCCATTTCTTGGTTAGCACTTCCCGCGTTACTATGCCCTCTTTGCTTTTCATCACCTTGATAATCTGTCCGGCTTCCACCACTATCTTGCTGCTGCCATCCTTCAGGCCTGTGGCTGCGCTATCCACGCTATCCTGGCTGTAATATACACAGAAATCCGTTAGCTCTATGGCAACGGTTTTCTTGGCATAATGAGGCTTCACTTCTATATAGCTAACATCGTGAAACACCACCTGATTCTTTTCGATGGCGCGTTTATCAAATACTTCGCGGGGGATGTATTTTAAGGCCATGTCTATGCCTTTGGCTTTGGCTTCTTCCTGGATATTGGGAAACAAACCCATTTCAAATTCAAAGGCCAGGATATCCACCCTGGAAATGCGTTTATTGCGGCATTCCAAGATTACCTGTTCTGCATAAAGCCGCGTTACAGGTAAGTTTACAGGCCCAACTGCGACAAAGCGTCCGGCTTTTTTGCCGTGAAACACCCCGCTATTCTCCATGCTTTCGGCCCGGTAGGCTTTCAGGATAAGGGCAATAAATTCCTTTTCCTTTTGCTGCAATTGCACCTGGGCCTCCGCTTCCCGCAGGGATAGATTAACCCCAATATAATGCGCCCGCTCGTATTTACCCAAATTAAGGATTTCAAAAGCTCTGAAGTCTTTGCCATCGGCTTTAAGCTGCCGCTGCACCTGGATCATCCGTTTGCGGGTGGTATGAATGCTGAATTTGCCCAAGTCTGTGCCTATCCACTTACGCCCCAGCTTCTCTGCCACAGCGCAGGTGGTTCCACTACCCACAAAGAAGTCGGCTACGATGTCATTCTCGTTGGAGGAGGATTTGATGATACGCTCAAGTAACGCTTCGGGTTTTTGTGTGGGGTAATCTACTTTCTCAAGGCCATTACCTTGTAGTCGATAGATATCAGTCCACCAATCTTCTGGTATTTTGCCTGATGCCTTTAATCGATTCTTATGTTTATCCTCAGCACTGTCATCTGTATATAAACCCGTAGCTCCAGCCCCCCTGCCAGTACGTGCAATTGTCTCTTCAGAATATGGAATAGCAACATCTTTCCAGTTAAATAATGCATTATCACTTATAGAATAGACAAGGATAGTTTCGTGTTTTTGAATAAACTTAGTTTTGCATTGTGAAGCACCAGTATAGCACCATATTAACTCATTTCTGAAATTCGCCTTTCCAAAAACCTCATCTAACACCAAGCGGATATAGCTATTCACTCTCCAATCACAATGCACATAGATACTGCCATCATCTGCCAGTAAGTCCCGCATCAGCACCAGGCGTTCATAGATCATGCTGATAAAGCTATCTGCGCCTTTGCCCCAGGTGTCGCGGTAGGCAATTTCTTCCAGGATGTTGGGTTTTTTGGTAAAGGTATCTTCGCCAATCTCGATATCCATGCTGAAATCCGCACCTACATCGAAGGGAGGGTCTATGTAGATCAGTTTGATACCGCCGTTCTTTTCAATCTCTTCGCGCATGGGGCCGTTTTTCAGGCTGGAGAGGATCAGCTTGTTATCGCCCCAGATCAGCTTGTTTGTCCAGCCGGATTTTTGTCTGCCACGGGCATCAAAGATATCTGTTTGTTGCTTCATATCCTCAGGCTTTTCGGCGCGGGGCTCATCCACCTGTTCAATTGCCTGGAAGGGGAGCACAATGTTGCAGATTTCGTTGGTTTTACCGTTCCACACCAGTTCCACTTCGCGTTTATCGTCAAACAGCAGGAAGCGGTATTTATCGGGCAGGGGTCTGTCCGTTTCCAAAAGCTTGAAAATCTCTCGTTTTTCGCCATCGCTCAGTTTCATTTCATCTCCTCTTAAAAGCAGAGTGCACATAGCATTTGTTTAAACCACAAATCAGTGAGTGTTATTCTGATATGCCTTATAGAAAGTCACATTATTGTTTAAGCATACTACTCATCAATTCCCAATTACGCTTTATCTAAACATCATTTCTTTCCCAAGCGCGATCCTTCCTTTGTACAAAAGGAACAAATTGCAGAATCTCAATATCTGTTTTTTTGTCAAATTAATTATCAGATAACTATATAGGCCATGATGATTTCACGTTTATTAAATCAACCTGATATCGACCTGCCAATGCTAACGATAAGCGATCATTGCAAGAGGCTGTTTAGCAATCTGCCCTCTTGCAGGGCTAGGTAGCTAAGCCCGCTTGGAATTACGAAATTACTACGCAATCATTAAGGACTTCATCCGTAATAATTCCGTAATGCTTCCATAATTCGAGCAAGAGCAAGCTGTGGAAAGGGTTTACCTTGATAAACCTCTTACTCTTCAGTGTGTGCTATTATGCTGCGGGCTACTCCCCCCGTTCAGGTTTGAATGCCTTACAACCGGAGTTCTTAGCTGTTTGCCTGTGGAGCTTAAGAATACGTCGTTTTCGAAAACTTCTTCTATCATGTAATCTTCCAGGCTGTCAAAGAAATCCATGCCCAGCAATTGCAAAAAGCTTACAATGTAGCCCGATAATCCGGATTCATAAACCACCAGGCGAACCCTTAACCATCTGTCCCAGGGTATTTGCGTGCCTGTTTGAGCAGAATTTGAGCCCGACCCGATATAGCTATCTGCATAATAAATGAAGGCAGAGTTGTTTTTATCGCGAATATCCAGCCCCACATTTGCCCCAGGGCCATTTATCACCCAAATGGCCGAACCTTGAATCGTATTGGGGATAAAGAACAGCTCGGTGTTTCCCATGATATCAGGATTTGGGGACAGGTGTGCCACAGCATCCTGGTTGCTATCTTTTACAGTGATCTGGGTTGGATCGTCTGAACACGAAAGCAGCAGCAAGGCAATGGCGATAAAAATGCAAATTTTGCTCATAATGACTCCTTAAGGGGACTATCTTCATTCTGTGTGTTTCTAATTTCCCAAAACACAATCGTGTATAATGTTTTGTCGGCGTGCTTCAAATACAATCTACAAACTTACCAAATCCTGTTCTATGCTTTGCTCCCAAATTACGCGATAATAAGATTTCCTTGAATAGCTTTGATTTTTGCTCTGCAGTTACCAAGCCCTTTGTCCCGTCACTGCATTTGAGTTCAGTTGATTTCAACATAAAACCAAAACAGAATTCTACTCCAGGAGCAAGCTTCAAGAATCTGATTGGAACAGGCTCACAGAATTTAGATCGCTTTTTATCTTGTATATGTGGAGCAAGCCAATCTTCGTCCAGGATGTTATTATAAGAGCTTTTCTCAGTATCATGCTTAAGCTTTCTTCTTCCTGTGATGAATGCATTAAAAACCATAGACCCTTTTACGGGCTGTTTGCTTGTCCCGAAGGTATCATCGGCAAGAATTTTACTTGTAGCGGCACTTATCAAGTTAGGTTCAATGCCCGCTTTCTTGCACAATTCTATCAATCTTTCAGTAACAAGAATGTCTTTATTTTCATTGCGAAATGCAGCCAATAGGAACCCTTTGATACTTGAGGCGGGTATAATTGGAATACCAGTTGACCAATCGAAGAACATGCCTAATTGAAAATCACTTGAATCAGAGCTATTGGTAATATTAAAATGGGGATATCCTGTTCCGATTAATAGGCCTCTTTTATCAACAGCTAACTTGAAGAAGAAAGTTTGGCTACCCTTAGGCTTGGGTAGCATTTCACATTTCTTTTCATAATTAAAGCGGGTTTCATCAAATCCATTTGACATGATTTTTCTATTCAAGTTGGCATTGACTGTATTTATTCCAAAGGCATTGAACCAAGATTGAAATCCTTTGTCAGTTTCATAATAACTGAAATACGCTAATCTTAAGTTTGCGGTAGAGCCATATAAATCTGGTCTAACTCTGCTCCCATGGTATTCTTCAGCAGCAAAGACATTCTCCGATATCAGTCTTTTATATTCCGGTTTTTCTTCAGAAATTTTTGCATTGAAGGGGTTTTCCTCATTGTCCGTGTTATAAGTTCGGATAGCTTCTTTTAGAACTCCCATAATTTCCAGTATTTGAGCCTTGAGAACCGTTTCCCTGTAAGGGTCCATGCAGATATCTTTAATTGTCCCAAATTGCAGGTATCCAGGATAAGCATAAAACTCTTTAAGGAGCTTTATGAGAATATTGTTAACCAGAGGGGGTTTGAAACCTATGGTGCTGACCTCAGTTTTGTTTTCATTATTAATCAGTGCTGGAATAATTCCAGAATACCTGATCGTTATAGCTGTATCTATCAAGTATGATTCAAATTCAGCATTGATCTTGTTACCATCAATTATAGAGTGCAACAGGCTTATGGCTTGTTTCAACAATTCCTTCTTATTTTGAGAAATCATGGCGTAATCTCCGATATTTCACACAAACCTTGTCCCAAGCTATAGTTTGCCCCTATTTGGACATAACTCTTTTTTATGTCTTCAATGAAAGTTTTTATAATCGTGTCATCTTTTAGTGAGGTTGGAAAAGACACAAAGAACCAAAACTTTGTGTCATAAGGAAGAACTTCTTCATTGAATTTGTTTTCGCTGATCCCGCCTTCATCCAATTTGTTTCTTTCGATAATGGGGATACAGTTTCTACATAAAGATACAAATAAATCGTCGTGGAATATGGCAATACTTTCTATAGGCGTGCTCAATATCTTATTAGGTATGGAATTACCTTGATACAACTTGTAGTTACCTTGTATCCCCTCTATCAAAGGATTTAACTGGGGAGGATTAGAATGCAAACAAAAGAATCTTTCGTTCTCAGAAGGAAGCGGTAGGTTATGCACAAGTTCTTTTCCGGTTAGCTGCTTCAATATCTTGTTATATCTACTGAGGACAAAGTTGGATGTTGCATAATAAAAGCTCTTTCCAAACAAAGCACCCACTGGAAGCATTAACAGCCTGGCATCATGGATATTAACAATAGCCTGATATACTTTTCTTGCTGATGTTTTAGCATTTGGGCCAGCACTTTCAGATTCTCCAGAACCAAATAGATAGTTTAAAGTAACATCAGGGTAATCTAAAATGCATTTACAGTGTTCTCTAAATGCCCCCTTAAGACTTGAGGCATGCATTACAGGGATATCATAAGGTTTTTCGCGCTGGATCAAATTATCAATAACTCCAGAATCTGCAGCACCCTGCCCCACGTGTGTATAAGATTGTGTGGTTAATTGGAAAAAGTGGTATGTAAACATATATGACTCCTATAGTTTAATTAATCTGTCAAATCCAGCGTTTTGATTAAAGCCGGGCTTTAGCTGAATCTCAGAGGTAGTGATTATTATTGAACCAATTGGTATGCTTCTGGTTACTGCACCTTTCAATCTCATTCTGAAAGGTGAACCATCTGATTGTTTTTGGTATTTGCTTAGCACCAGTCTTCGTTGCTTATTAAGGTTGCCCCCATTAAGGCAATACCATGCTTTATCTGAAGTGCTACATATATTTATCTCGGATAGCACAACGTATTTCCCGTCCTTTTCCAAACAACTTTTGGGAGACAATAGATTTTTGATGAGTTCGTTTGAAAAGCTATTGTTGTATTCTGTGGCTTTCATGATGAAGAAACTTCTGTCCCCTCCCATAAATACACCCGAGTCCTTTAATGAGCAACCCTCAACATCTACTATCATAGCGAAACAGAAAGCTGCGTCCTTAAAGCTATAATCTTCTTTCTGAAAAAAACTCTGATCTGAAACGCTCTGGGTAAATGATCTGCGGCTATTCTCTTGGCTAATATTTCTACCAATACCAGGGTGTTTATGATTTACAAAGATATCATTATCAATTAAACAATCATTACCAATTGGGTACTGGGGACAGCTACCCCTAACTAAATCACACCAATTATTCATGTCCACCCAGATATTTGAAATCTCCAATTTTGCGCTATATCCATCAAGCTGATAGAAATCAGCGGATTTCGACCCATTGAAGTTATTAATTAATCCTTTTTTCAAGGTTATAGAACGCCGGACTACATGCTTTCCATCAATTTGCCAATTTATAGGTATTGGATAAAAGCACATTCCATCGGAGATTCGTTTTATGAACAGCGGAGATACTGAATTCAACTTGCCCAAATTGCCATTAGGGTTTACATTATAATCAAAATCACCAATCTCTGTTTGTATTTCCAAAGGGTCGTCATTTTTGGCTTTCTCAATTATCTCTCCGGAGCTATTTCTGAACAATTCAAGTGCTCCATTCTGGACCAAGATAGACTTTCTTAAGGTTCCAAAAACAGTGCTGATAGGTGGAATAAGTTTGGAACTAATTATATAACTGTCTTCATAGCCATGTGAATCTCCGAAGAAGTATCTATTATCCGGTGTAAACGTAACCAATTGTTTCATACTATCTCCTTCTTTTCTTCCAGAAGTTTGGCTAAGCGGAATAAATTTACTGTATTTAAAACACATTGTTCCTTTTGGTTTTTATCTGTAACATGTTCAACCAGGGTATATAGGAATTTTATAAGCTCTTTAAACTGATCGGCATTGGCCTTGTGCCCGCTTTCGTTAAAATAGTTTTCTATCACAAATTGTATCCTCTCGGCAGGGATTTCTGCCAGGAGAGGAGCAATATTAGCCAGAGAGTAATACATCCCCTCCTGAAGAAAGCTTTTGCTAAGTTGAGCGGAGAACAGCTCTAAGTATGCTTCCAAGTCATACATCCTGCAAGAGAAATCAAAGGTTGCTCCGGCATGCTTTCGGATTGTTACGCTTATGGTGTTTTTAGTCTCTTTGGCTTTGTTGAAAAGGCAATGCCGTGCCGTTTGCAGAGCATCTTTTAGGGGGTACTTCAGGTATTGAATGGATACCCCCATAGAAACGCTTAATTGTGAATCAGGATTCTCTGCCATTATAATGCTATTGAATACTTTGTTAATTTCGCTTGCTAAATTTAGGATAGTCATGCCACCCTGTTTAGCATATTTGTTTCTAATTGGAACTAAGGCAAGAATATCATCCCCACCTGCGTAAATGGTTTTCCCTCCAAAGACCTTAATAATCTCGTTAGTAGCAGAACAAAAGTTGAAGAGTTGTTGTGAAAAATCATGCACACTCTGAGCATTATCCTGTATCCGCTTAAGATGTTTGGATGCATTGTCAACATCTAAACACAAAACCCCAAAATAGGAGTAATAGTTGCTTCTACTTTCTATCAATTCCAGTTGTTCAATATCACTTGAACACTTGGAAATTTCGTCGATTATTTCCACAGCCCCAATTTCCACAACAGAAGGAAAGCGATTCTTCTCATTAATGCCAGTTTTTTTAACTGCTGTTTTGGCGTATTGAGCACCATATTTAATTGCGCAAATAGGACATAAATACAAGTCTTTATTTTCGCCATCCCTAACTTTTATAGTATGTGGTAATGTCCTGCAACGATCACAGGGCATTTCAGAAACCATATTTGGTGTAATGATAGATAATTCGGCATTATCAAGATAACATAGGACTTGTTCAATGTTCAAGCTATCCTTGGTAACAAACCATTTTACCTGCAAGTATCCACTAATTATCGCTTTTATATCTGCATCAAGCGTCGTTGTTGTTCTTTGCTTTTCATAATGATTTTTTACTTCACTATAGATGGTACACAGCTTAGTCAGGAATAAGTCATATGCATTCTGAATTTTTTGATACGCTGCATCTGGTTCAATATTCTCATGCCCAAAGCAAATCCTGTCCGGGAAAAACCCCACAGCTCTATTTTGGTCTGGAGTGGAATTGGAAAACTCTGGGAGTATTATCTCAAATCCGTTTCCCTTTAGATATTTGTAAAAGTCTTCCATCATCCACGAGAACAGATATGAACTGAACCACAATTCGCGTTCTTTTTTGGCCATAAACATGGTTTCCACAATGGGCCCGATGGTTATCCCTCCGTATCTCATAATACCTTCTTTTCTGTTTTGGGTAATTCAACCAAATTATTTCTGATATATTCAAGCCTCTTTTTTAAGAAGAAGCCTGGATTGGGGCAGATTATATCGCTATCTATCTTATCGATAGAGTATCTTAGAAAATCATTCAAGTCGAAATCTCCCAATGCCAAAAGAAGATCTTTATTACCTTTGTATTGAGCATGAGCTGCAATATCAACATACCTTAATCTCTCATATTCCTCGCTCTGCACACAGGGATTTACGAAAAACAAGATATCAGCCTCATTCAAGTTTTTCTGTACGATTTTAAAATTGATTGGCGATGGGATGCGCATGATATCTGATTCTCGTAGCGATTCTTTATGCACAATTTTGAAATTTATATTAAAATTACCGTGTTCTCCGTATCCATGGGCAGAATGAGTTTTTCTCCTGTATTCATGCCCTTGGGCAAAACCAAGCATAAAGCGATACATTTTGAGGTTACTCGGAGTTGTTTCATTCAAGATATAGTCTTTCAGGTGTTTTTTATCCCAAGTGCTGCCAAGTTTATTAGATACATAACCTTGCAAAAGGGATTTGGCGTAAATTATTGATCTTCGGGGGTCATTGCGTTCTGGAAAGTTAATTCCTGATTTTAGTCTTTTATAGTAGGTGTCGATTAAATCATAGCATTGTTGGTAGAGTGTCCAACAATCAGTATTGTTAATAATCGGTGGATTCATCCTGCTTAGGTTCACCTTCAATTTAAAAACGCTAAAGCCCTCTGGTAATACCCCCGGTTTCCTTAAGTAATCCTCCAGGCAAATGCCATCTTTCAGCCAAAACGAACCAAAGCCTTTAGTTCCGCGTTTGCCGAAATTATTCATTGCCAAGGCATATTTAAGGCTTTCTTCAAATAGTGATTCATTAAACACTTCTTCTTTGGGATTTGTTTTAACTGAGCGATAATCGCTGATACAAAGTTTTATAGGCTCTTTCGTAAAAACAAACAGAGATTTTGTATCTTTACCCTGATCGCCAAAATACAGTGTGTTCCTGTCCATCACTTGCTTATATTCCCTGCGGATTATCTGCCCGGTCAGTTCTGAATACAGACTGTAGATTGTTTTCTTTCTGCTTCCGATGAGTTCATTACCCATCTTATCATCTATTGCAGCCTTCAGGGCTGCGTCACTAAGGAAGGCTCCGGATTGATAACCCTGATAGTGAATTAAGGGTGAGTGCTGTTTTAAAACATATGTCAATGAGCAAGCCATACTACCACCTTTTAGTTAAAGTAAACGAATTACATTTTAATTTATTAAAGTTAATACTAAATGCACAGTTGCTAAAAGCACATTTACTCCTAAAACAAGTTTAATACTCCATTTAAACTCATTTATCCTAAGAAAATACGAGGAAATGAACACCAACAAAACATATCCTATGATTGTGAAACAGGTATTTAAATTTATGGAAATAAGCGTGCTCCAAATTCCAAGTGGGAGCAGAATAGCTCCCATTTCAGATAGCATATCTAACAGGTCTCTTTGCTTTTCCTGTTCCTTGCTTTTGCTAAACTGATAAAATTCTTCAATATCATTACGAATTGATTCTTTTTGTTTTTCCAGTTCCATCACTCGTTTTCCCAGTTCATACATTTCGATGCCCTGTTCCTGGGGAGTTATTTCATCAAACCACACTTTATTGACGAACAGGATGTATTTCTTTCTAAAAGCATCCAGTCTTTCGCTAAGATTTGCATGAATTTTGTTTTTTTCATCTTCTGCTTCACTAAGTAAATCGGTCATTTCATTTAAGTCATCAGAGAATTTTATCAAGCCCGAACGCTGAAGCAGTAGGATCAGGATAAGAGAATGATAATGTTGCAGAAAATGATCTGCAATGCCAAAATTGCGAGCACCCTTTTGGGCAAACATCAAAAAGCTATACTTAGTAATGGCATAAAAAGTGGATTTCCCCATCCACCTATCATAGGTAATCTGCTGCAATAATTCACTTTTCATTTTCTCGCTGTAACAAGTGATACCGATATCCGCATAACATAGCCGATACCAGTAGTCAATTATATTTTGTGTTTCTTCACTTTTTTTGGCCCAAGGATGGGGCATGCTGCAATATATTGGCCAATTCTCGCGTAAGAGATCAGCTTTCTCACTTTCAAAATAGCAACTGGTAAACATCCGGTCGTCAATTATATGGCTGAAATTAATACCTTTTAACAATTCCCTAATAAATCCAGCATAACAAGGCTTATCACAAGCTTCTTCATTTTTCCAGATTTTATAATCCTCGCTAAAACTTCCTGAATTATTCTTATCGTAAAATATCTTTAGCACCAGAGCATCTGCACATTCGGAGCATGTGGCATTACACTGCTTTGGATTTGTATTGTTTTTTATACCTATCTCTTTTGTACAGCAGTGATTTTCCCTTTGTTCACATGGTAAGTTGCAGGTAATGAAAGGTCTGTATATACGTCTGCCCCACTGATTTATTTTTAGGATGTCTTCTTCATCCGGATGCTTAAAATTGTGGGCAGTTATGCAAAGCACCCCTATCTTCAGGTTTTCGAGCAGATATAGTTGAATTCCATCGGCAGCCAAATCAAGCTCAAAAACATGTTTTATGATGTTTCCATCCTCAATGCGATCTATCTTGATTTGATAGGTAGCCTTCAGCATTTGATACTGGTAATGTGCGAGCCCGAAACTGTGATGAGCTTGTGGCTCTGAGTTCCAAAGCAACCTGCCCACTTTTTCATGAAAATACCGATATTGCCCATAATGCGAACAATCTATGCTTCTTGCCTGTTTAAGCCAGCGGGAATTATCACACTCCCACTTTGACAGATCAAAGGGCTTAGATCCAAGATCGTCGATCCTGAATGGGAACAAAAACTGATGTATTGAGATCCAGTCTTTGCCGTTATCCATAATACTTCTCCTCGGACTTTTGTGAAAAAAATTCACAGCGTAGCAACAAAAACCAACACACAAATTATGGTCAAGCTTTTTTTCATCTTTGGCAATTTCCTCTCTTTTCCTATCTTTAGAATTCAAAAAAAACTCTTGCCAGAAATTCCAGCCTATACAAGCTTGATCCTGTAGAGGAATTGCTGATGGAAAGCACTTTCCGCCAACCTTGCTTTTTTATGTAAATTGCAGCTCTTTTTGATGAGGTTGGCTGAAAATGCCAAAATAGCCCTTTTGTAGAAAGGTTTTACAGGGATGTCTTTATTCCTTCTCATTTGTTGGGAGGGGTCGATACTTTAAGAAATTATCCAAAACGATTTCTATGAATTTTTCCCTTATTCCCTCTCATTCGTTGAGAGGGGTCGCTAAGGCAGGAGTCATTTGCACCTTTCCTCAGTTCCATATTCATCTTTTGTTATAGTAGTTCAAGGGATTTGTGCGTGCGCTAACAGTGTGTTTATTAGTAAATTAGCCTTTGTGATAACTGACGCCTTTAGTCCTAAGCACTGTTAATAATCAGACTCACCTATAGCCTGGTTTAGGCACTTATAATTCCATGCTAAACTTGAATTTCGCATTTTCCGCTTGACACTATTTGCTTTTTTCCTGTAGCATTTCCAGCATAATTATTTGTCTCAACAAGGTTGTTTTGTATGCAGGAAGTTTATCTGTTACAGTTCGAGTTTGCCGTAACCCAAGAGGTATCAGGATTGCATTTTTACCAGGGTGTGTATTGGTCTGCCATATTGCGGGAGTTTTTACGCAAATACATCCCACCCCAGTTTGAGCAATGGGATTTCCTGGATAAAATGGCTATTGTTCCTCTTGCGGTCTCAAAGGGGATAAAGGCCTATGCAGTTGGCGACAGTATCTATTTTAATCTCATTCTTCCCACCGAGCACCGGGAAGTGCTGCTAAATGCCATGCGCAATATTATCACCAACAAATATCATGATCTTTCTTTCCCTGCCCACAGCAGATTTTTCCCCGGCAAAAACGTCCGCTTGAATGGCATTAAGTGCCTTTTATCAAACGAATCCAAACCAGAGAACTGGAAGCCTCTCACCAGCTCTTATCTGGCTCAGGAAACGGAAACTATCAAAAAACACAAAGAGCTTACCCTGGTTTTTTTCTCTCCTCTCCGGATGTCCAGACCGGGTAAAACTAAAGATCGTCCCTGGATGGATCCCACCTATTGGGACAGTCGTTTTCTTATCCAGCACTTGTCGGAAAGTTTGGCTGCTGGTATTCCGGATTATGAAATTGACCAGGTAGAAACCCTTAACCGCGGTTTATGCTGGGTTGATGTTTATGACGGAGCCAGCCCTTTGGCAGGAATGTGTGGAGCGGTTCAGCTTCGCCTTCCAGCCTCCGAAAGACTCTGCCGTTTGTTGGTGGAAGGGCAATACACCGGAATGGGAAAAAACCGCTCACTTGGCTTGGGATTTTATTACCTGGCCGAAAGCAGGCACAATCCCCTGCTCAAACTGCCGGATAATGCCCTAACCCTGCTGCATAAAGCTGCGGACAAAGAACTGCTGGGCAGGCTGCTGGAAAATTTGGATAGCGACTCCACCGGTCCCGACCAGCTCTCTGCCGCAGATTTGAAACTAAATGCCGAAGGCTATCTGAATGTGCTGCAGCAGTGCATTGCAGCAGGAACATACATACCCGGTGCCACCAAAAAGGTTTGCCTGCACAGTCCCGAAGGCAAAGAACGCTGGATAGAAATCCGCAACATAAGAGAAAGGCATTTGCTGCAAGCCATAGCCAGCACCCTCTACGACGCAATTGATGAACAAATTCCTTACAGCGTTTACGCCTATCGCAAAGGCAAAGGCTATCTGGATGCGGTTCAAGCGGTGCAAAATGGCTTTGGCAAAGGTTTTTTATCTGCAATTGTCTCTGATATTGCTGCTTATTTCGATAGTATAGACACCGAAATCCTGAGGTTACAGCTTCTGGGACTTTTTGGTCCTGATCCTATCCTAAACATCATCAATATAGTGGTGAAACTAAGAGAACAGGGCATTGAACAGGGTAATCCTCTTTCCCCGCTGCTATCCAATATCCATCTCTTACCCTTGGACCGGGAACTGGGCAGAACCGGACGCCATTATGTCCGCTATGCCGACGATTTTGTCCTGATGGATAAAGGTCAGGCTGATGCAGATAAACTGCTGTTGCTGATCACCAAAACGCTCGCTTTGCTAAATCTGCAGCTCTCCACCGATAAAACCACCATCTTTTCCAAGGAGAATGAAATTACCTTTTTAGGGTGCAGAATCGGCAGGGGACACTAATAGCAGACAAAGGAATTCTGCATATTTTTCATCTCTGTGGCTCCTGCGAAGAAAAATCTCTTGCCATAAATTGCTGCTACGAATACTGTGTGATCGTGTGATCCAATGCTTTTGCAGCTTGGCTTGCGCCAACCTCACCTTTTTCCGCTCTTTTTTTAACCAAGTTTGGTGAGGTTGGCGGAAAAGCAAAAATCATCCCTTATGCAGAGCGGATCCACAAGGGGTGTCTTTATTCCATCTCATTCTCTGAGGGGGGTCGTGGCACTTTCGCCCAACCGAGCAGGAGGTTAATTCTCTTTATTCCATCTCATTCTCTGAGGGGGGTCGTGACTTTTAGCTTGGTCAGCAAAGAATCAGGCACGGCCATGTTCTCTTTATTACCTCTCATTCTCTGAGGGGGGTCGTGACTTTCCATTGTCTACGATAGCCATTCTTGATTCCTTTATTCCCTCTCATTCTCTGAGGGGGGTCGTGACTTATGAATTTTTCCCATGAAGCAGGTAAATTCAAGCATTTGGCTTATCAAATTAAGATCGTTGCACATAGCGATAACTGTTTGTCGTTCCCGCGGAGGCGGGAAACCAGCCCTGAAAAATCCCAGAAGGATGACAGATATAGATAATTGGAATATAGGCAGTTATCTTCCGTTTATGCAAAACTAATAAAAGGGCTGGATTCCCGCCTCCGCGGGAAAGACAAGTGTGAAACTCGATCTTTGGGGAGTACTGGCAAGTATTCAACAATCTCAAATTGTAATGACCTTCCTAACCTGTAGAGGCTAAAAACCATTGTAAAACCCCGTTCTGCGGGGTTTAGGACGATAGGCGGTGGTTTCAACCACCGTATTTTGGAATGTGAATGAAGGTGGAGGTGATTATGCTTCGATGTTTTTGGTCTCTTGAATACGTGGGATAAATCACCACGCCTATCATCCGGTACCGGTTTTAAACAGGTTTATTTGAAGTCTTTTTTTTTGATTGGGCACGATATTTGCATGCTTCTCAAATAGTGTCTCGTCAAGCCTGCTACGAGCTTGTCGTTCCCGCGGAGGCGGGAATCCAGCCGGTTTTAATTCAAAATAAAAAGCAGCTTACTGTCTGTTTCAAAAAAAAGAGAGTTTTGAAAGCTCGCAGCAGATTTTTCGGGGCTGGATTCCCGCCTCCGCGAGAACGACAGCATTTTGCGACATCAGTTACTTGACATGATTTTTATTCAGGGGAGGAAAGATGAAACGTTACCTGATATTAGTATTGTGCATAGTCCCGTTGATGGGCTTTGCAGCGTATTTGAGCAATATTCCCTCGCAGGTGGTTCAGCCGGATGGAAGTGTTTTACAGCTTTTGGCCAGCGGAGATGAATATGCCAACCGTTTGCATGACGCAGAGGGCTATACCATTATCCAAAGTGCCACGGACGGCTATTATTATTACGCTGTGGAAGTTGGCGGTGAACCTGCCCCCTCCGCTTATAAATATGGCACGGTTAACCCTAAAAACCTGGGCATTCCGGCTAATCTTACCATTTCCAAGGCTACCAGAGACCGCAAAATAGCCTTTATGAAAGCCCCGAATAAACGTAATGAACGTGGCCCCAATACCGGAACAGTAAACAACTTGAATGTTTTTATCCGCTTTAGCGACCAAACCGAATATACCCTCCCCCGCAATGTTTATGATGAACGTTTTAACGGCACCGGAGACACTGCTTATAGCCTGCGGAATTACTATCACAAAGTCAGTTATGACCAATTGAATTACGTAACGCATCACTATCCGGAGTGTTTGCCAACCGAAAACCTTTCCTATCAGGACAGCCATCCCCGCAGCTACTTTATGCCTTACAATGCCATCACCAATCCCGGTGGCTATACTGACGACTATGATCGCGCCGAACGTGAACAAACAATGTTGGCAAGTGCCATTGCTGCCATTGCTTCACAGGTTCCCACCTCCTTGAATATAGATGCAAATAATGATGGCGCAGTAGATAACGTTTGTTTCATTATCCGGGGGCCTCATACCGCCTGGGCAGATTTATTATGGGCACACCGTTGGGTACTTTATTACGCAGATGCTTTTATAAACGGTAAACAGGTGTGGGATTTCACCTTCCAGCCCGAAGATCAGAACAGCGTCCGCACCCTTTGCCATGAGATGTTTCACAGTGTTGGCGCACCGGATTTGTATCATTACACCTTCAACGGAATTACGCCGGCGGGCTGCTGGGACATTATGGAAAGCGGAAATGGGCATATGGGCATGTATATGAAATATGAATATGGGGGGTGGATAAACGGTTTACCCACTGCCACAATTGGTAATACCTACAATTTGAACCCTACAACCTCTTCCACAAATAACGTTTATAAAATGGCAATTCCAAACAGCAGCAGCCAATATCTGGTATTTGAATACCGCAAACGAGGCAGCGATATTTTTGAAGCAGAACTACCTGCTTCGGGACTTTTGATTTATCGCATCAATCAAAACGAAGAAGGCAATGCCGATGGTCCGCCCGATGAAGTTTACATTTACCGTCCCAATGGCACAAGCACCGTTAACGGTTGGATTGCCGAAGCTCCTTTCTGTGCTGAAAACGGCCGCACCGAGTTTAACGCTTACACCAATCCCAAGGCTTTTTTAAGCGATGGCAATTCCTTTCAGGTAAACATAAATAACATCTCGGAAGCTGGCGAAACCATCAGCTTTAGTGTTTCTGCCATCACCGAAGCCATGCCACCTGTAATCAGTTCTGTTTCTCCCGTTAGTGGTTCTATTTTGGCCAATGAGGATTTTGATGTTAGCGTGAATACCACTGCCCCCAACAGCGAAATTATGAATGTGGATTTTTACTTGAATGACGTGCTGGTGCAATCCACTCAGAGCTCTCCCTATTATGCCACTATCTATGCATCTGATCTTGCTCCCGGAACGCATAGCCTGCGCGTTACCGTATATTCATTTAACGGGCTTAGCACCAGCAAAAACCTTTACTACAAAATCATTGATCCCGCTCAGCAAAACTGGTTTTCCTGGCTGACCGACAATCCCCTGTGGGCAGATTATGGCCGTGGTGCCGTTCCGATAAAAGCAGCTATTGATATGGATTTGGGCGATCAGGAATATGTGGTTAAGGGTATAAGATACAATTTTGCGCCTGATGCCTGGGGTGCACCTGCTTTTGCCGGAATGGTTAATGCCAAAATAAACCGCTTTGCCGGTGGGGTTATAACTGAGCAAACACTGCTCACGCTTGGCGATATCTACAACCTGGATTATGATCCCAATTATGTCTTTACTGTGGTGGATACAACTCGCCTTTCCGGTCAGATAGCCGTAATTTTGGATTTATTTGAATACCAAAACATCCGCTTTGATACCAATGCCGCTTGTGGACACAGTTGGCTTTCGGAACCAAACCGTATTTGGACTGATGCTTTGGGACGCGGAATTCAAGGTGCGGCTGCCATAGAATTGCTGCTGCAGTCCCCTTATGTGGAGGGCGAGGATGAGTTCGTTTCCAGCCCGGTATTGCAGCTAAGCAATCACCCCAATCCCTTTGGCTCTTCTACCACCATCCGGTTTGAAACCAAGCAAAGTGATTTGGTAAACATCACAGTTTATAATCTGAAGGGGCAGAAAGTGAAAAGCTTGGTTGGTGGTAAGTTGGCCTCCGGTTTGCATGAGATAAATTGGGATGGCAGGGATGAGCTTGGTAATAGTGTAGCCAGCGGAGTTTATTTCTACCGTTTGCAAACAGCCGGAAAGGCAGTAACCGCCAGGATGTTGAGGATAAATTAAGGGCTGGTTGGGCCAACATATATGATTAGCACATTGGTATGTTTGAATGGCACATTGGTATGTTTGAATGGCACATCGGGATTGTCGTTCCCGCGGAGGCGGGAATCCAGCCATAATTAGTTCTGGAGGAACGACATATAATTGTTTATATA
>DIXL01000029.1 GCA_002428685.1 Cloacimonetes bacterium UBA6081 | reverse complement strand
GATAAAAACTGCTCAAGTTGGGATATCGGCTTTGAGACTGTGGAGCCTTATCCCTTGCACAGCGTGGATACGGAACTGGAATTGGAAGCCATTCCCAAAGCCAAACTGAAGGCTGATAAGGAGCATGGGATTATCACTTTGGATGAGGTTACTTCGCTAACAGGCATACCGGAAACGGCCTGGGATTGCAAACTGGGCAACCGTAGTGCCTTGGGATGGATTTTGGATCAATACAAAGAAAAGAAACCCAAAGACCCCACCATTGCCAAGCTCTTTAACACCTACCGTTTTGCCGATTACAAGGAAAAAATGATAGACCTGCTGATGCGGGTTTGCACGGTTAGCGTAAAGACGATGGAGATAGTAACGCAGATGGCACAGCACTCGCTGTAATTCTTCCCGGAAGCGTAGAAAATCTGCAATTGCCTCGGTGTGTGGTTGGAAGTGGGAGACTGCGTAACTGTAATAGTTCTTTCAGCCACATAATGGGGATAACAATCTGGTGTCATGTCAAGCATAGGGAAGCCNNACCCCAATACTATTTGCGACATACCAAGTTTGACACAACACTAGTGGAGAACATCACACAACTTCATGAAAAGCCGCGAACCAGGACTTTTCAGCCGTCACCGGTAAGACGGGTAGAAATACCCCGACCGGATGGCAGAAAAAGACCATTGGGCATACTGAATGTCCTAAAATATCCATGACCCGCTGGAGAAACTCCAATTGCTTCCATATAGACTTTGCCTTGCCCAACAAGTGGTTCGCAGAAATGAAGTTGTTTGATTTGGCAAGTATTAAGACTAGTGTTTTATTTAACTACATAGAGTAATTTCAAGGGTTATCAGGAGCCGTGTACGAGATACGTACGCACGGTACTGCGAGAGGGATGATGCTGGAACTAATTACCCCAGCACCACTCTACTCGATTATGTTTGTGAATAGCTTCTATTTACCCGACAGGAATAATTCGCTCTACCACAGGAGCCAAATTAAAGGCAATCCGTAAAATGCCATTTATGTAGCTTACCCGTGGATTGTCTTTATCCAAAGCAACTTCGGGAAAGTAAATGCGTCTATCGAACTTACCGGTTTCAATTTCCATGCTGTAATAGCATAGAGGGCAATGTGTGGCTGGAAAGTTGCGGGTTCCGCTAATACGCAAATATTCCGATGAGGCAGATATGTTTATTTCATCCTTTTCCACTCCGGCCAGTTCGGCAACTACAACCCACTCTGTATCGGTTTGAAACACATCACATTTGGGGTGCCAAACATCGTCTATGGCGTCTTCCATAGCCAAAGGGCTGTTAGACAGGGCGGAAACTTCGCCAATCAGTTTCAGCATTTCACGTTGAATGCCCACAATGTTGGTATATAGTTTTTCGCGCATTGCGCCCCCCTTCGTTTAGTATTCGCTTCGTTCCTTGAAGGTATAGATAATCTCCTTATCGGGAGCTATCTCTACGCTAAAAGAAGCCAGGTCGTTATTATCTGTTGTATATTTGACATCGGATGCCACAATCCGGGTACTGGAAGGGAGCTGGTGGGTAACCTTAATGGTCTTTTTGGTAGCAGAGTTGTTTTTCAGGGTTACCTGAATCAGTCGCTCATTTATGCGGGTGGACACTTGTTTTTGTTCCTTAACCCTGGTTGAGGCTACCAAATCGAAGGCAGTGCCGGTATTTATGGAGACTTCCTCATTTTTAGAGGTGTGGTTGATGCTGTCTTCTCCAATAAATTCCAGATTACCATCGGTATCTTGTTTATAAACTTTGATAGTTCCCTTGGGCAGGGGTTTGCCGGCTCCATTTTCAGAGGTGTTTTTAAATTTAATCATACTGCTTACGCCGCTTGAATAGGTAGGGTAAACATATTCTGAAAAAGCACTGACGGTTTGCGGAGGATACAATTCCAACTGCTTGGTTTGGTTGTTGGCAAATGAGACTTTTTGATCCAATGAATACATGTGAAAATCGTGGAAGACCTTTTCTTCAAAGGATGGTGCTGCTTCGTCATAAGCCATGCCTGCACTCATACGAGCTCCGCCCATTCCGCTTTTACCCAGATAGTTTTGTTGAATCTGGTTTACATCTCCGGCAATCAGCTTTAAAGTAACGTCGTCAAAGGCACGGCCAGAGCGGTTGTTGATGGTAACCCACGAATTTAACAGCAAGTTTTTCTCGTCCCAAACAGTATTATAGGTAACGTCCCAGCTAAAACCACCGCTAAGATAGGTCAACTGCACCGGGTATTTGCCCTTTTTGGGAGCCAGCAGTTTCCAATGCAGGGTGGGTTTTACATAAAAATTACTGGGGAGTTCAGCCAGTTGAATCCACTGAGTTTCGCTATCCGAAATCACCAACAAGCGCGCAGTTCCGCTTTCCAAAAGGCCAATGCTGCCACCGTCATAAAACTTCAAAATACCGGTAAGCTTGGATTGGTCTTTGGTAATCACCATCACTTCTTTATCCAGATATTTAAGCATGATTTGGTATTTACCGGCCAAATCAAATTCATAATTCTGTTCTGCTACTCTAATGCCGCCTCCAGTAACAATAACCGAGGCTGGATTGATGCGATTGGTGATATCGCTATAGTTATAGTCCTGGCGTCCGGAATCAAGCTCCAGCACAAAACGTGAACGGAAAAGAGATAGGTCATCATTGTAAATAGTAATCCACTCTTCTGCAATAAGTGGAACCAGCATCAGCACGAGTGCAACAATTGCTAAGGAACGCTTCATCTTTTTCTCCTTGAATATAGGTGCCTGCGTATATATGCGGACGTTGTCCCGTAAGCGGGACTGTTGTCAAGCAAAAAGCGGAATTTGTGGATGGGCTGGCTATACAAGTCCAAAACTATTTTGACTCGTTTCCGGAATCAGCCCTAAGTATCTCTTCACCGGATAAAGCTTTATGCCTGTTTGTCACAATGATGGCGGTATGATATTTGGGTTGTCACTTTATACCTACTGTCATGTCAAGCATAGGGAAGCCGATCTCCCGATGGGCTTGTGGCAATCAGGAGATTGCCACCCCAATACTATTTGCGACATACCAAGTTTGACCCAACACTACTATACTGTGGACTTATCCATATCCACAATACAAAGAAGCTTATGGTGCTAAATGAGGATATCCTCTTTTCGATAGTTTGCAGTAACTGGAACTCGTTTACCAGTTTTGACTTACAATTTTT
>DIXL01000064.1 GCA_002428685.1 Cloacimonetes bacterium UBA6081 | reverse complement strand
TTCCGTCCAATCCGTGTAACTATTCTGCACTCTTCTTTCGCTGAAGATAATATCCCCCAGCCACGGCAAGAAGAGTGATCAGCAATCCCGCAAAGCTTAGTTTAATGCTGTTTGCATAGGTGGCGGAGATAAATTTCAGCTCTACGCTATGCTTTCCGGCCGGAACAATTATCCCCCTGAGGATGTGATTGGTGGGATAAATTGCGGTTTCCTTGCCGTCGATAAATGCTTTCCAACCAGCCGGATAATACACTTCGCTAATAACCAGAAAGGCGTCTTTATTGGAAAAAACATCATACTTCTGGCTGTGCATTGCAGCTTCCACAAGTTTGACCGAACTGCTATCCGGAGCAGAAACGCCACTAACCGAGCTTTCCACAATGGCCATGTTGCGGGGATTGAAAGTTAGCTGCTGCATGGTTTGCAGGCGTTTTGCGGCATCAGGAATCACAACCAGAGAATCCACAAACCACGCCTTGGGGTATGAGCTGAGATTCTGATAGATGTTTGCGCCGGTATAACTGCTGAAGACAGGACGGATTTTATTTAACTGCTGTGCATAAGGCAAAGAATCGGGGTATATGAAGTATTTGGTGGAAAGCATGTCCAAAAGAGGAGTAGGTTTTTCTACGCCACCGGATTCATAAACGCCTTTCAGATAGCGGATAAGCTCGCCATCATTTTTTGCATCGCCTTGAATAAGCTTCAGCACGTCGTCATAGCGTTTCAGTTTTGCGGCACTGTAGCCATCCACACTTTGGTGATAGTAGGCCCATTCTCCGGCAGTGCGAATTCTGCCCATGTTAAAGGGGTAAATGCGGTAATTATCTTTGTCCTGCAGCAGCACCTGGTCGTAGTCCTGCATTTCGAAACGTGCGGTTCTTTCGCTGGCAGGATAAAGGTCTTTCAGGTGTTTCCCGGTGTAGATGAAGAGGTCTATAAAGGCAAGAAAGGTTAAGAGCAGCACAAAGATAGTCGCCTTAAGCCTTTTGGCAGCAAACAGATAGCACAGCCCCATGCAGATGGTTAGAAACAGCAAACTCAGAGTACCGCTTTTGTATAGCAGGTCCAAGCGCATGGTTTTCAGGCCATCCAATTGCGACATGGCATTATTGGACTGATAGTTGGCAATTTCGGCAGCATTGGTGAATGGCAATCCGGCAAAAATGGTTCTGCCCGCAATGATGAAAAGCACAAATGCTATGCCGGTAATCCAGAACACCTTAAACAGGTTTTTCTCCCATTTGCCATCGCCTTCTTTATCCAAGATAGTATCTATGCCCAAAGCGGCTAAAATAACCGCATTGAACTGCACCATGGTGAGAATCATGGAGGGCACGCGGAATTTGTTGAACATGGGCAGCACTTTTAAAAAGAAATCGGACAGAGCCGGAGTGAAACTGCCAAAACTAAGCAAGGTAAAGACCGCGGAACTTATCCACATAAAGATGGAAAAGCGTTTATGCTTGCCGAACAGAGCCAGCACTCCCAAGCCCAAAATCACGATGCCAAAGTAATTGTAGATCTGCGTGAAAGGCATAAAGCCCCAGTAGGTTTGATTTATCCCCCCAAAGAAATTGGGGATTATTAGAGCGGCAATTTCGGCAGGAGGAAAGCTCCAGGCCTGGCCATAGCTTTTTTCCAGCCCCGCAGCACCACCCCGCATGGTGAAATGGCTATATTCCAGGGTGGAAAGATAGGGATTCATCACAGCCAAAGCAGTTAGCGCAAAGGCAACTATTAGCAAAAGCGTCAAAAGCCCAAAACTCTTGGTTTGTTTGGCTCGGAGGCTTTCGATCAGGCTATAAACCCAAAACATTCCGACAAATAGATACAGATAATAAGTGATTTGCGGGTGATTTTCACGCAGTTGAGTAATGAGGAAGGTTGCCAGAAGACCCAGGTTCAGCAGATTTGGCTTGTCCCGCAAACGCAGTAAAGCCCAAACCACCCAGGGAATAAACATTATGGCACGGAATTTGGTATTATGCCCAATCTCCAATAGCCCCACCCAATGGCACGAAAACACGAAAGCAATCGCACCAAAAAAAGCCACCCAGGGATTCAGCTTTAGCTGGCGCAACAGCAGGAAAATGCCCAGTCCACCAATAAACAACAGAAAAATCCGCCAGTTGATAACCTTATCCGTCAGTTTGGTCAAGCTTTCTAAAAAAGGAAAACGATTTGGAAAGGAAATCATATAGGCCGGCATTCCGGAAAACATATTTGGCGTCCAGAGAGCATTGTCTTTGTGGTCTTTATTGTAGTCAATAATAGTCTTTGCAGCTCCCTGCCACTGCGTGATATCCGAAGCCTGGGGAGCTTTACCCTGATAGGCTACAGGAAAATAAATCAGGCTGAGCAGTAGAAACAGAATTACCACAAGAATCCAGGGCAGATGTTTTGTAAACTGCTTAGGCATTGCAGCTGGTTTTTTAATCGGAGCATTATAGCTTTGGGGAGTGCCTTTTTTAATCGGCTTCATTTTTGGGTTGACATTTTTGGCCGTCATAATATCCTCATTTTTAGCTGTGATATTTGCAAGCGAATACAAGGGCGGATATTGGTCAAGCAAAATCCCGCTGGAAAAGTATGACGATAAGGATAGAAACATGATTTTTACCTATGAAAAGAAAATCTATGGCTATGAATGTGACATCTATGGACACATGAATAATGCCAATTATTTGCAATTGCTGGAAGCAGCCCGCAGCGAAGCTTTGATAGGCATGGATCTGCCTTTGTCCCGCTTGAAGGAGATGGGAATTCAGTTCTTCGTTTACCGCGTGGAAATGGACTATTTGAAAGCCCTGGATTTGGAAGAAACTGCCACGGTAAAAAGCGTTTTCTTTGAAGTGAACCGCATCAAGGGACGCTGGCATCAGGAAGTGTTCAATGCCAAAGGCGAAAAGTGTCTGGATGCCTATTTAACCATTGTGCATGCCTCGGAAGGTGCTGCCAAACGCCTGCCACAGGATGTTTATGAGCTGATTGCCAGCTTTGCGGATAAACATAAATGATAGTGTCATGTCAAATTGC
>DIXL01000110.1:28716-41491 GCA_002428685.1 Cloacimonetes bacterium UBA6081 | reverse complement strand
ATCCGTTTCATTTGGGTTCAGATAAAAAGGAAGCCGTTTTTGCCAGGGGCGGCACCTTTGAATGCGTATTGGATGCAAAGCTGGCGGGAATCCTTTCCCACGAAGCCATAGGGCACACAACGGAAGCAGACTTTGTGATTAATGGTTCCATTGCCGGAGAATACCTAAACAAGCCTGTTGCCAATGACATAGTAACTCTAATTGATATAGCCAATACCTGGGATGACCAGATTTGCCCGGTTCCCGTGTTTATAGATGATGAAGGCAGCGAGGCAGAGGATTGTGTGATTATTGAAAACGGAATTCTGAAACGCTATATGCACAACAAGGAAAGTGCTCTGCTTTTGGGGCACGAACTTACCGGTAATGCCCGGGCTTACGCCTATAGCGATGAACCCCTTATCCGCATGCGTAACACTATGATTGTCCCCGGTAAAGACAAACTGCAAGATATGATCGCCTCCATTGAAGATGGCTACTATCTGGTAACTTCCTCCAACGGACAGGCCGATTCCACCAGCGAATTTATGTTTGGAGTTGGCCTTGGTTACGAGGTGAAAAACGGCAAGATAGGCAAAGCTATCAAAGAAACAAGCATCTCGGGAGTAGCTTTTGACCTGCTGAAAACAGTTACCATGATCTCTGATGATATGAATTGGACTGCTGCCGGAATGTGCGGTAAAAAACAGATGATTCCGGTTGGCATGGGTGGTCCCGCCATCAAATGTAAAGTAAACATTGGAGGTAAATGATGGATAAGCGGCAAATTTTAACCAACGCTATGGCCATCCTGCTGGAAAAGGGAGCTGATAAAGTTTCTCTGTGGCTTAACGTGCGAACCAAGGAAGAATTTAATATCGTTTACAAGGAACTTAATCTGCTCCGCAGTGTGGAAAGCCAGAGCCTGAGTCTGATTGTGATCAAAGACCAAAAACAGGCCACCACTAACTTGAATCAGTTCGACGCAAGCTCTGTAGCCCAAGCCATTGATGATGTGATGACCGCTGTGGAATCCTCCAACGCAGATCCGGCCTTCGATATTTCGCCCATGCAGGAGCCGCAGGTGTTTACCGACGGCCCAACGCAAATGGACGCAGACAAAATAATGTTTCGTTTAAAGGAATTCACCGATACCATGAAACAGGATTTCGCCAATGTGTTCTTCGATGCCTCTCTGTCTTTCAGTAAGTCCACCAGATTTTATCTAAACAGTAACGGTGTGGATTTTGAAGAAACCGGCTCAGCCTATAGCTTTATGACTATGTTCACAGCCAAGATCGGTAGAAAGATGTCTTCCTTTAATTATACCGGCTTCGAAATTGCGGATCTTAATGAAGCTCTGATGGAGATAAATTTCACCAGGGAGCTGATACGCCAGATTTGCGAGCAAACCACCACCTCTATTATTCCGCAAAATTTTACCGGTGATGTAATACTGGCTCCCTTTGTAAGCGGAGAATTGCTGGATTGCCTAATTGGCCAGCAGTTTGGCTCTTCCGGCTTGCTTACCAACAGCAGCAGGTTTCCTGATCATGTGGGGCAGCAGATTCTGGATGCCAAACTTTCCGTTTACACCAAACCCACGGACTCCAGGTTGGCAAACAAAAGCTTTGTTACCAATGATGGGTTTTTGGCTAAAGACGCTGCCATCATTGAAAATGGCGTGCTAAAACACTATCCCATTGGTCTGTTTACGGCTAACAAAGTGGGTAAAAAGCGGACGCTGGGAGATGCAGATAATATAGTTGTGGAAGCAGGTTCCACGTCTCTAAACGAGATGATAAAATCTGTAAAAGAAGGCGTGCTTTGCATGCGTGCATCATTTGGCCAGCCCAATGCCAATGGCGATATGTCTGCGGTGCTGAAAAACAGCTATTATATAAAGGGTGGTGCGATTCAGTATCCCATCAGCGAATCTATGATGAGCCTAAACCTGATTGATATCTTTAACAATATTAAAGACATCTCCTACGAGACCTTCAACACCGGCTCCTCGATATTCCCCTATATTCAGATTGGTGAGGCGGCTATCTCGAGTAAATAGTTTGCGACAGACAGGATGTCCGTCGCTACAGTAGCTGCGGACGTCTCGTCTGCAGCAGCACCATGTAAATTAAAGAAATTGGAGCTATTGTGCTACAAGACGAGATTATCTACAGCGCTAGACGCAATCTTCCCCATATACAAACAGTGAATTCGTATTTATTTGTAACATGGCGGCTTGCTTTCACATTACCTCAAGTACTACGGGATAAACTGATCTCATTCAAGCTACAGGCTCATAACAAACCAATTGACCCCAAATCCTCAAATACAGAAGATAGTGATTACCTTGCAGATAAACTGTATTTCGAATACTATGATACTCTTCTGGGGCAGGATAAATCTATCCCTCAGTCTCTAAATCAATCACAGCTTGCTGAAATAGTAGTGGCTGCCTTGCATTTCTATGACTTAAAACACTACAGCTTAATCTGCCACTGTGTGATGCCTAACCATGTTCATCTGGTTATCAAACCAATGAAAATAACAGATGGGAATCCATACCTCCTAAGCGATATCATGCGCAATATCAAGGGCTATACTTCCAAAGAATTGAACAAAATATTGAACTCCACCGGGATGATTTGGCAAACTGAAAGCTATGATAGAATAATGCGCACAGAGAAAGAATTGCAGAATACTATTGAATACACGCTTTACAATCCCGTTAAAGCAGGGATATGTAAAGCAATTAGGGATTACCCCTATAGTTATGTAAACCCACAATTTTTTAGTATATGATCAATTTGTCGGTAGCTGCGGACGTCTCGTCTGCAGCACTTTATGTGTTTAAGATGTTATCCCTTTTCTGCGACAGACAGGATGTCTGCGACAGACAGGATGTCCGTCGCTACAAGCGGAATTTTTCTGCTTGACAGCTAAAAGCAAATTGCAGCAAAGTAACGCAGTGAAATGGCATACAATATAAGTCTATAAGGATGGATATGATGAGACTCCAAATAGTAATTGTTTTGGCAATCAGCTTGTTGCTGATTCCAGTTTATTCACAAGCCCGCACCTTTGCCCGCTGGCACACCTCTTTGGGCAGTTTTACCGCCGAATTATATGAAGAAACTGTGCCCATCACCGCCAATAACTTTATTTCGCTTACTAACAGCGGATTTTACAACAACCTGATTTTTCACCGCGTAGTGGCGGGATTTGTAATTCAGGATGGTTGTCCTTTTGGCACAGGTTATGGTGGACCGGGCTACACCATTCCCGACGAATTCAGCCCTTTGTTTCATCACGATCAAGCGGGTATTTTGGCCATGGCGCATAGTTCTGCCCCAAATAGTGCGGGAAGCCAATATTATTTTACCCTGGCTCCGGCTCCGCATCTGGATGGCAATTACGCTATCTTCGGCAAGGTTATCCAGGGTCTGGACGTGGTTCTGGCCATAGGACTAGTGTCTGTGGATGCAAGTTCTCATCCCTTAACACCCGTAAATATTTATCAGCTTCGCATGCTGGATTTGCAGGTTAGCAACGTGTTTCCCGATCCGGCGGAAACCTACTTTGCCAATATAGGCGAACCACTGATGTTTATGATAGAGGCTTCCACGCAAACTGCCCAGCTTAGCTTCAGTTGGTATCTTGATGATGTGCTGCAAGCAAGCGCAACAGATTTTATCTACGAACCGGTTATTAATAGCGGGGGAAATCATACGGTTCGCTGTAATATTGCCTCTTCAGACAGCATCTCTCATGAGGTAACCTGGAATATTCAAGCCGGTTCAGCAGTAGAAGATAGCTCTATCCCCAGCCCCAAGGTTAGCAAACTCCAAACCCACCCCAATCCATTTAGTGATCTGCTGCAGATAGATTTTTCCCTATCCAAAACCGTCCCTGTGAATTTGGAGATATTTAACCTGAAAGGCAGAAAAATCAAGAGCCTTAGTCTGGGACAGAAAGCCTCCGGCAGCGTCAATACCCAATGGGATGGTTTTGATAGTAATGGCATAAAAAGTCCGGCGGGAGTTTATATAATAAAAGTCAGCAGCGGAACCAGCATCAGCATCGGAAAAGCTATCTTGCTAAAGTAGGTTAACGGGTTAACAAGTTAAAGAGATTACAAAGAAGCTGGCACTGGAAGTACCTGACACGGTAAGCGAATGGGGTTAACGGGTTAACAAGTTAAAGAGATTACAAAGAAGCCCCGGACTTTGGTTCGGAGCTTTGGTTTTGAGCAGATATATTAATAGTGTGAAGTCGGGTAGTGTGAAGTCGGGTAGTGTGAAGTCGGGCTGCTTAATCAAAAACAATGTCCATAATCAGGATATCACTTACTGTCGTTCCCGCGGAGGCGGGAATCCAGCCCAGTCAGAATCTGAATGGATGACATATAATCTATTGCCCCATAAACAATTATCTGTCGTTCTTCCAGAACTAATACAAGGGCTGGATTCCCGCCTCCGCGGGAACGACAAATTGGAATAAATAGTTGAATTGATTTATTGCCAATTCTGCCTTGGTCATTGCCAATTCTGCCTTGGTCATTGCCAATTCTGGCTTGGTCTTTGCAATTACAGAACCAATACGGAATAAATACGGATGAAGTCCGTAATGATTCCGTATTTGTTCCGTGATTGCTATTGGGGAAATCAAACCTTCCCTCATCATTTGCTTTTGTAAGGCAACTGCCAGATACAATCAAGGGCTCCGGAATATGCCGGAACCCTTAATCAAAGCTAAAAACCCGAATTCGGCAGAGCGTAAAACCTCTGAAGAACTGAGGGGACAGATTATTTGCTAATTTGCAGTTTCCCTGTTTTACGGGGGTGAACGGTTTTGGCTTTATCTTGCAGGTACCCGGGATGATGTTTCCCGTAGGGCAAGGTCATGTCCATTGTGGCCACATTGGCTTTCAGGCAATTGGGAAAATAATCTTCCGTGGCGGTTTTGATGGCGGATTCCAGGGCTGCCATCAGCAGATTATCACTGCTGGAGCTAATAGTAACTTTTGTTGCCATTGTGTAATTCCACAGGGTATCGGCAGTGGCAGTATCCATTAGGACAAATTTGGAAGTAATCTTTAGCGAACCGGAAGTAATTGCCCAGGATTTATCCCACTTTTCAATGGTGGATAGAAGCACGGCGTCTGCACCGAAATGCTCTTTAAAGTTCTTTAGGACAGCGGGATTGATATTTTCGGTGTCGTATAGTCCTTCATCACGTAAAACTCCGAACATGGCTTCCACCGGCAGGGGATAATAGCCTTTCAGGCCTACTGCTTGGGACAAGGAGCAGGAAAAATACTCCTTGGCGTCTGCAGCGGTGCTGTTGTTTATGGGTGGCAGGATCAAAACGGTTTGAGGTGTGTTTTGATACATCCGGGGATAAGCCATATCAAAGGTTGAATTTGGTGGCGCACAAGCAGTAAGCAACAACAGAATGGAGGCCAGGATAAACAGATAGATATATTTTTTCATCTTTCCCCCTAATTCCCAACTTTATAGCGCTGTATTAGAAACGTGATAAAGGGAGTGGATTCCGACCAGGTTTCCATTTCTTTGGTAAAATACTGCTTTGCTTCCACGGTTTTGTTTTCATTTAAAAGCAAGAGCGCATAATCGCAATACAAACCGGGGGGAACAGGTTTACCCAGTTCGGTGGATTTGGCAAATACATCTTCCAGGCTTTGTTTGTATTGGGCAACAGACTTGTCGTCATGCCATTTTACAGCTTTGTAATAGCTGTGTGAAGAATTTCCATAATAAAGATAGGGTGGTTGGGCGCAAGCTGCAAGTGAAAATAATATGGCCAGGATGCCAAAGCAAATTTTCATGGGATTTTGACCTCCGTGGTTTGAGATGTGGTAATGAATATTTTTTGAGTTAGAACGGTTGTTCCATTACGTTGGATTTCCAAATTGTAGGTTCCGCTTTTCAATTCGAAGAGGTTTACGTCTTTTTCAATATCCAGCTTAATGCGCTGACCTTCCAACAATACCGTGCGTCCGGAAGCATCGCCCACCAATCTAAGTTTGCCAAAATCTTCTTTTACAGTGGAGGTTTGGGTAGATTTGCTTACGCTACAAGCACACAAGAGGACGAGGGCGACTGCTAAAATCAGAATCCAGTGTTTCATTTCGAACTCCTTATTTGTCGCTGATATAAATGTTTGACAGGTCGGTTGCGGGGATACTGCCCAAAATTACCTCAGCCTTAGAAATTTCGGTAAGCTCGGTTCCGGGGATGGTTTCCACCACCCTGATAGTGGCAATTTGGGTTCCCGGGAGCTCCACTGCAACGTTTGTTTGAGGATTCATCACTTTTTTGCCGCGCTGGTAAACCTTGAATGTGTCACCTTTGGCAATGCCTTGAATGGTTCCTCCGGAAATATAAGCTTCATTGCCTTCCAGGGAAAGCACATAAGAGCGCCAGGGATCGTGAGACAGCTTGTTCATTAAGTTCTGAATCACACCGCTGATGGCAGCATCTATGGCTTTGTCCGTAAGGCTTTCATCGTATCCGGCCTGAGAACCCATGCCAAGAACGGTTCCTACTTCACTGCTGGCTTCGCCCACACCTTCTTCACCAAAAATAACCATGCCGTTGCTGGTATCCACAATACGGATTGTAACTTTGGCATAGGCAGTTTGTTTCTTGGTGCGATCCACAAAACCAACATTACCGCTGGTATTGCGGCCAAATTCGGAAATTGAGCCAAGAATCAGGTAATCGGCCGGGATTTTGTAGCTGGCGATATTGGAGATCTTTTGTTCGTTATCGATGGCCAGATTGTCCTGCCGTTCAATTAAAATATAGCGCTTGGACATGGCCAGTTTTGCAGATAAAATATCTGTGGCCGCTTTGGACATTTTTTCCTGAGTTCCGCTGCCTTCGTTTAGAAAACTGTTTGCCAAACGAGTTTCATTTGTAAACCTACCAATGGCAACCTTCTTTTTCAGGATAATGGTTTCGTCAACCATGGGAATTGTTCCGGCAGGGCTGATGGATAGGGTAGCTTGAGTTTGCTCTTCTTGAAAACTGGCACATCCGCCAGCAAACAGAATGCAAGTAATTAATAATACAACGAGATACTTCATGGGCGATCCTCCTGTATATTCATATACAAGTATAAAAGAATGCAAGGGCCTTGAATGTCAAGTAAAACCTTTGCCTCTTTATGTTTTACGGCGTTAAATAGTTGTTTCCACCTCAGTATGCACCTGTGGCTGCTCTTTATAGGCATTCCAACACTTGAAATCCTGAGGGATTTTGGAAAATCCCGCTTTTTCGTAAATTTTAATGGCGGCGGGATTATCGGAATAGAGATAAAGATGGTTTTGATACAAACCCTTGTGGTAGTTTATCAGATAATGAATCATTGCGCCTGCATAACCCCGGCCACGGAATTTGTCGCGGGTGAAAACATCATCCACTCTGCTGTAACCTGCAAATACG
Organism: Cloacimonetes bacterium UBA6081; assembly: GCA_002428685.1. Lineage (GTDB taxonomy): Bacteria > Cloacimonadota > Cloacimonadia > Cloacimonadales > Cloacimonadaceae > Cloacimonas. The sequence continues at coordinate 34,040 of DIXL01000110.1, read as the reverse complement.
CTAACCGAAGCCAGTGAGGCTAATTCTCCATCGGCAAAACCACCTAAGAGATGGTAGGAAGGATGCAATAAATGGCGCTCCACCACTTTGATAGTCCAATCGCCACCAAACTCTATGGCGATGGTTTCCATGATATCAATATCCAAGGAGTGGATGCGGGAAATTTGTAAACTATCAGCCGGTCTTAAAGAGCTTTCGTGATCGTGCAGGTAATACTGGTGATCTTTGGGCTCTACCACAAAGCCATGATTGTCCAAAACGGGGGCAAGTTTATCCATTTCGTTGGCTTTTAATGATGGATACAAGCGTGGTTGAATACCTTTGCTCTTGTAAAAAAACTCAATATCACGCAGAGAGCTTTCCACTCCAATTAAATCGGTGATTACGGCATGATTGCTATCGTGAGAAGCTTTATTGCCTTCGTTATAGAAAATCATCCCGTAGTTTTTGTTTACCATACTGGCAAAACGCTGAGGAAAATGAAGCTCCGTATCTATCATACGGTTTAGGTTGAAGGGAATTGGCATACTCACATCCTTATACTAGTGTTGTGTCAAACTTTGTATGTCGCNNATCTCCTGATTGCCACAAGCCGATCGGGAGATCAGCTTCCCTATGCTTGACATGACACTAGTTATTTTTGTTTCTAATTACAGAATATCGCAAACTGCCATATAAGCAAATAATCAGTGAGGGTTGCAGCCTGAATATGAAGAATAACTAAATGCTTGACTGCAATTGCCTTCTCCAGATTTTGGCCTATCTTACTGAATATAGGATATGAAATTAGGATAGATATATGAAGAAACTAACTTTTAGCCTGCTGCTGCTGATCTCGATCAGCCTGTTCTGGGGTGTTACCCTGGTAAACGAAAACATACAAAATTGGACTAACAGAGGCAGTTACGGCTCTTATACGCAAGCGATTAGCGCAGGCACTATTTCCATGACAAGATGCATGGTTTCCAATTCCGCTACTGCCACAGGCACTTGCTCAACAGGACGCGTCCAAATGGAAGCTTCTACAGGCATAGCAGAATTCCCCAGTTTGTCATCTATTGGCACGGTGGAGTTTCATTTTGCTGCCGGTGCAGCAGGTAGGTCTATAAAATTGCAGTCCTATACTGGCTCCACCTGGACAGATATAACCACCTTCACGGGTATTGGAACAACCGGAACCACTTACACTTACGATGTAAATTATTCGACTCCAACGCAGATTCGGCTGGCTTCTCCTAGTTCAGCAGTTTACGTTCATGATGTAATTATTACAGACTATTCAGGTTTGCCTGGCCTGGCCTCAGTTCTAACTTCCACTATTAGTTCCATTACCTCTAATTCTGCAGTTTCCGGAGGCAATGTTACCTCCGATGGTGGTGCTTCCGTAACCTCCAGAGGCGTTTGCTGGAATACATCCAGCAGCCCTACTATCTCCAATTATACCACAACTGACGGCACCGGCACCGGCAGTTTTGTCAGCAACCTAAGCAGTCTGGCAGCCGAAACACTTTACTATTATCGAGCTTATGCAACCAACGCTCAAGGCACTGCTTATGGCGAAGAATACAGCTTTTCCACCAGTGGAAATTCACCTCCCGCCGTTCCCACAGCCACGGCAGCCACCAATGTAAGCCCAAATTCCTTCACTGCCAATTGGAATGCTGCCACAGGTGCAACCAGTTACCGTTTGGATGTTTCCACCAATTCAGGCTTTACTTCTATCTTAGCAAATTACAACAATTTAACCGTAAACAACACCAGCCAGTCCGTGGGTGGATTAAGCGTAAATACCACATATTATTACAGGGTAAGGGCATACAACTCCAATGGCACCAGTGCAAACTCCAATTCTATCACCGTTACCACTCTGGCCAGCGATCCTTTTAATGGTTACTACAATCCTGTGGTGGGTTTAACGGGAACAGCTTTAAAAACCGGACTGCACAATCTAATCGACAACAACACTTATTCCAGTTACGATGGTGCTAAACTGTTTCTCTTCCAGGAATTGGACAATACAAATGGCGTAGTCCGTTGCGTTTACACAGGTCAGGATTTCACCGTTAGCAGCAGCTATGATGGCAGCAGCAATCCTAACACCGAGCACACCTATGCCCAAAGCTGGTTTGGGACTGGGGAAACCAGCATCAAAAAGGCTGATGTGCACCACCTCTTTGTCAGTAACTCCAGCGTAAATTCCTCCCGCGGCAATCTCCCCTTTGATGTAGTAACCAACGTCGGCACCACATATCCTTCCTACAACGGCTATGTAAGCAAGCGCGGCACCAATAGCAGCGGACAAACCGTTTTCGAACCCGCCAATCAGCACAAAGGCAATCTGGCCAGGGCCTTGTTATACTTCTCCGTGCGTTACGAAATGACCCTCTCTCAGGGCGGGGTGGATATGCTGGAAACGCTGCTGACCTGGCATAATGCCGATCCTGTGGACGCAGCAGAACTGACTCGCAACACGGCAGTTTACGCACATCAAAACAACCGCAATCCCTTTGTGGATCACCCCGAATACGTAGCCTCCATCTGGGGTGGATCCACGGCCAATACAATCGTGCAATTCAATCCTGCCAGTGCCCAAGTTTCCGAAAATGCCGGAAACGTAACCATTTCAGTGCAAATTATCAACCCCAGCCCCACCTCTGCCACCACTGCCCAAATAGCTATAAACAGCGGTTCTGCAAGCGATGTGGGCAATTTCACCACCCGCAACATTACTTTCCCTGCAGGCAGTAGTGCCAACCAATCCATCTCCGTTACAATTACCAACGATAGTATTCTGGAAGGAACCGAAACCCTTATCTTTTCCCTGATCAACATCAGCGGCGGCAATAGTGCCGGCGTTGGCAATTACGCAAACTTTAATCTGGAAATTGACGATAATGACATCCCTACGCCCGTGGCAACCGCGGCCACAAACCTCAGCTATACAGGCTTTACGGCAAATTGGAATGCTGCCGCTGGAGTTTCAGACTATGTTTTTGACCTCTCCACTTCCAGCAGTTTCACCAGTTTCGTGGGGGTATATGAAGGCTATTTAGTAAGCTCCACCAGCCTTGCGCTAAGCGGGCTGGCTGCTGGAACCACCTATTACTACCGGGTTAAAGCCTCTTTCAACGAAAGCACCGGAGCTGTTTCCAACATCATTACAACCGCTACAACCGCAATTCCTGCGCCCGTAGCCACAGCAGCTACAAACATCGGCTTCACAGGCTTCACTGCCAACTGGAACGCAGTTCCCGGTTTTGCAGATTACCAGCTTGACCTATCCGTTTCCAGTGCCTTTACCAGCTTCGTGGCAGGTTACCAGAACTATCCCGTTAGTGCTAACTTTGCAAATATCACTGGCTTAAGCGATGGCACCACATATTATTATCGCATAAAGGCCATGCTGGATCAAAGCTTTGGAGCCTTCTCCAATGTTATCTCGGCCACAACCGCTATCATTACCTATTTAGACTCCCCACTTGCCACAGACGCTACCGCTGTCTCGCACGAAGGCTTTACCGCCCGCTGGAATCCAGTAAGCGGAGCAGACAGCTATCTGCTGGATGTGTATAGCGGTTCGGCTGCTTTGACCACCGATCTCCTGATCAGCGAATACGTGGAGGGCAGTAGCAACAACAAATACCTCGAAATCTTCAATGGCACAGGCGCAGAAATTGATCTTTCCAATTACAAACTGAATTTATACTCCAATGGCAGCACCTCTACTTCAAGCTCGGTTGCTCTTTCAGGTACTTTAGCTCCCGGAGCTTGCAAAGTTTACAAGAATTCCAGTGCTGTCTTAACCCTACCCGAAGGCGTTACCGCAATCACCAATGCGGCAGTTAACTTCAATGGCGACGATGCTGTGGAGCTTTACAAAATCTCTCCCGCCGGATCAGTTGACATTTTGGGACGAATAGGCGAACAACCATCAACCGCTTGGGGCATAAGTCCTTTAACTACCATAAACCAAACCCTGCGCCGCAAAACCACTGTTCTCAGCGGAGTAACCACCAATCCCACCTTAGGATTTCCAACCCTGGCCACGCAGTGGGATTCTTATGCCATAGACACAGCAACAGGCCTTGGTTCACACGATATTGGAGCCAGTTCTCCTGTGGCTGGATATCAGGCTTTACCCGTAAGCACAAACCTGGCCAGAGTTTCCGGGCTTGATCCCCAAACTGATTACAGCTATCAAGTGCGGGCCACAAATACCGGCGACACCAGCGAGGCTTCCAATCTGATCCAGGTGTCCACTACAATTGTTAATCAAGGAACCAGTGCCAATACTGCCATTGCCGGAGCAGCTACCAATGTGATAATTCCTTCCCTTCCAGGCTATACAAATATTACCGTAACTATAAACCCCATAAGCACTTCCAGCGATGATTTCACCGTAACGGTTTCTCCAATCAGCTTTGGGATCAGATACAGCATCAGCACCCTAAACGTTAGTGCTTTAAACGGCAGCTATGTGCTTAACCACAATGGACTTGGCTTTGTTCCCAACCGCGTGGTTTACAATTATAATACTGTGGATTACATCGCCACAGGTTTTGTTAGCAGTTCCACCCAAACAAGTGTAAGTATAAGCGGTTTAAGCAGAAGCAGTCGTGGCACTTTGATCATTGATGTTACCCAGTTGCAAAGCCTTGCCACGCCAGTGGTTAGCGTCAGCCATAGCGCGGAAAACATTATCCTGCAATGGAATGCCATCCCCAATGCCACTTCGTATCAGATCTATGTTTCCGATACACCCGATGGAGTGTTTTCTTATCTGAATAGCACCACCAACCTCACATATTTGGACAGTATTGCCCCCCGCAGATTCTACCGCATAAAAGCCATTAACTGATATATAGTAATGGATTAACGGCATGCCAGCTTAGGGATTATTGTGTCGGCAGCCTTATTCGGAGGGATAAACTGTTTCCTTGTTTATTATCACAGGTTTTCCAGATATATATGGTAAAGATTTCATTATAGACAAAACGTGCGCTAAGCTCTGTCTTTGCAATGGGTTTGGATGAGGAAAATTTGCTAATAATTCCGTTAGCTCAGGCTTGTATTTCGCCAGAATTGAGCAAGGCAAATCCATCCGTGTGCACAAGATGATGCTGCTAAAGTAGGATCAAATGACTTGATATTATTGTCGTTCCCGCGGACGCGGGAATCCAGCCCAAGATAATTCCGCTGATATGATACAAATTGTTGAGGAAATTTCTATATTATCTGCCGCTCTTCCAGAGCTTTTTCTGGGCTGGATTCCCGCCTCCGCGGGAACGACACATCATGGCGAGCTGGAAATGACACTACATAGC
>DIXL01000110.1:0-28676 GCA_002428685.1 Cloacimonetes bacterium UBA6081 | reverse complement strand
ATATGGCATTGATATGGGAATGATAGCAAGAAAGCGAAATTTATTGACATAATTTCCCAGATCACAGGGTTTGGATTGAATGAAAGCAGATTGCATCAAATCAGAGGTATCATGCGCAAAAAATGGAAGATTATAATCGGAATCAGTGTGTTGGCAGTGGTTACATTGGCACTGGTTTCACGCTGTGGAATTGCCAAAAAAGAAACTGCTGACCCGAAAACCGATTCCGATACGGTAACGGTTAGCAAGGGAGAAATCTCTTCCCGCATCGAAATAACCGGGCAGGTTATGCCGCAGACGGTGGTTTCGTTGAAATCCAAGGTGAGCGGTAAAATTGTAAAGTTTTATGCCGGCGAAAACGATTATGTAAAATCCGGCCAAATAATTGCCGATATCGAGCCGGATTACAACCAGGCGAATACGCTGTTTAACACCAAGGCAACCCTCCAAAAGGCCGAGATTCAATTGACTACCGCCACCAAAGACTTAGCCGATAAAGCCATCCTTCTGGAGAAAAAATACATTTCGCAAGAAGAATATGACAAGGCCTCGGACTTGTTAAAATCTGCCAGAATAGAATATGAACAGGCCGGCAAACAATATGAAATGATTCGCGATCTGGATGTTCCCGGCAAGGTTACGCATGTGTTTGCCACCTCCAGCGGAGTGGTGATTGAACGCAACATCAACGAAGGTGAAATGGTGCAATCCAGCATGAGCAGCTATGGTGAGGGAACAGTGGTGATGAAAATTGCCGATTTGAACCAGATGATTGTAAAAAGCAACATTAACGAAGTGGATATTGCCAAATTTATGCTGCATCAGACGGCAGAGATTAAAATTGACGCCTTGCCTTATGAGCAATACCATGGCCAGATAGTAAAAATTGCTCCCCAGGCAATCACCGAAAACAACGCCAAGGTTTTCCCCGTGGAAATCAGCATTAATGCCAATGGTCAAACCGTGAAGCCTGGCATGACCGCCAACGTCAGCATCATGGGTGATTCCCGAAAAGATGTGCTGACCATACCCATCCGGGCGGTATTTAGCAACGATTCCAACCAGGATGTAGTGTATAAAGTTACCGCTGCCCCAGCCCCAGCCAAAACAGATAAAAAGAGCAAAAAACCGGCTGTCAGCCAACCAACCGGCGTTGCTACTCCCGTAAAACTGGGTGCAAATGATATGCAAAATGTGGAAGTGATAGAAGGCTTGCAGGAAGGCGACAAAATACTGCTGAACGAGCCGGGAACCAAAACCAACGGCTTCGGAATGAGGATGTAGGGTAAGCTATATGATTAGTATTAAAAAGCTTAGCCGTAGCTTTGGAGAGATCAAAGCAGTAGATGAAATCAGTTTTAACATTGCCGACAAAGAAATCATGGGTTTTCTGGGGCCTAATGGTGCGGGCAAAACTACTACCCTAAGAATGCTGGTGGGGTATTTGCAGCCAAACTCCGGAACCATTGAGCTTGATGGGGAGAGTATCTTTGATGACCCTATAAAAGCCAGCAGTCAGATAGGTTATCTACCGGAGCAAAACCCGCTTTATGATGATATGAGCGTGGCGGAAGCTTTGGCCTATATTGCTGCTTTGCGGGGGATGAAGCATGATATCTTTGTTCAACGTCGTAATTTTGTGGTGCAGAATTGTGGCCTGAAAGAAGTTCTGCATCAGCGGATTGGCACACTTTCCAAGGGTTACCGTCAGCGCACTGGATTGGCACAAGCCATTTTGCATGATCCCCGCATTCTGATTCTGGATGAACCTACCTCGGGTTTGGATCCAAATCAGATAATGGAAATCAGGGAATTGATCCGCACCCTGGGACGCGAAAAGATGGTGATTTTGTCCAGCCACATTATGCAGGAAGTGCAGGCTCTGTGCGATAGGGTGGTGATTATCAACAAGGGTAAAATTATTGTGGATGACCGCAAAGATAACCTGCCGAATTACCTAAAGAATAGCTCCTATCTAAATCTGGAAGTGCAGGGCGAAGCTATTGACTTTAGCGAATTTATCCTGCAACATCCGGGCATAGAGATGGATATTGTCAGCCAGAATGAAACGAATTGCATAGTAAACATATACGATACTACAGAGCTTGATCTGCGGCAGGAATTGGCAAAATTTATCAGCCAAAAGGGTTGGTTAATTTTGGAACTGGCGGTAATTAAGAAGAGCCTGGAATCCATTTTTCACGAACTTACCGGAGAAAACACAGAAACAAACGAACTACCAGTACTTGAGGAACAGCCATGAAAGCCATGTTTATCATAGCCATCAAAGAATTTCAGCTTGCAATGCGCTCTGTCTCGACTTATATAGTATTTACCTTGTTTTTGGTGATCTCTGGCCTTATTTTCTCCAATTTGTTGTTCAAGATTGCCCTGGCAGAACTGCGCTTTCTGTTTGAAGTGATTCATGTTATCTTCCTGTTTTACATCCCTGCCATCACCATGGGCAGCATTGCCAAAGAACGGCAAAACGGAACGCTGGAATTGCTATCTACCTTGCCAATCAAATTATCCTCCATAGTTTGGGGCAAGATTTTGGCAGCCATGTTGCAGCTAAAAACCATGATTGCCTTGAGCTTGGTGTTTTTCGGAATAATTATTGTCTTTGGAGAAGGGATAGATTATGGCACGATAATTTGTGGTTATATTGGCTTGGTGCTGGCAGGAATGGCTTATGTTTCCATTGGAGTATTTGCTTCCAGCATCCCCAGCAATCAAATTCTGGCTTTTGTTTTGGCCTTACTGATCTCCGGCGTGTTTTACGTGCTGAAGTTTTTGATGCCCATGGTGCCTTATAGCGTAGTGGGTCCAATTCAATATCTCAGCTTCGATTTTCACCTTACAAGTTTCCTGAAAGGCGTGATAGATTCACGTGATATCTTGTTCTTCATTGCGGTAACGGTTGTTTTTGCCTTGCTGGCCGAGTTTAATTTGCAATCTCGCAATATGATGCAGGAGCGATAGATGAAACAGGCCAAGAAAACCAGATCTATCGTAATCGGGCTGGTAATAAAGCTGGCAATTGTGCTAATGGTGCTGCTTGTGGGTTCCTATGCAAAAATCAGACTGGATTTCTCCAAAAATAAAGTGTATTCACTTACACGGGTCAGCAAGGATGCTGTTCGCAAGCTGCAGGATAACATGGTGGTAAAAATATATACCAGTAAAGAGTTACCCTCTCAAATGACTACTCTGGATCGCTATGTTCGGGATTTGTTAACAGAATATAAGCTGGCAGGCAGGGGGAAATTCCATTACGAATACATCACCGGTCTCAGTTTGGAAGAACTAAAAAACCAAGCACAGCAATATGGCTTGGGAAGCATGTATTTCCGCATCTTTGAGAACGATAAAACCACCAGTAAGGAGGTGGTTTATGGTGCGGTGTTTGAGTATCAGGGAAATTACGATTCCATCACGCTGATCCCCAATATGCAGGCTAAACTGGAATATGAGCTTACTTTAAGAATTCAAAAGCTATCGCGCTATACTTTGCCGGAGATTACCGCTTTTGCCGATACCCTTTATTCCTTTATGCCCAAACAGGCCTATGAAGAAGCCCTGAAGGCTAACTTTAACGTAACTTTCACCGACCTTTATACTCCTCCCAAACAGACAGAAGTCATGATTTTTCATGCCGGTTATGATAGCTTAAGTGCAACCCAGCTATACAATCTGGATCAATATATCATGAATGGCGGCAAACTGGTGCTAATGCAGGATAAAATTGTCTCAGACGGTAATTCTGTAATGGAGCTGCAATCCAACATGTTTGAGTTCTTCGAGAATTATGGGGTTAAATTCAGCCCTTCAATCGCCATGGATATCTTTTGCGATTCACGGCAAATGGGTGTGGATACCAATATATCCTTTCCAATTTATCCTGTGCTGCGCGGAACACAACATCCAATTACGCGTAATATCTCCAATATCGTAATGTATATGGGCAGTGGCATAATCTTTAAGAAAAAACAGGGATTGGACTTCCAGACAATTCTTGCCACTTCTGCCAACAGTGCTTTGTTGGAAGGGCCGGATTACGAGCTGGATACAGGGCTATTTTATAATCCCGATCCGGAGAAATTCAAGAATCCTCCCATCCCATTAGGCGCAATTGTTCATGGCAGAATGGAAAGTTATTTTAAAGATAAGCCAGAGTATCAGATGCCCGGGTTTAAACCTGAAGTCCAGGACGGAAAGATGGTGGTATATGGCGATAGAGAGCTGTATATAGATCCGGAAAAAGACATCTATAAAGATCGCTATTACATAATCTTAAATGCTGTGGACTGGCTGTTGGATCGCGAAACTATGATTAACATCCGTTCGCGCCACATGCAAAAAAGCATTCTGGATATTCCCTACTATATGAATAAACATGAGCTAATGTGGGGCGATCCGGGAAAAACAGAGCGACGGATGAAGCTTGGCATCAAAATTACTGCCACAGTGCTGCCTTCATTGATCCTGATCATCATCGGCGGCTTCATAGCTTTACGGCGGAAACAAATGCAAAGAGGGGATAATGAAGAAGAATAGACTTATTCTGCTAATCATTCTGATTCTGCTTGTTGCAGCATTTTTCTTTCTGAAAAATAAACGCCCCATCGAGCGCACCGCCAAAGTATTTGATATAGACACGCTTTCTGTAAACAGGATTGAATTGTTCAACGCCGCAGATACCATAAAAATAGTGAAGAAAAATAACGTGTGGACCCTGGTTCATCCTGTTACTTGGGCCGCAGACACCCTGAAGATTCAATCCCTGTTTCGGGATGTGGTAAGCGGTTCATATTCCAAAACCCCAATGGGCACCGGTAAAGAAGCGATAGAGCGATTCCAGCAGAAAGAACAGGAAACGCTGCAATTGGTGATTGCTAATGACAAAAAGAGCATCCGGGTGCTTTTTAGCAATCTGGGAAATCCTTATGATTATTTCCGCTATGCAGGCTCGAACAAGATTTACCAATTGAAAGCCAAGGTAACCAATGTATATACCACAGAGCTGCATACCTGGCGCTCTCCGCATGTGGTTAGCCATATAGAGGACGACCTGCTGAAAATTGAGGTTAGCCACCCCAAAAACAAATACACGCTTACCCGCAAGGATTACGATTGGTTCTTTAAAGACAAAGCAAATGACTTCCTGGTCAATACCAATAACATTGCCTTGATAAAAATCCTGAACATCCTGGCAAATTTGGATACCTACGTCTTTATTGATGATGTGGAAAACGAATGGATCGCCAAATTCCAGGAGCCCTACTGCACGGTGAAACTATCCTTATCCAACAACCGCACTCAGGTATTAAAGTTTGTTGACTACCAGGAAGGAAGCTATCTGATGATGGTTGACGATGATCCCACTGTGTTGTTTGTGGTGGTATGGAATTCCGTTTTCCGCTTTACCAGGCATCCCGATGTGTTTAAAATGCAGGGATATTGACTGTAATGGTTACATTGGAACGAGTAAAAGAGCTAAGCAAAGAGCTTTACGACAAACTGCTTGTCCTTTGGCAAAATACCGGAATCAGCAACCCGGCTCGCAAGGATAGCTTTGAAGCGGTGCAATTTAGTCTGCAACATACCGGAACTATTATTATTGCATCAGATGATGAAGAATTGCTTGGAGCTGTGTGGGTAAATCACGATTACCGACGGCTTTACATTCATCACATGGCCGTTAACCCGCAAAAGCAAAATCAGGGGATTGGAACGATGTTGATGGTGGAAAGCGTTAAAATTGCAGGTGAATACGGCTATCAGGCCAAACTGGAAGTGCATGTGGATAATTATGCTGCCTGGCATCTCTATGAGAAATTTGGCTTTACAGAGCTTTCCGGATACCGCACGCTAATTTTGCGGGATAAATAAGGAGTCTATTGTCTTGTTAAATAACTTATGGCGTAAAAAGAATTACTGTCGTTCCTGCGGAGGCGGGAATCCAGCCCATAAAATCGCTTCAGGGATAGTGCATCTTTCATATTGTGAAACAGAAGGACATCTGTCGTGCTTTATAAACAATAAATGGCTTGATTCCCGCCTCCGCGGGGAAGACAATGATATAGATGTCTTGTCCCATCACGCCTTTAGCACACGCATCCCCCCGAAATTAACTTGACAGGACACTATATACATAGGCACAATACAAAGATACTTACAGTGGAGGAATAATGAAAAAAAGATTGCTCATCGCAACAGGGGGAGGCGATTGCCCCGGTTTGAATGCAGTGATCCGGGCTATCGTGAAACGCGCTTCAATTGAGCATAATTGGGAGATTTTGGGCAGTATAGATGCCTTCGATGGCATTTTACGTGATCCGATGCATTTGGTGGAACTCACTCCGGATAAGGTAGCTGGTATCCATGTTCAAGGTGGAACCATCATCGGCACCACCAACAAGGGTGGGCCCTTTGCCTGGCCGGTTAAAAACAGTGATGGTAGCTGGACGACTGTGGATCGCTCTCAGGATTTTATGAACAGACTTGGCTATCAGGGCATTGAAGCAGTGATAAACATTGGTGGAGATGGCTCTCAACGCATTTCTCAGCAGCTTTTTGAGCTTGGCTGCCCCATTATCGGGGTTCCCAAAACTATTGATAACGACCTTTCGGACACAGATTTTACCTTTGGCTTTCAAACCGCGGTGGATGTGGCTACAGATGCTGTGGATAAACTTGTTACCACTGCTGCCAGCCATCACCGCATTCTTATTTTGGAAGTGATGGGACGTTATGCCGGTTGGATTGCGCTGCATGCTTCTATTGCGGGTGGAGCAGAAGTTTGCCTGATCCCGGAAGTCCCCTATAGTATCGAAAAAGTGATGCAAGCCATCCAACAGCGCATCGACAACGGTCGCGGCTTTGCCAATATTGTGATTGCCGAAGGAGCCATACCTCTTGATGGTAACTTGTGCTTTAGCGAAAACGATGAACCTGGTGCTATGAAGATTAAGCTGGGTGGTGCAGGAATTAGGCTGTCGCATGAATTGAAAACTGCCGGATGCACTATCGATATCCGCGAAACCATACTGGGGCATTTACAGCGGGGTGGCAGACCCAATGCCTTCGATCGTATTCTGGCTTCCCAATTTGGGGTGAAAGCCTTTGAGATGGTTCTGGAAGGCAAATGGGGACACATGGTGGCCTACCGCCATCCTAATATTGTGGCGGTGCCAATAGTAGATGCAATTCAGGCCTATAATCTGGTGGATATCAATTCCGATTTGGTGAAAACTGCACGGGGCTTGGGTATTTCTCTGGGGGATTGAGGATAATAGAAAAGATTTTTTTTTAAACACAGAGAAACGCAGAGAATTGAACACTGATAATATGATTAACATGATCTTCATGATTGATTTCGGCACATAATACATTCTTTAGCTATTACTTCTCCATCCTAAATTCTAAATTCTAAATCCTAAATCTCTTTTCGTCTTTTCTCTCTTTTTCCTCTTTTACTCTTTTACTNNTTTTCTCTGCTTTTCTCTGTGTTTAGAAAATCTTTTCTCTTTTCCTCTTTGTTAATTACAACGATTACTCATTACTTCTTGGGTGTCCTTTTTTGTAGGCTTCTTTTATGTCTTCCAGGCTTACATGGGTGTAAGTTTCTGTAGTGGAAAGCCTTGAGTGGCCAAGCAATTCTTGGATGGCGCGTAAATCTGCTCCGCGGGTTAGCATATGCGTGGCAAAACTGTGTCTAAGTGAATGAGGAGTATAGCCTTTGGCTCGGGCAATCAGCTCAAAATAGCGTTGCAGAATAATATCCAGCTGTTTAGTGTCAAATGCCTTGCCGCTTTTGGTTAAAAACAAGAGATTGGGGCTGCTATCAAACACAAAGGTGGAGCGGACATCCAGATATTCGTTAATTGCTTTCAGAGCATGGCTTCCAACCGGAACAATCCGCTGTTTGTTACCCTTTCCGGTTACACGCAGCAGACCCTTTTTTATATCCAGATCGCTTAGCTGAATTCCCGCAAGCTCCATCAGCCTGAGCCCGCTGGAATATAAAGTTTCCAAAATGGCGCGATTGCGTAACCCGAAACGGCTGCTGCAATCCGGAATAGCAAGCAAAGTGCGAACTTCCTCTTCCGTAAAGCATTTGGGCAGGGGTTTTTCATATTTGGGGCGTTTCAGTTTATCCATGGGGCTTTGTGTGATCCAGCCCTGCTCTTTGCAGAATTTAAAAAAACCACTGAGTGCAGAGCTTTTACGGGATAGGGAGCGGTTACAATCCGGCTTTTCGTTCAGCCAGCGCAGAAAATCGCGGATGTTCAAAATTGTGATTGCATCCACGGGCACACCGTCTTCAAAAAAAAGCTGGACAAAGCCTAAAAACTGTTCCAGATCAAGCTTGTAAGCTCTGATAGTGCGTGGCGATTTTCCTTGTAAAGCCAAATAATCGCAATACTTTTTAATGCTGTTTTCCATTGGGTCATTTTTTTCCTTGCCTTAATCCTTGTCGAGTAAAATTATGGTTCCAAGGAAAGAAGTGGAGGTTTCATGAACCAGTATATAGATAGCACCGCCAAGATCGGAAGCAACGTATCCATAGGCTATGATAGCATTATTTTGGCAGATGTGGAAATTGGTAACGATTGCATGATTGGCCATAACGTAGTAATTCATTCCGGCAGCAAAATCGGCCAGGCTTGCAGGATTGACGACGGCACCATAATAGGCAAAAAGCCGCTGTCCTCCCCGCGCAGTATCTTTAAAGTCCCCAGCGATTTAAAGCCAGCCGAGATTGGTGATTTCTGCCAGATTGGAGCCAATGTAATAATCTACTGTCAATGCACGATTGGGCAAAGAAATTTGATTGCTGATATGGCTACGGTGCGTGAAAATGTGCAGCTTGGCGATCTGAATATAGTAGGCCGCAATGTGGCGATTGAGAATTTTGTAACAATCGGCAGCCGCAATAAGTTTGAAACCAATAGTTACATCACCGCCTATTCTCAGGTAGGCGATTATTGTTTTGTAGCTCCTTGCACCGCAACCAGTAACGATAATTACATGGCCAGGGACAAGGAAAGATTTAACCATTTTAAAGGGATAACCATGCAGGATGGGGCACGCCTTGGAGTGGCAGCCGTAATTTTGCCTGGCAAAACCATTCACAGCGATGGCGTGGTTGCAGCCGGAGCGGTTGTAACGCGTGACGTGCCGGCCAAAACCATTGTAGCAGGATCTCCTGCAAAGCCTTTCAGAGAAGTTCCCGAAGCCCAATTATTGGAAAACAACTTGGATAAATAAACATGAAAACACTGCTTATCATACCTACCTACAACGAGATTGAGAACATCGAACGCCTGGTGGAAATTGTGCTTGGAAAAGGCGATGATATTGATGTATTGGTGCTGGATGACAATTCCCCCGATGGCACAGGTTTGCGGGTTCGCTTTATGCAAAGCAGCGAACCGCGTTTGCATCTGATAGAGCGGCCTGGAAAAATGGGGCTTGGCAGTGCCTATGTAACCGGTTTTAAATATGCCCTGGCGCATGATTATGAACTGATCATGGAGATGGATGCCGATTTCTCGCACAATCCGGATGACCTCCCACGCTTGATATCTGCTGCTCAAAACAAAGACCTGGTGATTGGCAGCCGCTATTGCAACGGGGTTAATATCATAAACTGGCCGTTTAAGCGTTTGCTGATCAGCTATTTTGCCAGTAAATATGTGCGGGTGATTACAGGGATGCCGATAAAAGACCCTACCGGTGGCTTTAAATGCTTTCATCGCAAGGTATTGGAAAGCATTAATCTGGATAAAATACTATCAGATGGCTATGCTTTTCAGATAGAAATGAACTTCAGAGCATGGGTTAAAGGTTTTAGAATCAAAGAGATACCCATTGTTTTTACCGAAAGAATAAACGGCACTTCCAAAATGAACCGGAATATCGTGTGGGAAGCAGCCTGGATGGTTTGGCACCTACAATTGCTAAAAATATTTAGACTACTGAAATAGAGCTTGGAGAATTTATGAAACATATCTTACTATCCATCATACTATTGGCCTGTTTTTTGCCGCTTGTGGCGCAGATGACTACTCCGCGGGTTTATGTGCAAAAATTGGTGCTGGAAAATGGGAAAACCCCATCCATTACTTGGGTAAAGGATAAAAGTGCCAAGGAATACACATTGATTGCCTGGATCAATACGCGACCAGATGAAGTGATCAGCACCGAGACCAATCCTATCAATACCATTGCTGTAAAACAGGTGGGCGATGCAGTGAAGTTTCCCATCACGGTAATAGCTTCTGTGCAATTGGGTAATTTTAAAAGCCAGTGGAAAGCCGGAGAAGTGATACATTTGGAAATCACCCACAAAAAAAGCGGACAGAAGTTTTGCTGGCGTCAACCCATACCGGAAGGATCAGCTTTGATTAAAGAGCTGGAAAAACCCATTAAAATACCGCCATTCAAGAAAGCCAAGAAGAAATGTTAGAACGCATCAATAATCCGACCCTGTTAAACGAAGATACAGAGCTGGACAGAGCTCTGCGGCCTAAAACCTTGGGTGAATTTATTGGCCAGAACCACATTAAAGAATTATTGGACATCAGTATTCAGGCAGCCAGAATGAGGGGAGAATCGCTTGATCACGTATTGCTCTATGGTCCTCCCGGCTTGGGAAAAACCACGTTGGCCGGCATTATCTCACGCGAAATGGGAGTTACAATCACCGTGTCCAGTGGGCCTGTGATAGAAAAACCAAGCGATCTGGCGGGGATACTCACAAATTTATCGCGCCATGAAACCTTGTTTATAGATGAAATACACCGCTTGTCTCACGTGATTGAAGAATACATCTATCCGGCTATGGAAGATTTTGAAATGGAGATTATTTTGGATAGCGGGCCAAACAGCCGCACCTTAAAAATCCCCATTGAAAACTTCACTTTAATAGGTGCCACAACCAGGGCAGGGCTTCTTACGCCTCCTCTGCGGGACAGATTTGGCATAGTTTTAAGGCTGGATTATTACGATTTTGAATCAATTACCCAAATAATTCACCGCAGTGCCAAACTGCTGAATATCCCTGCTGAAGAAGATGGAATTGCAGAACTGGCACGCCGGAGCAGAGGAACTCCACGCATCGCAAACCGTTTGCTGCGCAGGGTGCGGGACTATGCTCAAATTAGGGGTAAAGGCATAATTACCTTGGATATAGCTCTGGCTGCGTTGCAGATGTTACAGGTGGATCATGCCGGTTTGGACGAAATGGACAAGCGCATCCTAAGCACTATTATCGAAAACTATCGCGGGGGTCCGGTAGGCATAAAAACCATTGCCACTGCCATTGGAGAGGATGCCGGAACCATTGAGGAAATCTTTGAGCCCTATTTGGTGCAGCAGGGATTTTTGGAGCGCAGTCCGCAAGGAAGAAAGGCTACATTAAAGGCCTACAAGCATTTGGGCATCACTCCTGCCAGCGAACAGGCAGAGATTTTTTAGCGAACCTATGAACACCGCTGCTGCGATGCACGGCATCCGCTGGAATCTGGTTACCACAGTCCTCAGACGTTTTTTCAGCCTGGCCTTGCTCTACTACTTGGGCTCTTGGCTGTCGCAGCAGGATTTTGGCGTTTTCCGCACCTATAGCCTGATCTTGACCATAGCATCGGTTTTTGCCATCAACGGGCTGGATTCAAACTTCATAACCTCCAAAAAACATAGTGGCTTAGACCTCTTTAGCTTTGCCCAGATTGGAATTGGGCTCAGCGTGGTTATCAGCATACTTTTGGCCTTTGGTTCAGGGCTTTTAGGCAGCCTCTATCATAGTCGCGAATTGGGTAATATTCTGCGTTGGACTTCGCTATTTGTCGTGGTGGAAGTGTTGCGCAAGCTGCTAAGAGTGCAGGCACAAACGCAGTTTAGGTTCAAAGACCTTGCTTTGGCCGAAACTCTGAATGTGGTTTTTTACTCGTTAGCTTCCATTGCTTTACTCTATTTTTACCGTAAAGTGGGTTTATACATAGTTTTGTTCTTTTTGGGCAATGCCTTGGAAACCATATACTTATACATAAAACTGCCGCGTCGATTCAGTTTGAGTTTCCCCCGTTTAACCTCCCCAAAATGGCTGAAAATCAGCTTGGCCAACCTCAAACGTAAGCAAGGATTTTTGTTCAGTGTAAGCTTAATCAGGCTGATAAACACCTATTCCGGTAATGCTCCCATCCTGTTTTTGGGTATGATGGTTTCTCCAGCTTTGATGGGAGTGTATTTCTTTGCCACACAGTTGATTGGGGTTCCTGTTACGATGTTTACCGTCTCGCTGGAGCAGGTTTTGTATCCCGTGTTTGCCAAAAGCGGGGAAAGAGATACTATTAATAGCATCAATAGTTTCGCCCGCTTAACCCTTGGCCTTGGAATTCCCTTGTTAGTTTTTTATAGCTTTGCGGTAAGTGCCCTAATCCCCTTGCTATTTGGCGATAAATGGGATGCTGTTTTACCGCTGCTCTATTATCTGATCGCCTTTTTTGGCACGAGCTTGCTAAACGACCCCATCAGTGGAGTTCCCTTTATCTGCCGCAAGCCACAGTGGGAATTATATTGGAACATCATTACCCTGGTGCTGAGGCTGGCAGCATTGGCCTTGGGGATTCAGCACGGTTTTTATCCTGCCATACTGGCATTTTGCGTGGTTAGCGGAGTGATGAATCTCAGCTTCTATTTCCTTTCGCTGGTCTTGCTGAAAGCTCCTATTGTTAAACCTCTGATCAGGGTATTAATCAGCGTTGTCATTTGTTTAGGCTTGGTTCTAATTCTTTCCAGCATTGTTTCGCTTAGCTGTAAACTTACCTTGGGACCGCTGATCATGCTGGCTTATCTAAGCATCCTGGCAGCGGTTAATCCACAGATATATAAAGACTTATACAAAGTGATAAAGCTGTAAAAGCTATGCAGATGGACTTTAGGAAAGTTATTTACAAGCTGCGTAATAACCTGATTCCGCCTCACCGCTTTGCTCTTTACGCTCAAATATTGCTTTCTGCCAAAACTGCCGGCTATAATATTCTTACCCTGCAAGATTTTCGGGAGCTGAGCTGCGATCCCCCCATTCCGTTTCTGATCTTGCGTCACGATATTGATTCTGATGCTGTTGCAGCCTTGCTTTTTGCCGAAATAGAGCAACAACACCGCTGCCAGGCCAGTTACTTTTTCAGACGTAGCACCTGGAACCAAAAAGTGATAGACACCTTAAACCATCAGGGACACGAGCTTGGTTATCACTTTGAAGAAATGACCGATTTTGCTAAAAGGCACCATTTGAAAACCAAAGCAGAAGTGATTCCGCATAAGCAGGAGATTCAAAGGATTTTTGCCTCTCAGCTTGCAGCTTTACGCCATACAAGCGGATTGGAACTTAGCAGCATGGCTGCACATGGTGATTTTGCCTGGAAGACCCTGGATTTGGGCAACAGGTTTTTCTTGAAGGATTCTGCTTTCCGGGCTGCACAAGACATCAGCTACGAAGCTTACGACGAAGCCTTGGTGGCAGCTTATGGAATTCATGTAAGCGACAAGCCCTATCCCGAGGGCTTTTATCCCCATCATCCGCTGGATTTGATTGCTGAAAGAACAAGCTTTCTGCTGCTTACTCACCCACGCTGGTGGCACAGTAATCCCCTGGGAAATTTTGCGTCCGACATTTGGGTGAACATCCAAAAAGTCCTGTGGTAGCATAGAGAAAGACTGGCATACCCCTATAAAGCTAATGGTTACACGGATTTAGCAGATTTTACGGATTAACCCGGATTTGCAAATATTAGCATGCAGATTGCGTAGATTTGGCTAATTATAATGAGAAAATCTGTAAAGTCTATGTGCTTGTCATTATTACTTCCCCCTTGCTTGCATTCCCATATCAATGCCATATCATTCTCAATAATATTGGGAATGATCTGGGAATGATATGGAAATGGTTATTAGGGAATGACCACTTTAGAACAATGATCCATAATTTGGGAGTGTGTAGTCCAACTAAAAGATTGACAAAAACCTACACTTCAGCATTATTGTAAGCTAAGGAATAGTATGGAGACTTAAGTGGATAACCGGATATACGAATACTTGAGTGTGTTCATTATGGCGTTGCTGTTTGTATATGGTTTTACGCCGTTTATCGTCCGCATGGCAAAAGCGCTGAACTTTGTGGATAAACCTGAAGCGCGCAAAATGCACCTGAAAAGCGTTCCGCTTTTGGGGGGGCTGTCTGTAGCCACAGGTTTTGTGTTGCTTTGCATCTACGGCGTTCTCATCTCTCCGGGCAGGTTTTTTGACAAGCCCATGCTGGGGTATTTGGCCGGAACAATTATCATCGTATTATTGGGTTTGGTGGATGATCGCCAGGGGATGAGACCGCTGGTGAAGATGATGGGTCAGTTCATCGTTAGCCTGGTATTCATCTTGTCCAATTTTACCCTGGCTGATTTGGGTTTGATGTTTGGGAGTATCTATATCTCACTGCCCATCATGGTTTTGTGGATGGTGGGGCTAATGAATGCGCTTAATTTTCTGGATAACATGGATGGCATCATAAGTGGAATGGCTGGAATCCTGGGCTTGGGCTTTTTTGCGTTTGCTTTAATCAATACCACTCAGGCAAATATGGAAGCAATGGCTTTGATGGCTCTTATTTCGCTTAGTTTTGCAGGTTCTGCTTTTGGCTTTTTACCTTATAACTTTAATCCGGCGCGCATCTTTTTGGGTGATGCGGGAAGCATGTTTATCGGATATTTTCTATCCTCCATGGGCATTTTGATGGCTCGCTATGCCGGCAACCGGTATAATGACAAGTTTTTCTACCTGTTACCGGTGCTGCTGCTTTCCTATGCCATATTTGATATTTCTTTGGTAAGTTACACCCGTCGCAGAGATGGCCGCCACGTAATGCAGGGCGGAAAGGATCACAGCACGCATCGAATTAACAATGTGCTTGGCTCTGTAAAAGTTACTGCGGCAATAGTATATACAATCAATGTGCTAATTTCGCTAACAGCTATCATGATCTTCCGAATCGGCAATCGCAGTCTGTTGATAATCACTACGCTTTTGTTTGCGGTGTTTTTTCTGGCTTTTGGAAGAAAACTGGATCAGGTGCCTATCGTGGTTCCTGCAAACCAACAAAAACACAAGGTGGAATAAAGTGGAAGCAATTGTATGTGGTTCTGGCCCTGGTTTACCTCAGGCCGATAGAAATTTATCCAGCATCCTGATTCGCCATGCCGGGCAAACGCTTCTGGCAGATTGTGGTGATGGCTGCATCAAGAAATTGATGGAACACGGAATTGGTGCCGATGATTTGGATGCGATTCTGATTACACACTATCATCCCGACCATGTGGGTGGAGTGTTCATCCTGCTGCAAATGTTGTATCTGATGGGCAGGACAAAGCCTTTACCGGTGTTTTTGCCGGAACGTCCTTCTGCTTTTGTGGAGATTATGCAGCTAATGTACACTTTCAGTCAGAAATTTAAGTTTAACCTGCAAATTCATGAACTGGAACAAGTGGAGCTATATTTTGATTGGATTAGTGCAGTGCCCACCGATCATTTGCAGGGATATGCCGCCATAATAAAAGAACACAATCTGACTAACCAAATGCTATCCTGGTCCTTATGTTTTTACTCTGATGAGGGAAATTTGGTTTATACCAGTGATTTGGAAACTACCGATTGCATCGCAAGGATTCTAAAGGGTGCCAAAATCGCCATCGTGGATGCAGGTCATCCTGCGGCTGAACAGATATTGCAGCTAAAGGACTGGGGCATAAACAGGATTGTGCTTACGCATGGTATTTCAGTAGAGCTTGAAAGCAGAAAAGATGAACTGGATTCCCGATATTTTGAATTTGCCGAGGAAGATGTTGTTTATAAAGTATAGAATTCCTTTTATCCTTGTTGTGTTAATGCTATTAACAGCTTGTGAAATCAACAGGTTACGCAGTGCTGAAGACCTTTACGACAATAATCGTTATGCTGCGGCCATTCAGGAACTGGATGATTTAGTGGAAAGTGCCAAAAATGGTGCTATAGCCACCAGGGCTGAGATTATACGCTCCAACAGCTATTCTGCCCTGGCAGAAGCGGCTGCCGAGCGCAAAAACTGGCCCTTGGCCATCAGGTTTTTCAAGCTGGCCAATTCGGATAGTGCAAATCTGCGCTTGGCGGAAATATACCTTAGTTTGGGTGCAGAGGCCTTCCGAAATGGTGAACTGGATACCGGAAGGGATTATCTGGATTCAATAATCCGGGAGGTTCCCGTTAGTCCGCTTGTTCCGGAAGTTCGCTATCGCAGGATTGGCTATTTTATGGATGTGAAACAAGATGTGGAATCAGCCTGGACCGACTACATGAAATTGTATGACGATTTCCCCAACAATCCCTATGAAATTCAAGCCAGAAAATATGTGGAACGCTTTATCCCCAGTAAAATGGAATACGCCAAAGTGCTTACTAACCAAGCTTATTATGCTGATGCCCTGAATTTGATGTTTGAACTTTCAAAATATCCCGTTGTGGATACAGATAAGCTAAATCTGCAGATTTCGGATGTATATGAACGTCAGGCAGAAGAACTGATTGAAGCACAGGATTATGTGGAGGCGGACAGAATGTTTCGCATTGCAATGCAGTATTATCCTGCCAAAAAAGACAACATAACCGTCCGTTTGGAAGCCATTACTTCTCTTTATGTGGCCAAGGGTAACAGCCTGTTGGACGCAGGTGATTTTGCCAATGCACTGGTGCATTATCGCAAAACATTTGATATTATTCCAGATTATCAGCCCGCTTTGGATGCCATAGACAGGTTGCTGACCATTCAGGAAAACATTCGTAAGGCCGCACTCTTGTTTGCCGAAGGTGAAAAACTGGAGGCCGCAGGAAAGCACAATGAAGCTTTAAGAGCTTACTCCCATGCTTTGGAGCTTGACAATAAAAACGAATACCGACAACGTGCGTATCAAGTGCAAAACTTGGTGGATGCGGCAAAGAACCCGACAGGTTTTGCCAGAAAGATTATTGATGAATATAAGGGTGGAATACTTACCACCCGTATCCGCCAGCAAAAGAACGAGCTTTTAAAGCGCTATAAAGATAGTGAGATACGTGATAGCGGTTGGAAGATACTCTTATCCACCGGCCAGTATAAATATGAAGCCCGTTACGATTTGCTAACTCCTGCAGAGACGTATCTTTACATCTGGCAAATTAACTTGCGCGATCGCAGTGTGATACCCCTGAACAAGCTATCGGAGGCTTTGCAGAAATGAGACGTTATTACATCTCCAGAATTCTTTTTGCTGCGCTGATAAGTTTGCTTATTATGCCCTGTCTGGCGCAGTCCTTTGATATTCAGGCGTTTTCTGATACTACCAGATACGGCTGGAGCAATTATTTGGACCGCAATGCTTACCGCGAAGACTTGAATAATCGCCAAAGCCTGCTACAGATTTACGAACTGGAAGCACAGCCTTTGAATGCCAATATTATTAAATCTGCTTTAATTCCGGGCTGGGGTCAGTTTTCTACCAAAGCAAATTCCAAGGCTACAATTATTCTGGGTTCAGAGCTATTATTGGTGGGGTCATCGTTGTATTTCATGGACAGAGCTTTACGAAGTTACCGATTATATGAAACTGCCACTCAGATAGAAGAGATAGAAAGCAACTACAAAGACGCACAGGTGCCTTACCAATACTCTTTGATCCTTATGGGCTTTGCCGGGGTTGTGTGGACTTACAACATTTTTGACGTGATTCAATCTACCCAAACCTACAATGCCAATCTTTGGCAGGAAGTTATGGAACGCCGTAGAAACAGTCCTGTGCAGCTTACCCCCAATGGGGTGGAAGTGAGGTTCTGATGCTCAGTCAAAACAAAAAACACGCTTTTCAAATTGGATTATCCCTTTGTATCTTGCTGGTTATTAGTGTTTTAGTCAGTTCTTGTGGCTTAAAACGGAGTAACCCCCTGGACCCCCTTGGAAATTCTGGTGTGGTTTCACCAGATCCAGTGGTGGGGATTTCATATAGCACTTCTGCCACAAACCAGAATCCTCGTTTTGTATCCTTGCGCTGGACAGCCAATAGCCCCAGCAATACAAGCGGGTATTATATCTATCGCGGAATTGGCTATTATTCTGCCTTTGCCTTGGTGGATAGTGTTACAACCAATGAATTTATCCACAGCAGCACCAATGATCAAACCGTTTTGCCTGGGGATTATTATTACCGTATTTCTGCCTATAAAGGCTATAATGGCGGAAACTTGGAAGGTCGTAAGTCTGAACCCCTGTTCGTGCGTGTTCCCTAATCGCAATGATTCCCGAATTCTACACCAGGGAACTGAACGACAAGCAGTTGGAGGTTGTAACCGACACGGAAAATCCAATTCTGGTGTTGGCTGGTGCCGGCTCGGGTAAAACCCGCTCCATAATTTATCGAACTGCATACCTTATTCGCGAAAAACAAGTTCCACCCTGGAAATTGCTGATCGTAACCTTTACCAATAAAGCTGCCCGTGAATTGCAGGAGCGTTTGGAGAACCTTTTAAACATCCCAATGCGCACTCTGTGGGTGGGAACCTTTCACTCGTTATGTTCGCGCATTTTACGCTTTGAAGCTTCTCATTTACCCTTTAGTTCAAATTATTCCATCTATGACGATGATGCTCAAAAATCCATGCTGAAAAAGATCTACAAAGAGCATGGCTTTGACAATCAGAAAATGCCGATTAACCGAATCCTGGCAAAAATTGGACGCTATAAAAACAAGCTGATGCTGCCTGAAGACCTAATTCACAGCCACACTGAGGATGACAAGGAGATGAGCAGTTTTTTGAACATCTACAGGCTATACCAACAGCAGCTTTTGCTAAACCAAGCCCTGGATTTTGACGACATTCTGCTTTGGACAGCTAAACTGCTGCAAGATAATGAACAGGTGCGAGAGAAATATCGAAACCAATTTCAATACATTATGATTGACGAGTATCAGGATACAAATCAAGCTCAGTTTGAGATTGTGCACCAACTGGCTGCGGGACATCAACGGGTTTGTGTGGTTGGTGATGACGACCAGGCAATCTACAGCTTTAGAGGTGCCACGCTGCGCAACATCCTGGAGTTTGAACGTGATTACAAGTCTGTTCGCAGCATCCGCCTGGAACAAAACTACCGAAGCACCGGCAGCATCCTGGCTTTGGCCAATGCCGTGATTGTCCATAATCGCAGAAGACACAGCAAAGAGTTATGGAGTGAGCTGCCCGAAGGCGATAAACCCACACTGATTACCTATCAGAGTGAGATTGACGAAGCAAATAAGGTTACGGAAGCAGTAGCCAAGCTTTACAAACAAGATATAAGCCTCCGAAAAATGGCCATTTTATACCGCACTAATGCACAATCCCGCGTGTTTGAAAGTAGCCTGATGCAAGCCAAGATTCCCTACAGCATAGTGGGTGGCTTACATTTCTATCAGCGCAAAGAAATAAAAGACCTGCTGGCCTATTTGGCCTGCCTGAACAACAGTAGCGATAATGAAAGCGTCCTGCGAATTATCAACGAACCTCCCCGGGGAATTGGACAAACCAGCGTTAACCGGATAATTTCCTTTGCTGCCAAAGCCCATATCACTGTATTTTCTGCCCTGCAAAACACAGACGCCATAGACGAGCTTGGTTCTGCAGCCAAAAAACGCATTGGAGAATTTGCCACCTTAATGAACGGCTGGAAAGTGATGTCTGCCAATGCTCCGGCTTTGGAGGTGGTGAAAGCAATTGTAGAAGAACTTGGGCTGATTAACCAATACCGGAAAAGTAGCGATCCCAAAGAAATTGCCCGTGCAGAAAACCTGATAGAGTTTGTTACTTCCGTCAGTGAATTCAGCGAGCACTTTTTACGGGAAAATGAAAAAGCCCCACTTGTTTCGGATTATTTGCCTTTTGTAGCCCTGCAAACCGATATGGATATGGTGAAGGAAGCCACAGATTCACTGCGTTTGATGACGCTTCATAATGCCAAGGGTTTGGAATTTGAGGCTGTGTTTATTGTGGGCTTGGAAGAAGAATTGTTGCCTCATCGCATGAGCATGGACAGCCGTGAGCAAATTGAAGAAGAACGCCGTCTGTTTTATGTGGGCATTACACGTGCCAAACGCTTTTTGCAGCTAAGCAATGCCACTTGCCGCAGACTATACGACACATTCTATTTTGCCAAACCCAGCCAGTTTATTGGTGAGGTGAATCCAGAGCTTTTCCATCAGCCTTTTGGAGATAATGGAATTGCGCCTGCACCACGAGGCGCAAAGAAACCTGTGAAAACAATAAAGGAAAGCCAAAAACATTATCATATTGGGCAAAAGGTGTGGCACAGCGAATACGGACTGGGTGTGGTGCTTAGCGTGGATGGTGATGGAGCCGATGCCAGGCTTACCATCTCTTTTGCCGGAAAACTGGCTAAGATAATGGGGAGCTTTGTGCAAACGGAGTTCTAATCTACTCGAAGAATGATGAAAAGAATATTTAACAAAGAGAAAAAGAGGAAAAGAGAAAAGACTTTTTTAAACACAGAGAAAAGCAAAGAAAAGCAGAGAAAAGCAGAGGATTTTGTTCGAAGTCAACTTCCAGTTTTTCCCACTTTTGTTATTAATCCTCTTTCCCTCTTTCCCTCTTTTTTAAAAACCTATTCTTATCTCTTTCCCTCTTTGATTATTAAACCCTCTGCTTTTCTCTGCTTTTCTCTGTGTTTAAAAACCCTATGTATGTAAGGTAGCCATGTTATACCAAAAGCTAAAACCTCTCCTTTCCCAAAGCGACTTCATGTCTCAGCTATCATCTTTACCCCTGGATTCGCAGTCTGTTCAACTATACCACTTGTCTCAAAGTGCGCGTGCCCTTGTGGTGGCACATTTATGGCAGCAGACGGGTAAAAATATCATCATTTTATCTCAGGACGACATCATTGCCGAGGACATTTGGGATGATCTCTGTGCCTTAGTTGGCAAAGAAAACGCCCATTATCTTCCGGATTACGAGATTTTGCCCTACGAAGAGCGTTCACCGCATTACAGCATTCGTGCAACTCGCATGGAAACTCTGCTATCTACCATAAACGATTCGTTTAGCGGCATTTACAGCCTTTCCATCCGTGCTTTTGGACGCTATTTACCCAGCCGCAGATGCTTAGCTGCTCATATAATTAATCTAAAACAAGGCATGGAATATGATCCGGACACCTTGTTGCACGATCTGCACAACATGGGCTATGACATTCAATATCAGGTGGGCAAAGTTTATCAGGCTTCACGTCGTGGTGGGATTATTGATGTTTTCAGCCCGCCTTTAACTGCTCCGGTTCGGCTGGAATTTTGGGGTGATGAAATCATAGGCATGCGCCAGTTTTCGCTTGCAACGCAGCGCAGCATTCCCGGCACCATTCAAGAGCTTACGGTCATTCCTGCCCGAGAGCTTTCTTTAAATGATATAGACAGCGGTTCACCAATAATTTCCCGCATCAGGGAAAAAGGTTTCTTTGAGGGAATTGAAAACTACTACGCACTGCTGTGTAAGGATTTACAGCTTTTTGCAGACTACTTTCCAGCCGATCAGCGCATTTTGGTGTGGAACAATTACATCTACATCAGTGAAGAATACGAAGCCCTGATGGAGCAAACCCTAAACGCTTACAAGAAGGAAGTCCGCAACCACGGAAAAGCGCGTTTACCACGTCCGGAAGCCATGATGGCCGATAGTGAAGCTTTTGCCTCTGTATCCAATCGCAGCATGAAGCTTTTCCTTTCCCAAAGTGAATTTGTCCTGCCATTTGCCAGCAGCAATTATAGGGCTCCTTTTGAAGCTCAGCCAAGCTTTGATGCCGATCTTGGCTTGCTTTCCGACAATTTATGGGTGCAGCACAAAGCCGGCTGGCAAAATTACCTGCTGTTTGACAATCAAAGCCAAGCCAAGCGGATGCAGCAAAGCTTGATCAACACACCTTTTGATGCTCATATAGGGGTTTTGCATGAGGGTTTCAGCATCCAGGATTGCAAGCTGAATTTATGGACAGATCACGAAATATTTAATCGCTATAAGCGAAAACGTTACGCCCCGCGTTATTCCCCTGGTGAAAGCATTGTAGATTACGAAAACCTGAAACCGGGAGACTATGTAGTGCACGTGGATCATGGCATCGGAGTTTTTGAAGGTCTCAAGATTATCAAGCTGGATGGGCAGGAAGTGGAATGTCTGGTTTTGCGTTATGCCGCAGATGACCGCGTTTATGTGCCTACTTTTCAGCTCACATTGGTGTCCAAGTATGTGGCTGAAGAAGGTGCAAGCCCTGCTCTCAACAAGCTTGGCAGTGCAAAATGGAGTGCTACCAAACGCAAAGCTACGCAGCAGATAGAGCTGATCGCTGCGGATATCGTGAAGCTGTATGCAGAGCGTTCTGCCCGCATCGGAATTGCTCACAAGCCCGATAGCGACTGGCAAAGGGAGCTGGAAGAATCGTTTATTTACGAAGATACACCCGATCAGTCTAAAGCCTCACGTGAAATAAAAGACGATATGGAACTACCTGTTCCTATGGAACGGCTGTTGTGTGGAGATGTGGGTTTTGGCAAAACCGAAGTTGCCATCCGGGCTGCGTTTAAAGCAGTTTGCAGCGGTTACCAGGTGGCAGTCTTGGCACCCACGACATTGTTAGTAGAACAACACTGGCGGGTTTTTAAAGAGCGGCTTGTGCAATACCCTGTCCAAGTAGCCATGCTTAGCAGATTTCGCAGTCCGGCTTTGGTGGCAAAGGACATCCTTGGAATCCGAAGTGGTTCCATAGATATGGCAATTGGCACCCACAGATTGTTATCCAAAGATATCAAGTTCAAAAATCTGGGGCTGCTAATCATTGACGAAGAACACCGTTTTGGCGTGCGGCACAAGGAAAAACTCCGAAGTCTGCAAAGCAATGTGGACACTCTGTATATGAGCGCAACTCCCATTCCGCGAACCTTGAATATGGCATTATCCAAGCTGAAAGAAATTTCTTTGATGCAAACTTCGCCAAAAGAGCGCTTACCAATTAGAACCATCATCACTCCCCGAGATATGGATGTGATCAAAGATGCCATTCGTAGGGAAATTGACCGCGGAGGCCAGGTTTTCTTTATTCACAACCGGGTGCAAACCATCGAAACCGTAGCCGCAGAATTGCGTGCTGAAATGCCGAAAGTGCGCTTTGGAGTAGGTCATGCGCAAATGCCGG
This sequence comes from Cloacimonetes bacterium UBA6081, assembly GCA_002428685.1. Taxonomy (GTDB): domain Bacteria; phylum Cloacimonadota; class Cloacimonadia; order Cloacimonadales; family Cloacimonadaceae; genus Cloacimonas. Next base: position 5,383 of record DIXL01000110.1, on the reverse strand, counting down.
AGCACCATTTGGAACAGGTGATGGATGCTTTTTTGTCCAAGGAATACCAAGTGTTGATCTCTACCACCATAGTAGAAAACGGCATCGATATTCCCAATGCCAACACTATTTTGATCGACCGGGCTGATACTTTTGGTCTGGCTCAGCTTTATCAAATGCGGGGCAGGGTGGGACGCAGCAACCGCCGCGCCTATGCCTATCTACTGATTCCCAAAGGGACAACCACCGATGCCAAACACCGCTTGGAAGCCCTTACCCAATACGATTATCTGGGTGCTGGCTTTCAGGTTGCCTTGCGGGATCTGGAATTGCGCGGAGCCGGAACCATTTTGGGCACCAAACAAAGCGGGATTATCCAGTCCATCGGGTTTAATTATTACAACCGCATTCTTGGCTCTGCCATCGAGGCTGTGGAAAATGGCGACACCAGCAAGCTGTATGAAGAAGAAAACCCAGCCGGCAGACAGAAAGTCCGCACCGAGATAGACCTTTATTTTCCACCTGGTTACATAGATGATGACGAAGAGCGTCTGAGGATTTACCGCAGATTAGGCGAATTGGAAAGCTATAGTGATATTGATGAATTTGAAGTAGAACTAATGGATCGCTTTGGCGAAATGCCGGAACAGGCTCGCTGGCTGCTAAATTACTTTAAACTGAGCCTGCTTTCAAAACGCCTGAATTTGCATAATTGCCAGGTGAAAGCCGATAAGCTTACCCTGGAATTCGACCCCCGAAAAATGCCCTCCAAACAAGATTTGCTCAAATTTACCAGTAAAATTACCTTGCCCCTGCGTTTTGATGCGGGCAAAAACCTGAAGCTGATTGTGGAGTTAAATCCCGATGCCAGCTATATTGAGCAGTTTGAAACCGCCATCGAGATACTGAAGGGGTGGCGGGGCTGATGTGTTGGAGTGAATTAATTAATTGATGGAATGAATGAAGTGTGGAGTCGTTTAAGCCTATCCTCAGTTTAAGTGTGGAGTCGTTTAAGCCTATCCCAATTTAAGTGTGGAGTCGTCTAAGCTTTTCCTCAGTTTAAGTGTGGAGTCGTTTAAGCCTCTCCCAATTTTATGGCTATTTCCCAATTTCAAGGCTTAAAGGACTCCACACGGCAGTGGCAGAATATATTTGCGCTTTATAATGGTTGGCAAGTGCCATGTGTAGTCCTTGCCACCCGAAAATAGAGAATCTTTGAAATCTTTCGGTGGTGGCAACGACTCCACACTTGCATAGTTTAAGCCTATCCTCAGTTTAAGTGTGGAGTCGTTTAAGCCTATCCCAATTTTATGGCTATTTCCCAATTTCAAGGCTTAAAGGACTACACACGGCAGTGGCAGAATATATTTGTGCTTTATAATGGTTGGCAAGTGTCATGTGTAGTCCTTGCCACCCGAAAATAGAGAATCTTTGAAATCTTTCGGTGGTGGCAACGACTCCACACTTGCATAGAGAGTTGCTTCGGTGGTGGCAACGACTCCACACTTGCATAGAGAGTTGCTTCGGTGGTGGCAACGGTTTCATGGGGACTCCTTGGTAATTTTGTTTTTGGTGGAGTGATGCTTTTGTTTAGTTAGTTAAAAAGCATGGTTATGGATGTAAAATCTTGGCAATCAAGTCGTGGATGTCTTCCCTGGTTTTGCCAAGTTTATTCTGCAATTTGCCCAGAAGTTCATCTTCCTTGCCTTCCACATAAAGTAGATCATCATCGGTTAGGTCGGCATACTTCTGTTTCAGTTTTCCTGAAATCTCGTTCCAGTTTCCTTTGATAGTAAGCTTGTTCATTATATTAACCTCCTGTGGTTAATGGATATATGTTTCTTAATCAGTTGGGCGTAAGAGAGCTAACTAAATAAAAAACAACTTAAGCATTACAGCACACAGCAGAAAATAAAGATCTCAATGGAGAACGGATAATTGACAGTCGTATGTATTAGAGTTTAATCGCATTTAGCTGCAAGGCAAGTTCTCTTTTCTCTTTGTTTGTCAGTTGACAGCCTTGCAACTTATTGTTTCACTAAATACGGAATCAATACGGAATCAATACGGACTTCATCCTTAGTGATTCCGCATTGATTCTGTAATTGGCACAAAGAACTCCGAGCTTACTAAAATGATAAGCACGCAGATTGCGCAGATTCCACAGATTTCCTTATACAGACAGTTGCACCTATAATTACCGTTCCCGCTTCCGCGGCAGCGACAAGTTTAGAGCAAGCTTGACGAGGCTCTTCTCACATTTCCGCTTGACACAAACCCCCTGCCATAGGGCATTGTAATAAAAAAACAGTGTTTACCGATAAGGAAAGCTTTAGCATGAGAGAAAAACCTGTGCTCAAAACCGATAAAACCAGGCAAGATGCAGTTCCCTACACAATTTCACCCTTACCCGAAGGCAAGAAGTTTCGCAAGAAAAAGCCCTTTGCTCAGGATTGGATTGAAGCTATCCTCTTTGCCTTTGTAGTGGCAATGATTATCCGCAACTATACCTTTGAAAACTTCCTGATTCCCTCATCATCCATGGAAAAAACCCTTCTGGTGGGAGATTATCTGGTGGCTAACAAGCTAAAATACTATTTTTCCGATCCCAAACAGGGCGATATTGTAACCTTCCGCTATCCCAAAATTGAGGAAGGAACCCCTGAACACGAGAATAGTAAAAAAGACTTTATCAAGGTGTTTCATCCGCTGTATATAAACAAGGCACACAGTTTTGCCAAGTTCCCTCTCACGGCCTTCCACATCAGCTATTATGCCCGCAAAAATGTGGTGAAACGCGTAATCGGCATGCCCGGAGACACTGTGGAAATAAAAAACAAGATTGTGTATGTGAACGGTAAAGAATATAACAAAGGCTTTGAAAACTATGGGGTTGCCATGCCAAGTCCGCCTGCCAGCCCTCGTGTGGTGGAAGATTTTACCTACCCGGAAAACCAGTTTGACTATGTTTCCATGAATACCTGGTATGAGCCTTATAGGGTTGCTCCGCAGGACTCTGCAAGTGTGAGAAAAGTATTTAATCGAGATTGGTTTGGCCCCATAAAAGTGCCGGAAAAAAGTTATTTTGTGATGGGCGATAACCGAGATGTGAGTGAAGACAGCCGATATTGGGGTTTTCTGGAGCGCAGATTTATCACTGGAACACCCTGGCTGATATTTTGGAGTAAAGGCATAGAATTTAACAAGCTCTATGATGATCCCCACATCCGATGGAACAGGATTTTTCGCCACCCCCATTAAGCGTTTACGTCCACATCCCTTTTTGTCTAAGTAAGTGCGGTTATTGCAGCTTTTTTTCCGTGCCATACAGCAAATCTGCTGTGGTAAATTATGTCCACCACCTTGTTTCTGAAAAGAATCTTTATCGCACTTATCTAAAGCAAGCTCTTGGCACTCTTTACTTTGGAGGCGGAACCCCTTCTTTGCTAAGTCCCCAGCAGATTAATTCTATTTGTGAGGGGCTGCTCTTTGCCAAGAATGCCGAAATCACCCTGGAAATAAATCCCCTCCAGATTAGCGAGTCCTATCTGGAAGGGCTAAAAACTACCAAAGTGAATAGGCTTTCCCTTGGTTTGCAAAGCATGGATGACACCGAACTGAAATGGCTGGAAAGACGCCATCAAGCCAGAGAGATAAAAAGCAAAATCAAACTGCTGCAAGAGTTTGGCTATAGTAACTTTTCGCTGGACCTGATGTATGGCTTGCCGGGCAGCACCATAGCAAGCGTTAAAGCTAACTTGCTCGCTTACTTGGAATTAGCCCCAAGCCATGTCTCCAGCTATCTGCTAACTTTGGAGGAAGATTGTTCGTATAGGGCAAAACTGCCAACTCTTCCGGATGATGATCATGCCGCAGATCAATATGAAATGATAGTTAACACCCTGTGCAGCAATGGATATCATCATTACGAAATCTCAAACTTTGCACTGCCTGGCTATGAAGCTGCACACAACCTGGCCTATTGGCAAAGTCATGATTATTTGGCACTTGGGGCCTCAGCATCAGGTTTTTTAGATAAAATCCGCTATACAAATCCTCCTAATCTGACAGAGTATTATGATTATGTTACAAGCGGAAAGTGCTTTCCCAATGGGATGGACTGTGATGCTAAACGCTTGAGGGAAGACTATTTAATGATGGGTTTGCGCTTAACTGAGGGGATTGACGAAGAGGATTTCTACAACAGATTTGGGCTGCGGATAGAGTCTTTATACGCAGATAAACTGGAGAGACTACTAAAACAGGGTTTGCTGAAACGAAGCAGGGGCAAGCTTGCTATCAGCGAAACTGCGCTTTTTATCTCAAGTGGTGTGATTGGAGAGCTAATCTTGTGAATCTGGAAACTTTACAGTGCCTGATTGCGCCATTGATCAAAGACACCTGTTTTGAGGGAAACACCTATTTTGCAGGTGGTTGCGTTCGGGACTATGTTATGACTTTGCAGAAAAGTAATAAGCTTGATTCCTGCCTCTGCGAAAAAAATATAAATAACACCGACAAGGTACTCTCCAATTCCATTCTTGGCGATGTTGATATCTGCGTCCACTTACCCAACGGAGGCATAAAACTGGCAAAACACCTGTACCACATACTGAACGGAACGAATCTTGTCGAATATCCAAGCTTTGGCACTGCCAGCTTTTTATATAAAGACCTGCATCTGGAATTCGTTGCTACTCGTAAGGAAATTTATCGGAAAAGTAACCGCTATCCCAAAGTGGAATTTGGCAGCCTGAAAGATGATGTTTTGCGCCGTGATTTTACCATAAATGCCTTACTGATGGACATTTCTAAAGGTAACATCATGGATTTGTGTGGCTTGGGGTTGCAAGACCTGAAAAATGGAATCATCCGTAGCTTGGGAAAACCCGAAATCAAGTTTGCCGAAGACCCAATCAGGATGCTGCGGGCTGTTAGGTTCAGCTTGCGTTTCGGTTTTAATATAGAGGCTACCACCTGGAAGGCTTTAGCATCAGAATCCAAAAATTTGAGCAGCTTATCTGGTAAGTTGATAAAATTGGAAACGGAGAAAATGCTGAATAACTGTTCGAAGAAAGAACTGGAAGAGATGTTTGATAAATTGGGCTGGAGTATGTGGTTTTTTGATGATTAACAATGAGTTAAGATGAACAGGGCTGAAAAGGTAGCGTTTTGGGGTGAAAATAGGAAATTGGCTGTAGTGATTTTTTAAACACAGAGAAAAGCAGAGAAAAGCAGAGGGGTAACAAGAAATTTTAACAAAGAGTAAAAGAGGAAAAGAGGAAAAGAGGAAAAGAGGAAAAGAGGCAAAGAGATTATGAATTAAGAATTAATGGCCTGATCAGGTGGATCATGTAGATCAAGTTATCAGAGTTCTATCAATGAAGCTTTTTCACAAAGAGGA
>DIXL01000096.1 GCA_002428685.1 Cloacimonetes bacterium UBA6081 | reverse complement strand
TTAGTTTAGAGCCATGATTGCATAGGGCGTATGTATGTCAAGCTTTTTCTTTAGTAATTACGTAAAATGTCCAAACTCCAGTATGAGTACCGTTCGGTACTCATTACTTCAAACAAGATGCCTGCCCAATGGGGAAGCTACTTTGGCGATGAGTCAGTGGCAATGGCGATATTGGATAGATTGATGCACCACAGTGAGATAGTGATCATGAATGGCGACAGTTATCGTCTGAAAGACAAGCTTGACACCCTCAAAGCGAGCGAAAAGTTCTGCGACGGCGCTTTTCCGCTACGCTCCAAAGCACCGTCGCAGAACTTCAACTGAGATGGTGAGTGGTGCACTTTAAAGTGCCAAAACTGGTGCATATTAAAATTCCGTTGACAGGCATAAATCCCGGGATTTCAATTGACAATTTAACGTGAAGGAAAAACAAAGGAAAGCTGTATTAAATAATTGAAAATACGCTTATGTAAGTGGAGAATCTCTCGGATAGGCGAAAAACCGAATTACCCACAGGAGAAATAAATGAAAAAGATCGTTTGGCTGGCACTGCTGGCCTTGGCAATTCTGATTGGCTGGCGCATTTATGTGCAGATAAAGGATAAACAGACAGATGACAAGGGATCTGGAAGAAGCCCCATGGTTGTGCCGGTGGTTTATTCGTTCTTCGAGGAAAAGCTGGGAAAAAGGAAAGCTGTTTGAGCCTGATTACCGCCTTTTCCCGTCCTCAGAGGCTAAATAGTGCCGTGGGTGCCTATCTGGATTACCGGACATCTCTACTTACTAAAAAGCCATTTCTACGGCATTTCCCGCCCGCGCTGATGCTTGAACCCACCAATATTTGCAATCTACACTGCCCTTTGTGCCCCTCTGGAAATGGCACTTTGCAAAGACCAAAGGGGATGATGCCCTTAGCCCTGTTTGCAAAGATTATAGAGGAAGTCCAAAGCAAAATCGGCATGCTGATTTTGTGGAATCAGGGCGAACCCTTTTTGAATTCCAATTTCTATGCCATGCTGGAGCTGGCCGCAAAACATGGGCTATATACCATGACCTCCACAAATGCCAGCCTGGAGCTTGATTTACCGCGCATTGTGTCCAGCGGCCTAAGCAAAATCATCGTTTCCATGGATGGAATTTCTGAAAAAACCTACAATAGCTACCGCGTGAATGGCAATTTTGAGCTGGTTTTGGCCAATTTGCAGGAATTGGTGAGGTTAAAACGCCAAACCAACAGCAAAACCCCCATAATCGACTGGCAATTTATCGTCCTTAGCCACAATGAGCACGAAATCCCGCAAGTAAAGCGTTTGGCCAAAAGCCTCGGGGTAGACCGTCTGGAATTTAAAACCGCACAGATTTATACCAAAGACGATATGCAGTTTTTGCCGCAAAACCATAAATACAGCCGCTACAGTGCTTCTGTCAACGGTTTTCAGCTAAAAACCGAACTGCTGAACCGCTGCCGCAGATTATGGACTCAGCCGGTAATCAATTGGGATGGTGAATTCAGCATCTGCTGCTACGACAAAGACCTCAGCATCCCCATTGGTAATATCACCCGGCACAGCTTCGCCGATCTGTGGTTTGGACCGAAAATGACCAATATGCGAGCCCAGATTCTAAGCAACCGCAGCAAATACTCCATCTGCCAAAACTGCGGAGAGGGTATTGTGCAAAAGCTGAAACTCTGATTTGCAGAACCGTAAAACCCCGCATCATGGGCTTGTTGAGCACACCAAGAAACGGGAAGTGGATTTTGTCCGGGGTATAACAGCTTGGTTTTGTTATGAAGCTTGGAGATGGCTTTGCAAATTTCTTTTTAAACACAGAGAAAAGCAGAGAAAAGCAGAGAAAAAAAGTAACAGAAATTGAAAAACAACTTGACAAATTCAAGAACAATAATATCCTTTATCCATGCTCACAAGCAAAGGAGATTTCCATGAAAAACCCTGTTATCCTATTCGTCTTGTTAGGTTTGCTGCTTGCTATCAGCTCTTGCACCGACAAGAAGGAGCACATTATTACAAACCCTCCGGTTCCCTTCGATATGGATAATTATGCGGAGGTTGATTGGGTGATTTACTTTTATGGCAGGGCCGGAACCGACGGACGTGGCTCTCATATCCTGCAAATCTATTGGAATGGAGCTACGGAATTTGTAGAGCCGGATACAATTGCGTTTTTTATAGGCGGAGAGCAGATCCCGCTGTCCCATCCCACAATTGGGACGGGCTATTACACTGATGCGGCAGACAACCTGCAAATTGATGAGGGGGAGGTGTATCAGTTTACGCTTATGGTAAATAACGAAACCAAATTCGACAGACTGGTGCGAACCTGCTACCATCACGATACCACATACCCCGAAACCTTTGATCCACACCAAACAGCCACAATTACCTGGAGCATGACTAATCACAATTCTTTCCAATATGTGGAGGCGATAGCTTCGGAAGGCTCACCAAAAGAGTTTGTGGGTGAATGGGGACGTTTTATTGCTCCTTCGGCCCGAGGGATTGTTATCCCGGAAAATGTTCTGCAAGAAGTGGATGGAAATTTCGCCTTTCAGCTATCGGTTACGCAAATTATGATTGCTACCCAAGGCAGAACTGTGTTCAACAATTACTGGGTGAATTTTCATGAATACAACCCTCCCGGGCAGAAACAGGGAAGCCTCAGCTTTGATCCCCAAAGCATCATGCACAAAATGATGAGGATGAACTTGCCATAACCAGTGAGCAAAGGAGTCATTGTCGCCATATCTATTTTCAAAGCTCTCTCAATTTATCAGGCGTCAAGGACTCATTTAAGCGTGCATTGCATAACCGGCAGATTACTATCACACTACTTTGGCAATACTCTGAATGATAGTAATTCTATAGTAATGTGATAGCAATGCCACAAAATTGCAAGAAACAGCAGAATTATTGCAAAAATGGAAGCAAACTTGCATGACATTGGAATGGTAAAGAATGTAATTATCGAGGTTGAAATGATTTATAGTGTAAAAAGACTGTGCCTGAGCCTAGCATTATTGGTGCTTACCCTTGGCCTTTGTGCCCTGAATAACTGGGAAGCCAGCCCCTCCCGCAGATATCTGAATCCGCAAAGCACAAGGGTTTCCCCCGGCTATCAAAGCAGTCGTGCCGATTCGGCTCACGGGTTTGATGTGCAAAAGTATGAGATCACGCTAACAATTGACGACGCCTTGCATCAGATAAACGGCAACGTGCTGGCCACAGTGAATGCCACCTCTACGCTTAGCTCCATCGCCTACGAATTGCGTAACCTGACAGTTAGCAGTGTGCTGGTAAATGGAATATCCACTACCTGGACGCATACCGGTGAAATGTTAACCATCCCCGTAAATGCCTCGTTGGGTCAGCAATTTACCACGCAGGTTTTTTACAGCGGAATACCGCAATTGACTTCGGACATCTATCATATTGGCATGATCTTTGGCACAAACACGGTATTCACCATTTCCGATCCCGATGCCGGACGCAATTGGTGGCCTTGTTACGACCACCCCTGGGATAAAGCGATTGTGGATTTGCACATAAGCATGCGCAGCGACTGGAAAGTGGCGGCAAATGGCATCCGCACTTCCATTGTTGATAACGGCAATGGCACCAGCACCACGCACTGGCTGGGGCAAAATCCCATGACTACGTATCTGGTTTGCATTACGGCCGGCCCTTATGTAGAGATAAATCAAAGCGTTCCGGAACAGAATAACCTGCCCGTGCAAAACTTTGTGTTGCAAAATCAATATAACAACGCCTTGTTAGACCTGCAGCGGGTGCCGGAGATGATAGCCTTCTTCTCCACCCAGTTCGGAGCTTATCCCTTTGAAAAATATGGTAATGCCACGGTGAACATGAGCACTTATGGTGCAATGGAACACCAAACCATGACAACCCTGGGAAATTACATAATCAATGGTTTAGGCACCTACGAACCCACTATCGCACATGAACTTGCGCACCAATGGTATGGAGATGCCCTTAGCTTTTTAACCTTTAAGGACGTGTGGCTGAGCGAAGGTTTTGCCACTTATAGCGAATTCTTGTGGACACATCACCGCTTTGGCTGGCAGTCGGCGGTGGATTATTTAACCAGCAGCTTTCATCAATATTATCTGAACTGGGAAGCATCACAAGGTGCGCAAACCATTTATAATCCTACCTTCAATAACTATTTTGCCCCGCCCTCGTATGAAAAGTCCGCTTCGGTGCTGCACATGCTGCGCCTTAAAATGGGCAACGCAGCCTTCTTTCAGCTTTTACAACAGTGGTTTGTGGCCTATCAAAACGGCAATGCGATCACTTCGGAATTTCAAGCCTTGGCAGAACAGATCAGCGGCCAAGATTTAACCCAGTTCTTTAATCAGTGGATCTATGGCAGCGGGATTCCTTCAGTTCAATACAGCGTCTGGCATTCTTCTACCGGCACAGACAGACTGAAGCTTGTGGCTAAAACCACCTCTCCCACCACTACCGATTTTCAGGTGGAAGTGCCTTTCCAGTTAACGCAAAACGGTGTCTCTGATTCGCTTGTGGTATTTGCCACCCCGGAAGGATATAGCAATGAGTTTACTTATTCACTTGCTGCCGGAGGCATAGCCATTAGCCCCAACTATCATCATTGGACGCTTCTGCGGGAAATTTCTGAACAAAAGCCGGTTTTAACAGAGTGTTTACCCTCCCATAACAGCGTGTTGCTTTCCTGGAACGGTTTTATCAATGGGATTGATGACAGCTACCATATCTATAGAAGGCAAAATGGAATCACTGCTTGGGTTCGCCTCAATGCAAGCCCCTGGCATGACAATAGTTATCTGGATACCAATGCTACCAATGGAGTTACTTACGATTATGCCATCTCTGTGATGGATGCACAGGGTTTTGAGTCCTCACTATCCGAGCCCTTAACGGCTACCCCTCAAGCGTTTAGCTTTAACAATAATCTGCTGGTGGTGGATGAAACCCGCGATGGCAATGGGGCAAACATCAATCCGGACGATGCCATGGTGGATGCCTTTTATAATGCTGCGCTTACCGGTTTGGCAACATGGGACAATTGGGATTGTGCCACCCAGGGATTACCCCCCTTAAGCACTTTAGGAAGCTATAAACTGGTTCTGTGGCACGCTGATGATTTCTCGCAGAATATGTTGCAGGATAACCTGGCAAACCTGAGTGGCTACATTTTGGGAGGTGGAAAACTGGTGCTTTCCGGCTGGAAAACCGCGAGTGTGCTTACTACTGCGTTTTTAGACAGATTTGCCGGAGGAATCACTCTGGTTTATGATAACACACCCAGCTTGATTTTTACTGAACCCGTTGCACCCTGGAATTGGGACAATTTGTATGTGGATCCGGCCAAAACCTTGCCTAACTGGAACTATTATCTGCCTTACATTTATACCTTTGAGGGTGTGGATAACAGTCTGCTTACGGCAAACATGACCACAACAAGTGCTGGAAATGGAAATAGCATAGCTTTCCGCTTTGATAACAATGGCACCCTGGTGCTGTTTGGTTTTCCGCTATACTTTATGCAGCTGGATGGGATTAGAACCATGCTGCAAAGCCTGCTGCCGGCCTTGAATCCTGCTCTGCCCAATGCTGATGCACAGATTCCAGCCCCAAAAGCAGAACTTTCTGCCTATCCCAATCCCTTTAATCCCAGCACGGTAATAAGTTACATCTTGCCCAAAACAGGATTTGCAGATTTGGCATTGTATAACATTAAGGGGCAGTTGGTAAAAACTCTGCTGAGTGAAATAGCTCCTGCAGGCTCACATACTATCCGGTTCAATGCCCTGGATAATGATGGCAAAAACATTGCCTCCGGAGTATATCTGATGCGTCTGAAACACCATGATGGCACAATTACCAAGAAGATAACGATGCTAAAATAGACATATTGTCTCGCCAAGACTGCTCAAAAGGTGTCGTTCTCGCGGAGGCGGGAATCCAGCCAATAATATTTTTTTGTGAAATAGACAGATAAACTTATGGTTAGCAATATAATAGACGGCAGTCCCAATACTCCGGATGGCATCATTCACTACACCTTCAGCGGGGCCAATGTAATGGATGGGTTTGACGGTAGAACAAAGCCTGGATTTATAGTTACAGATAATGATGCCTCTATCGCAAGATTAAGAGATGATTTTTCTTTTCCTGCAGAAATGTTATATTTTAAATAGCAGGCGATTTCTGCACAGGCAGGCATCCGCAACGATGGGTTTCCGCCTTTGCAGAATAAGTGAAACAACAGATGCATAAGATAGAGTGTAATAAACGTTGGTTCAAAAAGGGTCGACAGAAGAACTAACAAAAACCAAAAAAAAGGAGAAACCATGAAAACAAGATCACTAATCATCCTTCTGCTGATGATGATGGCTTATTCTGCCATCTTTGCCAGTGAGGATCCCAACGAAAATGAAGAGTATTGGCGCAAAACTCAAGAACTAAATGTTCTTGCTGAAAGGTTCAAGGCGGAGACGGGGTTTGAGGGGAGTTTCACTTACCGATATACAGACACGAAGATTTCACAGATTAATGGAAAATTCTCTGACATAAAGGTCGTAGCATACAACGACACAACCTATATGAGGCAAGTTTTTGAAGTTGTACTTAATAAAATCATACCGTATCTTTCCGCTAAAGAAAACCAACTTATAAGGGATAGAATAGAAATAAGCCCTGTTTCTGCAAACACAAAATACACACAGATAATAAATGGATACCATATTATTACAGGAGGAAATACACTATCTATAACATATTTACCTAATAAAGACATCTTTATTATAACTGATTCGTCCTCTAATATATCCACAGATTCTGTTCCAATTCTTGTCAGTAAAGATGAAGCTAAAATCAAACTGATAGATGCCTATGAACGATCTGAGTTTTATAATATTGATCTGGCGTTACACATGAAAGGTCCTGATATTGGATATGCAACATTCCTGATAAATGGGAAAATCTGCGCATACCGTTTGTATTGGTATATGACCTTCTGGAATCATGCTTTCTACATTGATGTAGAAACATCTGAAATTATTGATAGGCCTCTAAATTCATTCCATAATAATACTTATTCAATTTCAGGGAAAACATACAGACCTACAAGTATGGCATTCCTTCCAACAAATCCCCCTGAAAAGCCTATGGAAGGTATATCTGTTACTAATGGGAGCGAATCAGGTTCTACCAACGAATTTGGTATTGTAACGTTTTCTTACCCACCTGATATATCGTATGAAGTAAAGTTAGAGAACACTAGAAGTAGAATAGAGTCGTGGAATGCTGTTGGAGTATTGAGTGTTAACAATTGTACGCTAACTGGCCCTTTAAATTATGAGACGATTATATCTGACCTAATACCGATAGGAAATCTTAATTCAGAATATGCTGCCAACATATATTATCACTTAGTTGAACAGGATAAATACTTCCGAGGGATATACCCAGGTTTCCATAACATGCCTTATCCAACAATACATAATGATTGTTCGTATCTTCCGAATGGTTCTGAAGGAATGTTCCTGCCCGCCCCTAATCTAAGTATCGGTTTAGTTAATGGTTTAAATCCATATAGTATTAGACATGAGTTATCACACTTCTTCACATACAAAAAAATGACAGATCACATGCTGTCTGATGATCTAAACAATCCCGCTAATGAAATGATTAAGGAGTCTATGGACGAAGCCTTTGCAGAATATTGGTTAACACGAGGCATCAATAGTACAGCACGTAGATGGATGAACAACCCATACGACATTTCATTTTATGATGTCTCTCTTGTTCATGCAGATCAGAACTTTAATCCTCAAAGCTTACCACTTAACGAAGAATTTTATTCTTGGTATCATAATCGCATGCCAATTGCGAGTGCTTGGGACATAATACGTTTACGATTGGGAGCTTTGAGCTCGCCTCAAAATTTTGATCTAATACTTTTAAGCGTACTGTCTACTGTTGATAATGGCAATTTAGAAAGATATAAACCCCGCTATTATTACAATTTACTGATGGCACATACTGATTTGGACGCACAAAAAATTATATCAGAAGAATACTCTAACTGGGGCTTAAATTTCAATCCAACTATAGAGAGCATCAGCTCTGCGAATAAAGCCAAGAATTACTTTGGCTTGAATGAACCTGTGCATGTGAAGATTAGCGATTGCCCCCAGAATACCAGGATAAACATCTATGTGATAAATCATGGCAGCTACACTTACACGGATGGGGCACTTGTTACTGGCCTCAGCAGTTTCTATGCCAATGGCTTTTCTCCCATCACAAATGTAACCACCGGTCCAACAGGTGAATGGAGCGGATTGATTTGGACTACACCATCTTCTGCAGCAGATGCAGTGGGAGATTATGACATAATAGTAGATATCGGCAGTCCCGATACCCCGGATGGCATCATCCATTTTGCCTTCAGCGGTGCCAATGTGATGGATGGGTTTGATGGTAGAACAAAACCCGGATTAAGTGTTATAGATAACGGGATTGATGTAGTGATGGCAGTGTCAGCCTTTTCTGAGCCGCAAGTATCAAAATCATCTAAATAGAGCCCTTGTTCTGCACAGGCAGGAATCTGCAACAAACACAGGTTTCCGCCTATCCAGAATATCCAGAGGTGAAATGGTTTGACATTTATTTGGCACAATGAAACATAGGTTTTGCAAGCAATGTAACACATAAAGTGTATGGTGCGTTGGTTCTTTGTGAACCGACATAAGAACAAACCTAAATTAACAAAAAAGGAGAAACAATGAAAACAAGATTACTAATCATCATCCTGATGATGATGATGATGATGGCTTTTTCTGCCATCTATGCCAGCGAGGATACCAACGAAAATGAAGAGCATTGGCGCAAGACAAAGGAGCTTAAAGCTTTGTCCGAAAGATTTAAGGCTGACACGGGATTTGGTGGTACAATTGAATATAACTACGATTCGATGCAGTTAGGAAGTTTCAGAGGAATCTTTTCTGATATCACGATCTCAAATGATCAAGACACCCTGCTTGTTAGGCAAGCATTCGAAAGGATAGTAGATAAAATTCTACCCTATACCTATGCTACTAAAAATCAGCTTACCGCTACTGCAATTTCTAACAATAATATGTTTGCACGAACAGACTTTGTCCAAATTATTAATGGGTATAGGATAGAAAGCGGAGGGTTGATAGGTATGTCATATAATAAAGATAATAGAATATTCCACATTGGCAACTCAGCCGTTGATATCCCGCAAGTTCCTATAGGTAGAGTTATATCGGAAGAAGAGGCAATCGAACATGTTAAGAATTACTACGTTGAGAACCTGAATTATCCCGATACTATCAAGATAAATCCATATAATCCAAGGATTGCGTATGCTAAAGGAAAAGACAACGTGTATCATCTCTGCTACATCCTTGGAGTACCAGATCCCAACCCTGAAAAGTTTGCTGACTACACAGTTTTGGTTGATGTTATAACTGGTGAAATTAGGTCAGTATGGGATCTTAGACAATATGCTTTTGATTGCACTGTTGCGGGGAAAGTTTATGGAACTTCCTCATCAACTGATTTTGATTATCCTTATACTGAACTTATGCCAGACGTAGCAGTTGTAAACTATGATATCCCTCATTATACAGATGATACTGGAACTTGTTCTATACCTGAAAGTTCGCTTAGTGAAAATTTTCACTCTGATCTCAAATATGAAAACACTTATTTTTTAACCATTTACCCGAGTGAAACCTTGATTAGAGAAGCTGATCTTATTGAAACGAACAACACTCTCAATAGCATTTCAATTAACTACTACGATGATAGTAGCCACTCAATGAACGTTTATTTTCACATTCTTAGTCAACATAAAGGATTAAAGAGGCATCCCCCCATTTTTTTA
>DIXL01000015.1 GCA_002428685.1 Cloacimonetes bacterium UBA6081 | reverse complement strand
AATTATATTGCTTATCTCTGTTTTTTTCCTCTTTTCCTCTTTTCCTCTTTGTTAATTATATTGCTTATCTCTGTTTTTCTCTGCTTTTCTCTGCTTTTCTCTGTGTTTAAAAATCTTTTCTCTGCTTTTTCCTCTTTTCCTCGTGCATAACTAAATTAGGGTATTAGAATCTGTAACCCAATCCTATGTTTCCAGAGATGGAATTGGCATTGAAGGTGCCCATCATATTGGTAGGCATGTGGCTTGCAGCATCTACGTTTGTAGCGGTTACTTCGCGTTCGGTGAAGCTTACATACTGAAAGTTTGCATCCAAGCTGAATTTTCCAAACGTTCTGCCATAACCAAGGTTACTGCTGATCTTGTTTCCAACATCGGACAGGGTAGGTGTTTGGGTTTTTTGGGGAATAGGGCTTTGATCATAATGAACTCCTGCGCGGAAGGCATTGACCCCCATTACATATTCTGTTCCCAGACTGAATCTGGAGGTAGGTTTCCAATTGAAGAAGAGCTTATCCTGCATCAAGCCAACGTTGGGAATTTCGAAATCCACAACCACTTCTTCCAGACGATCCCACATGGTGTAAGCATAATCCAGATTAACCAGCCAATTGGGCATCACTTTGTAGGATACACCCAGGCCAATTTCACCGGGAAGCTTTAAGGCGGATTCGATGTCATAAACTCCCCCCCTCATGGTGTCAGGAGCACTCCAGGTGTAAGTTTCCACTTCGCCATCCAGGGAAATTTCGCTGGGGATTTTACCCGAAATACCCAGGGAAAGCTTGTCCATGGGTTTGAAGAGGAAGCCAAAGTTTGCGCCAAAACCCATGCCACTGCCGCTTAGGTCTGTTGTCTTGGGGGTTCCATAGCTGTAATAGGCTGGGGCAACACCGGTAAAGGGAAATTGAAGTTTGGCAATGTCTATCATTCCATACATGACACTGATGCCCAATCCTGCAGAAAGAGAAGGTGTGATCTGGTAGGCAAAGCTAGGATGAATATCAACAATTGCGATACTGCTCATCATCTCTTCCTTAGGAAAATCGGGACTGCTGATGCCAAAAAGCACTTCATTATAGTTATCCCATGTGGTGCCAAGACCATAAGGAACATACACGCCAAGCCCATATTTCAGCTTGGGATGTTTGGCCATAGTAACAAATAAACTGGGGAAAGAACGCAAGCTTTTTTCAGCATCATATTCTTTGGCAGCAAAGCCAGGGATTCCGGTAAGGGCGGTTCCGGTGGGATCCCAAGTGCTGGAAGGAAGGATGAATGTTCCGCCTAAATCGACAGAGTTTTCTTCCATAAAGCCAAGTCCGGCAGGATTCCAATACATGGCAGTAGCATCATCGGACAAAGCACGAAATGCACCGGCCATGGATGTGGCGCGAGAACCGACTCCGGAAAGGGCAAAACCTCCGGCGAAAAGCAAGGAACTGCTAGCGAAGAATACTGTGATGAGCAGGGTTAGCTGAATCTTCTTCATAGTGTCAACTCCTTTTTTTGTTGTTTTTTATATGTTAATTCTGAATAAAACAAGGTAATACACTCGCTTCATTATCGTCAAGTAAAATCTTAGTTTTTATCAAAAACATTAATTTGTGAGGGTGCTTTTCTGCCTTCAATTATGCAAATTGCATTCTCTGCAGCCAATAAGCCCATATCATTGCGGCTGCTGATGCTGGCAGAACCGATGTGAGGCAGTAAAACTACATTTTCCAAGGCCATTAGCTCCGGCGGGATATGGGGTTCTCGCTCATAAACGTCCAGTCCAGCCCCAAAAATACGCTTTTGCTGCAGGGCTTTGATCAATTCTTTTTCGTCCACAATTGGCCCACGGGCTGCATTTATCAGCACGGCGGAAGGTTTCATCAGCTCAAGCTGTTTGCGGCCAAGCAAATGTTTGGTTTCAGGAGTTAAGGGCACATGAATAGACAGGATGTCCGATTCCTTTAGCAAGGTTTCCAAATCCACAGCTTTGGCCTTGAATGCCAAATCCGATTCTTTCACAGACTGGCTGTGGTAAATAACCTGCATCTCAAAACCTTTAGCTCTTTTGGCAACGGCCATTCCAATGCGTCCCATTCCCAGAATACCCAGCGTTTTACCGAACACATCCTGCCCCAACATCATCATAGGCTCCCAAGACAAGAACTTCCCTGCCCGTAAATAGGCTTCGCTTTCGGTAATTCTGCGGCAGGTAGCCAAAATCAAAGCCCAGGTTAAATCGGCTGTGCTTTCGGTTAACACCCCCGGTGCATTGCACACGGCTATTCGCTTGTTTGTGGCATAGTCAAGATCTATGTTATTGTAGCCAACTGCATAGTTGGAAATTACTTTCAGGTTTGGCGCAGCGTCCATCACGGCTTTACTTATGTTGTCTGTAAGCATGCATAACAAGGCAGAGGCCTCTTGGACACCTTCAATCAGCTCTGCTTGGGTTAAAGCCCTGTCCCGGGGATTCACCTTAAGTTCAAACACTTCCTGTAAACGCTCCATGGCAGGTTGAGGAATGCGTCTGGTAAGGAACAGAACTTGCTTCACAACTGCCTCACAAAGCTTGCTATTTCGTGCCTTTTGGGCAAGCTAAAGCTTTCTGCAGGGAATCCAATAGGTGTTAAACAGGCAATATAATCATCTTTGGGAACCCCCAACAGCTCTTTCACCTCGTCCTTATCCATGTCTGTAACCCAGCAGGTGCCCAGTCCATAGGCTTTGGCAGCCAGTAGTAAATGGTAGGCAGCGATGCAGGCATCCTGAACCTTGCGACGTGAGACATTTCCCCTGGAAGCAACCGCTATGGCATAGGGTGCTGCTAAAATTGGGTCTCCGGCTGGGCCCCGCAGAGCAACTATCTTGCTTAGTATGTCCTGCTGTTTTATCACTATATAATAATAACTTTGAGCATTATTGGCTGTGGGTGCATAGCGGCACAATTCAAAAACTTGATTTAGCAATGCCTCTTCTACCGGTTCGGCCAAATATTTGCGGATGCTGCGGCGGGACGCCAAGCCCTCATCCAATGCTAAATGAGGCTTCAGGGCATGTTCAAAACACTGGAATTCCAGGCTGCGACCCTCCGGATCTCTGCCCCAAAAATGGTAAACCGAATACCCCGGATTGGGTTGAGGCTGGGATATTGCAATCTCTTTAAATTTACTGTATGCGGCATCCACTTCGTAGCGTGAAGCAAGAAAGAAAGTGATGGTTCCGGCAGTTTCTGCAAACTCTCCCTGACAAAAACCAATCAACTGGTTACCAATTTTAAATATGGCACAGGTTCCCTGATCCAACCATTCCGGCAGCTCCAAGACCTTGCTATAGAATTGTTTAATTAAGGGCAGATCGGTTGTTTTGAAAAACACTATTCCATTCATGATGTCTCCCTATTGCAGGTAATGATTAATTATACAGATAGCTTAATGGAACATGCCACTTAGGCAAGCAGGGAATTATAATCTAATGTTTTGAATATCCCTCGGACGTGGGATAAATCACCACACCTATCATCCTGGCACCGGTTGAAACCGGATTTTCTACCCCTTTAGTCCCATCGGGATGTTATTTAAGATAGCGTAAAGTTCTTCAAAGATATCATCTGAGTCCCAGCGGGACGGTTTTTACATGAAACAATGAATGAATTTTTTATAGACCACGCCCTGATGAGTCGGAGACTCATTTCTTTGGCAGCAAGCTTATTGCACTGTTTGCTAGTTATT
>DIXL01000107.1:2484-7308 GCA_002428685.1 Cloacimonetes bacterium UBA6081 | reverse complement strand
GCTAATTCTAAAGCTGGATTCCCGCTTCCGCGGGAACGACAATGTATAAGCAGCTTAGCTTCAATCCCTTTACTTACCACCCCCTAAGTTTTTTCTTGCCACAAAAGCAGCCCCTTAGAAAATTGGGATTAGTAAAAAGTCTGGAAAGGAGGTTCTCATGATTCACGTTTTCAAAGTGGTCAAGCAGCGGTTTATCCCTGCAATAACAATGGATGAAGCGTTTTGGATACATCTGGAGAATCCCTCACCGGAAGAATCTTCCAAAATAATCACCAAGTTTGATTTGCCGGAAGATTTTATCACCGACTTGCAGGATGCAGACGAAATTGCCCGTTTGGAATGGGAAGATAAAATTATGCTGATCATTCTGCGGGTTCCGATATACTACAAGCACAGAACTGCCAGTGTATCCTTTGCCACAGCTCCCTTGGGGATAATTTTCGCAGATGATAAACTGATAACTGTGTCTTTTTACGATAACGAGGTGCTAACTCAATATCTGGATGGCAAGCATAAAGCGTTTGACATCACTCCGCAAAGTTTTCTGCTGAATATAAACCTCCGCACTGCCATCTATTACCTGAAGTTTTTAAAAGAAATAAACCGGCGCACCACGCAAATTGAAAATGAACTGCATCAATCCATGCGAAATAAAGAGCTGATCAGGCTGTTGCGCATGGAGAAATCACTGGTTTTCTTTAATACTTCCCTCAAATCCAACGAGATAATTCTGGAACGCTTGCAGCGTTCCCGTTGGCTGATGAATGATCCCGAAGCGGAAGATATGATAGACGACGTAATTATCGAAAATAAACAGGCCATCGAAATGGCCAATATCTACAGCAGCATTTTAAGCGGAATGATGGATGCTTTTGCCTCTATGATCTCCAATAATTTGAATGTGGTGATGAAGTTTTTAACCTCTATTACCATAATTTTAGCTTTGCCAACTCTGATAGCCAGTATCTATGGCATGAATGTGCATCTGCCTTTTCAGGAAAGCAGTTACGCCTTTGCCCTTGTGATGGGACTTTCCATCATGCTTTCCATTATCCTGGTGCTGGTGTTTATCAGAAAGAAATACTTCTAACCACTTGGAGCATATATGTTTTACTTAAGTGTAACCGATACCTTTTCCGCTGCTCACCGGCTTTGTGGCTACCTTGGTGCCTGCAGCAATCTGCATGGACATAACTGGAAAGTTCGGGTTGGTCTGAAAACAGATAAACTGGACGAAATTGGCATGGCCATGGATTTTGGGATTATCAAAAGCATTTTACAAAGCATTCTGGACGAACTGGATCATGCCTACCTAAACGATGTG
Organism: Cloacimonetes bacterium UBA6081; assembly: GCA_002428685.1. Lineage (GTDB taxonomy): Bacteria > Cloacimonadota > Cloacimonadia > Cloacimonadales > Cloacimonadaceae > Cloacimonas. Next base: position 5,984 of record DIXL01000107.1, on the reverse strand, counting down.
CCAAGTTTAAACGGCATGAATCCCACCTCCGAAAACCTGGCCAGATATATCTATGAGCGCATGGATAAAGAACTTGCTGCCCATCCAGCCAGCATCTGCGAAGTAGAAATCTGCGAATCAGAACGCAGTAGCGTGGTTTTTAAACATGATTAGATTTGTGCAGTCCTTCTATGTAAAAAGTGCGGTTGAACCTGCCGACTACCCCGCTTCCGCCTATCCGGAATTTGCCTTTGCAGGACGCAGTAATGTGGGCAAATCTACCCTGATAAATCTATTGACCGGTCATCATGGCCTGGCTAAAACCTCTTCGCACCCCGGCAAAACCAGATTGCTCAATTTCTTTTTAACCCGCTACAAGGTAGAGGACAGCGATGAAGTTGGTTTCCTGCAATTAACCGATTTGCCCGGCTATGGCTTTGCGGAAGTTGGCCAGGCCGAACAAGAAAGATGGCGCAAAATGGTGAGCAATTACTTTGAACAGCGGACGCAGCTGAAAAGCATCGTGGTGCTGGTGGATATCCGCCATCCTGCCGATAAAAAGGACATTCAGTTGCTGGAAATACTGCGCCTTAGGGAAATTGACCACTGCATCGTAGCTACCAAAGCCGATAAAATTCCCAAAACCAGAATTGTAAAAACCGTAACCGCTTTGGGCAAGGAACTTGGCTTGCGCAGCGAACCGATTTTCCCAGTCTCCGCGCTCAATAATACAGGGCTTGATCCTGTTTTTGCCTGGTTTCACAGTAAACTAAGCTAAAATTCGGATGATGAAAACCATTGTCGTTCCCGCGGAGGCGGGAATCCAGCCCTATTTAATTCCTGTTGTCCTAACAATGCTTGAAATTATTTTCAATGACTAACAATAAACCACTTGCTGTTGAATGCCTTAGCTCGTATGACCTCATCGTAGTAGGTGCAGGTCATGCAGGCATAGAAGCAGCTCTGTCCGCTGCCCGTTTGGGACTTGATGTGGCCATTTTCACCATCAAACTGGAAGCCGTGGGACGCATGAGCTGCAATCCTTCCATAGGCGGCCCTGCCAAAGGGCATCTGGCACGAGAAATTGATGCGCTGGGCGGTGAAATGGGGTGCGTGGCAGATTTATCCGGCATCCACTTTCGGATGCTGAACCGCAGTAAAGGCCCTGCTGTTTGGGCTCCACGTGCGCAAAATGACCGCAGCCAATACCACTGCCTGATGAAAGAAAGCTTGGAAAGCATTACCAATCTGCATCTTATCGAAGCCAACATAGCAGAGCTTATCGTAGAAGGCGGGGCTGTTATAGGCGTCATAAGTCAAATCGGCCGCGCATACTTTGCCCCCAAGGTTATTCTGGCAACCGGCACCTTTCTAAAAGGCAAAATCCACATCGGCAAAATCAGCTTCAGCGGAGGACGCAGCGGTGAGCCAGCAGCCGATCAACTTTCGCTTTCTTTGGGTGAACATGGCCTAAAGGTGCGCCGCTTTAAAACCGGAACTCCACCCCGGATAGATTTACGCAGCTTGGACTATAGTGCCTTGGAAGCTCAGCCGGGAGATCCTGATCCCCAGGGCTTTTCATACTACAGAGACATCAAACTTACCAATCAGGTTTGCTGCTATCTCAGCCGCACCACAGAAGTTACTGACACTATAATCAGGAAAAACCTTGATCAGTCTGCGTTATACTCCGGAATTATTACCGGCATAGGCCCGCGCTATTGCCCTTCCATAGAGGATAAGATTGTCAAATTTCCCCAACGGGACAGCCATCAGGTATTTATTGAACCAGAAGGCATCAATACCTTCGAAGGCTATGTAAATGGCATTTCCACCTCGCTTCCGCCGGAAATTCAGGAGCAGATTGTGCACAGCATTCCGGGCCTGGAAAAGGCTGTGATACTCCGTTATGCCTATGCCATAGAATACGATTTTATCAGCCCCGAAGAGATAGACAACACCTTGCAATGCAAGAAGATAAAGGGGCTATATTTGGCCGGACAGATAAACGGCACCTCCGGCTATGAAGAAGCCGCGGCCCAGGGTTTGTTAGCCGGAATCAATGCCAGCCTTGCTTTACAGCACAAAGACCCGCTGATTCTTTCCCGCAGCGAAGCCTATGCCGGGGTGTTGATTGACGACCTGATTACCCGCGGTACCAATGAACCCTATCGCATGTTCACTTCCAGGGCAGAATACCGTTTGCTGCTGCGTCAGGACAATGCCGATGAGCGTTTGATGCCCATCTCTCACAAGCTTGGTTTGTTGGATGACGTCCGTTGGCAACGCTATTGCCAAATGCTGGAAATTAAAGAGCGTGAAAAAGCCAAACTACATAACAGCAACTGTTTGGCCAGGAATGACATCAAAGAGCCGATCCGCTTTGCGCAATTGCTGAAAAGACCCGAGATAAAGTTCACCGATTTACCGGCTTATGGGTTTGTAATCCTGCCGGATTTAAGCCCCGATATCCAAAATCGCCTGGAGCTGGAGATTAAATACGAAGGCTATCTGAGCCGTATGGAAGAAGAACTGCTGCGCTTTCGCAAGGCAGAAGACATCGAAATACCCTTTGGAACAGACTTTCACAGCATCCCCAATGTTGCCTATGAAGCCCGCGAAAAACTTAGCCTGATTAAGCCTAAAAGTATTGGCCAGGCTATGCGGATTCCGGGGATAAACTACACCGATAGTTCTGCCCTGCTAATCTGGCTGCACAAAAATGCCGCCAAGGAGACCAAATGAATGTAGTTGCCATAATTCCCGCCCGCTATGCTTCCACCCGTTTTCCGGCAAAAGCTTTGGCAATTCTGGGCGGTAAACCCATTATCCAGCATGTTTACGAACGGGTGTTAAACAGCGGCTTGTTTAACAATGTTTCCGTTGCCACCGATCATGATAAGATTGTAGATACGGTTATTGGTTTCGGAGGAAATGTGATAATGACCTCAGAAGAGCACCAAAGCGGAACAGACCGCATTGCCGAAGCCCTGCAATACCTACCTGAAGCAGAACTGATTGTGAATGTGCAAGGCGATGAACCCCTGATTGAAACTGAGGTTCTGGCAAAGCTGATCCAGGCTTTTCAATCTCCGGTGGTGCAAATGGCAAGTCTGATGACTCCTATTTCCGATCCTGATCTGCTAATTAACCCCAATGTGGTAAAAGTTGTGGCTGACAACAGCAATAATGCCCTCTACTTTTCACGTAGCTGCATCCCATATAACCGTGATAATATCGGAGGCATGATATTTTACCGACACATAGGTGTTTATGCCTATAGCAGGGAAGCTCTGTGGCGTTTTGTCAGATTTCCGCAAAGCACTTTGGAGCGGATAGAAAAGCTGGAACAACTGCGTGCCCTGGAAAACGGTATCCCTATCCGGATGGTGGAAACTGAGTATCAGGGAATTGGCATAGATACTCCGGAAGACCTGGCGCAGATGGAAACGCTATTTCAGCGCAGAGATAAGGAAATTATAAATTAATGGCCTGTTCAGGTGGATCATGTAGATCAGATT
>DIXL01000107.1:0-2405 GCA_002428685.1 Cloacimonetes bacterium UBA6081 | reverse complement strand
AAAGAGTAAAAGAGTAAAAAGAGATAAAGAGATAAAGAGATAAAGAGATAAAGAGATAAAGAGATAAAGAGATAATGTGATGAACAGGAAGAGACGAGTGATAGTGCCTGGAAGTGCGCAGATCTTTGAAAGCCCTGGAAGGGCGAAATTCCATAGCCTGGGGTGGAGCGATAGCGGAACCCCAGGAACCCGTGGCAGTAAAGACTAAGCCCCTTGTGGGCGACACATTACCTATAAAAAAATGAGGTTTTTGCAATGAGAATTAAACAATCATCTTGGCTACTAATAGCATTGATCACCATCATGGGAACAGTGAGTATGCTTTTCGCGGTTCCCATCACCATTTTGCACACCAACGACTCACATGGAGCATATATCCCTCGAACCATAAAATCTGGCGATAAAATCGCTTATCTGGGTGGTTATGAAACTTTGGATTATTACCTGAAACAAGAGCGTAAAAAAGCCCCGCGTTCCATTTACCTGGATGCCGGTGACCAACAAACAGGCAGCGTTTTTGCCTCCATGCCCTACGATGGCGTAATCGGGGGAGCGGTGATTAAAGCCTTCAATATGCTGGAATTGGAAGCCACCGTCTTTGGCAACCACGAATTTGACTACAGCTACGAGAACACAATAAACCTCAGGGAGCTTGCCACATACCCTTTTATCAGCACGAACCTGCGTTCGCAGTACGGCACCACAATCGGCCTTCCCTATCAGATCATCAAGCGTGATTCGCTAAAAATTGGCATTATGGGCTTAACGATGACCGACCTGGCCGAGCGGGTGAAACGCGAAAACGTGAAAGATATCCAAATCCAGCCCTATAAACAGGCCGTGGACATGTATCTGGACAAGCTGGATGCCGAAACCGACCTGATAATTCTGCTTACCCATCTTGGTTATGAAGCCGACAGCCTTTTAGCCACCACTTTGGATAACAGAGTTGATCTGATTATCGGCGGCCATTCGCATGTGCAGATAGAAGAGCCCTGGCCGGTAAACGGCATTTATATAGCCTCGGCAGGCAGCCATCTGGAAATGCTTGGCAAGCTGGAACTGGATGTGGTTGCCGACCGCATAGCGTCAATAAAAACCACCCTGATTCCCTTGTGGCAACCTGAGGTTTTGCCCCAAACCAAGCTGAGCAATTTTGTGCGTGGGATTGCCGACAGCCTGGAAACCGAATTGGGCAAAACCATCGCCACTCTGCCGCAAACCTGGCAACCTAACAAATTTGAAGAAACAACCGTTTCACGCTGGATGGCAGAAGCCCTGAAATCAGAATATCAAGAAGCCTACAAACCGGATTTGGCAATAATCAATAACGGCGGCCTCCGCAAAGTGATACCCGCGGGGCCGGTAACCCTAAAAGACATGCATGAACTAATCCCCTTTGGCAATTACGTGGTGCTGTTTTCCTGCTATGGACGCGACCTTTTGACCATGGATGAACTGAACAAACGCAATGCCCAGGAAAAACCCTATGACATTGTGCAAACCGGTGCCAAAGGTTGGACTACCCAGATTTGCAAAGGTGGACATGGCCATGAAAAACAGATCTACGAAATAAACGGCGAAGAACTTGATCCAAACAAGGTTTACCGCATTGTTAGCCACGACTACCTGCTGGGGCAATGGGATAAATACCTGGGCTTTGAACCCTTCGACGTGCAGGAAACCGGCGAACTGATTCTGGATGCCATGATCCGGCAGGTGAAACTGCAATACGGCAATAGTAAAGAATAAATCCCAAATAAGTGCTGGAGTTAGGTTTCATATCCGGGTTTATTGCCATGTAATTATGGCCGCGTCCCTTTCGCCCCTTGTTCAAATCTCCCTATCAAACCGCTCATACCCTTTCACCACAGGCAGCAAACCCGCCTCCACAGCGGCTTTGATGCTTTGGCACGGCAGGTTTTGGCTAACAATTTGCTCCCGGGTAAGATAGGCCAAATCCACCGTTTCAGGATAGGCTTTTTGCAGGGCATACATAAGCTTCACATATAGGTTTCCCCAGTATTGTGCCTGTTTGCCCTCATTTTCCGTCAGCAGATTGTAGCGCAGTAGATAGTCTTTCAGGTTGCTTTTGTAAGCTTCCGAGGGTTGCAAGGCAAAGATTGCCCTTTGTGCACTTGCAAACCGCGCTTGTCCGGGATGATTTTCAAATTTCCATTGGCGTCGGACATACAGTTTGCCGTTATTACGCCTGCGGTAATAAATTAACCCATCCAGTTTTCCGGTGAATTCACCCAGTAGGTTTGCTCTTGTTGCTTTCATGTTGGTTCCTCCATTTTTTAGCTTCTACTAATACACGGGGCACGAAAGCAACCTTGGGAGACAAAAACGCTATTAATCTTGCTTGAAATATAGTATTATACAGATTCCACATTGTCAACTCA
>DIXL01000068.1 GCA_002428685.1 Cloacimonetes bacterium UBA6081 | reverse complement strand
ACCAAGTTTGACACAACACTAGTTTACTCCTTCTCATATGCTGCTGGATGGAAGAGATTAAACCGGAAGACTGGGACCTGGCCTATTGTTATGAAGCTATGGCCAGGGTTCAGGCACTTTTAGCGAACAAAGAGCTGTATAATAAATATTACACTTTGGCTGAAGAAGCCGGAAAAAAGATAGCCGGAGCAGAAGACAAACAGCAGTTTAAGGCCGACCTGAACGATACTAACTGGTTTGGCATGAAGTAGCTATTTATGCTGGTGATGCCAGCTTTTTATACATTTTGCTGGGTGGGATCAGTTCAATTCCCATATCGCTTATCTGAGCAATAAATTTCTGCAGGGCGATCAGTTTATCGCGTGTATGGCAATGCGTTATAATCACCACCGGTTCATTGCGACCTTTGTATTTGCCCAAAGACTGGATTTTGCCAATCAAAGTGGCATCGCTATTATCCGGTACATCCAAAAAGATATCGCGCTTCGCCGTTTTTTGCCCAAGTTTTAAAGCCGCAGCAGGCACTGCACTTTTCCCTGTGGTTGCGCTATCCAAAAAGAACAATCCCAGTTCGTCCAATTCTTGTAAAACATAATTCATAGTAGCATAATCTGCCGTTGCTGCGCTACCCATATGATTGTTTGCGGCAATAGCATTGGGCATTTGCGCATAAAATTCTTGTAACAAATCCGCAATCTCGGCTTGCTCCATTCCGCTTTTGATATAGCGTTTTCCGGGATTGGCACTATTATCCACCGGCTGCATTGGAACGTGGATCAGCACTTCATGACTGGTTTTATCGGCAAGGCGGGCAGACGTTTGAGAGTGGGGCAAATCGGGCAATATGGCAAAAGCTATTTCACGGGGCAGAGCCGCAAAATCTTCCAGTAATTGTCCGCTGCTTTGGCCAAAATCGTCTATCACAATAACCAAAGGCGGCATTTTGTCGTTTTCAGACCAACTGTATTGATAGGCTTTCAGTTCCGAGATATCTACTGTGGCCTCCGTTGTGGATTCCGTCTGATCAGTATTTTCCGGTGAATCTGTCCATTCCTGTTCATTCTGACTTTCCACCCCATCATCACCAACTGATTTTCCCTTGCAACTGAACATGAGCAAGGCGATTGCCACAAGGACTGTTACGGTAAATTTTTCCATGAAATCCTGTCTCCGGTTTTTATCTTTTGGGCTGCAGCTATTCCGGCATTTAGTTCCAAAACATAGCTGTTTGGCTTTATGGGAGAAATGCGCTCTTCACTGAAAGGCTGTGCATTTTCGTGAATTTGGAATATGATTTTGTCGGCACCAATGAATAGCATATCCAGGGGCAAATAGGTATCTTGCATCCAGAAATCGTAATAATCCGGATTAGCAAAGATGAATAGCATTCCCTGGTTTGCCTCCATTTTATCGCGGTTTTTTAGGCCGCGCATCACTTCTTCTTCTTTTTGTACAATCTCAATCTCAAAGCTGGTTTTAACTGCATTATCTTGACCAATAATCTCCAGTATGCCGTCTTTCCGGAATTCATATTTTGGGGCTTGTTCCACCGGTTCGGTCTCAGGTTTTTTGCAGCCCCAAGCCAAAATCATGGCTACAAGCAGAATGATAAGCAGCATAGGTTTACTCATAATACTGTCCTATTTCATTAGCAACATTTTCTTGCTAATGGATTTGCCTCCAGACACTAATCGGGTGAAATACAAGCCGGAAGCCACAGAATTGCCTCTCGAGTCTTTTCCAGCCCAGACCACTTGATAATTGCCTTTGGTTTTGGGCTCACTCACCAAAGTGTTTACAATTTGGCCCCTGGCGTTATAGATAGTGAGGCTTACATCACCATCAGCTGGAACACAGTAGCTAATCGTAGTGCTGGGATTGAAGGGGTTAGGGTAGTTTGTTAATAGCAGACCACTGACTGGGGGATTTACATCCTCCTCGATACCTGTGTATCCTGGAGATTCATAACAACCTATGTCTATGCCCGATCCATATATTCTTGGATTACCAAATGCGTCATAGAGTGGCACAGTATAACTCTGGGGGAGCACATAAGGACTTATTGTCCCGGCATCAATGGCAGGTGAGTATCCATTGCCATCATCCGAACAGAGATAGTAATATGTAATGTTGCTTGGTTCTCCTCCCACAAACAATGGGTCTGCGCTAATGATATTGTTAGACCCCCACGTCAATGATGCATCATTGTAAACTCGATACATGTTTGTCGATCTGCTGAACAGGCAATTCTCTATAGTGGTTTGCTCTGTAGTACGTATGTCATAGGAATTGCTATTGTTTGAAAAAATGCAGTTTACAAACTTGTTAGTATTTGTTCCCATCAGCATATAATCCGGATAGGTGCCTGTGTTATTGGCAAAAGTACAATTAATAATATCTGAGCTATGGCCAAAGAATATATCTATGTCGCGGACCCCTCCGCTGGTTGTATTATTCGCAAAGAGACAGTTATCCAGTATTATCACGGGTGCGAACTGCGGTCCTGAACTTATCCTGTAATTGGCAAAGCCATCTTCGGAATAGTGGGTGTTGTTTATGAACTTGCTATTGCTAATTATCAGAGTATCCCGCACGGCAATATCAAATGCTCCACACCCTCTCTGATACCAGTAAGGATTATAGCTTGGTACCCGGCTGTCCCTAATCACGATGTTATCCATCTTGATCACCGCTCCCTTAATGTTCATCCCGAAATCATAATGGAAAGCGGTGTTGTTTTTCATGGTGATGTTCTGTAATGAGAAGGTACTGTTTATATAGCCCAAACCCACAATCCACTTGTTTGTAGAGCAATCCTCGATAGTTATGTCGCTTAGCTGACAATCGAAGATCTCCCAACTGAAAAGAGCGGAAGCCATATTGGTAGAGATGCTAAGATCTTTCAAACCCATCCCAAACCGCTGAATTCCCATTGTAACCGCACCAGTTCCCTCAACCAAATCTTCTGCATACAATCTCGTTTGGCTTTCAGAAACACCTTTGAGTGTAGTATAATCCTTTATGGCTATAGGTATATACTCCCCCATCATCACATTGTGATGTTCTCCCTCCAGCAAATAGACTGTATGTGGGGTATTGGGATTACTTGCTATTCTCTGCATTCCCAGCGAGGGTGTTTTAAGGGCTGTGGACGGAGTAAGCCCATCGTTACTATCACTACCGGCAGGGCTCACATATATATCCGCATCAATCGGCTGCAGATAGGCTTCCTGGATGTCAAACACCACATAGGGGCTGGTATCATAACCCGCATCATAATGATCGGCATAATAGCGCTCATAGGTAGGCACTGTGAACTTTTTCAGATAGATAGAAACTGTGCCATAATGTATATAGTGCCAGTGTATATCCATTCCCCACTGGGCAAAATTGTTATAGATGCTACACCTGTCTATTTGTGAGAATATCACAGTTGGTGCTCCATTCTGTGGAGAACTGCCTATGTGAAGCCCACCTCCTGTATATCTTGCAATGTTATTATGGACACTTACATTGTTGAGGGCAATAGTATTGGTTTGTAATACGGTTATTCCACCTCCCATTGAGGCCTTATTCCCGTAAACATATAGATTTTTCAGAGTGGCTGAACAATTTGAGTAGATGAAAATCCCCCCCCCGAAAACTTGACGGGGAGATTCACCATTATAATAATCATAGCCGCTACCACCAGTAATTGAGAATCCCCTAAGGGTTATATCTACTACATTTTCATAGAAGAGAACCGTTGAATTCGCATTGGCAGAGCCATCGATGATCGTGGTACTAACGAAAGTAGTGTCTCCTAAAGTATATTCCAAGGAAGCTAAAACAATGTTCTGCTTATTGGAGAGATCGATATTCTCGATATAGCGTCCCGGATGAACCAGTATTATGTCTCCACTTTGAGCATCGTTGATGGCTGTCTGAATGGAAGTGTAGGCCTGGGTGCCATCTAGGGACACATGTCTGATAATCCCAAATACTGCCAATGGAAGCAGTAGTATGGATGCTAATATGTACTTTATCATAAAGGTTCCTTTCTTCAGGTATGGAGCGATGACTTGCACCGCTCCATATAACCTAGTTTATTCTACTTCATTAGCAACATTTTCTTGCTAATGGATTTGCCTTCAGACACTAATCGGGTGAAATACAAGCCGGAAGCCACAGAATTGCCTCTCGAGTCTTTTCCAGCCCAGACCACTTGATAATTACCTTTGGTTTTGGGCTCACTCACCAAAGTGTTTACCAATTGGCCCCTGGCGTTATAGATAGTGAGGCTTACATCACCATCAGCTGGAACACAGTAGCTAATCGTAGTGCTGGGATTGAAGGGGTTAGGGTAGTTCTCAATACCTAATACCAGTGTAGCAGGTACGTCTGTGTCTTGAATCGTTGATCCGATTTTAATCAGATAATGGTCGGAACTATTTTTTACGAAAGAGCTGCATTTTATGTATGCATCACTGTCTGGATCAAAAAGGTTTATAGGGATGGAGTTAGCACTTGATTTTGCACCGTCCCAAGTGACTATTTCTAATTCTGAGCCATCCGGCAAAGATGATATAAATGCTGGAATCATTACTGTTTCTCCATTTACCACAGCCGCGCCATAGCACTGCCCATCGCTTATAACAGCTATCTCTTTCATATTAGCAAGAGAGTCCATTTGAACAAATACTGCAGTATATTCTGGCTCCTTGTTGAATTCAAAGTACTCAGGAATTTCACGAATGTATTTTTGAGTACGAGATCCACTTGACCATTGAAACTGGTCTATGCTGGGTGGTGAGAATCTCTTTACTATCACCATATCACCGTATGATAGGGTCAGTGTGTCTCCAATAGCTATCCATGGTGCCCCTCGTTTAATCATTGTTCGTGCCATTGTCCAGTCCTTATGCTGGATATAATACAACTCATCCAGGTAAGTACCAAAAGCTGCTTGAGGAGTTTGCGTCTCAGGTAAGAAATATCCTATCCAATTCTCTACTGTGTGTTCAGGAACTTCAACCCATGCTTCGGGAAGCACATGATAACCGTGGAACCTATCTGTCTCTGTAGGATCGCTAAATAATACTTTGTAGCCAAGAAAGCCTTTATCGGCATCAATCCCGTGCATATAATGCCAACTGATTACACTGTTTGGTGTATGAGTATAAACCCCAAATTGATCTGCAGGATTATACCATTTGAAGGAGGCACTTACCATATCAGATTGATCCCCTTCATAATCATAAAAGAAAGCCCGCATGTTATCCGCGCGGTAAGACGTATTACCTATAGTGATGAAAGATTCATCATCTATTACGGGAAAACACATCCAATTTCCTTGAGGATCATCATCATATATGTAATACAGATTCCACATTGTCAACTCA
>DIXL01000125.1 GCA_002428685.1 Cloacimonetes bacterium UBA6081 | reverse complement strand
TCGTGCTGTCAAACTTGAGTCTGAACTGATTGATCCAGCGGAAAAGAGTACGAGGGTTAATTCGGTATGCCTTAGCAATCTCTTCGGTCCGGAGCCAGGTAAAGCTCGATAGTATTGTCAGCTTCTTGACCACAGATCCATTGGGTAAAGTTGATATTACTTGCTCAATAGCCTCCAAAGTACTTGCTTCAATGCTGTGTTTGTGTCGTCCCATTTCTCTCTCCTTCTATGCTAAGATATGGGACCAGATAATCAGTATTTATGGCTTGTAAATATAAATCTTGTATAATGTGAAAGAGAGTACTTTCTTAAAATGTTGTTGCAAAATACAAGAACGTCGGCATGGGGGATGCCGACGGTTTGTGTTTGTTAGGACTTTGTTCACATAAACAAGGAGGAGTTTATGATGAGTATATTTTATGGTTAACGGGTTAACGGGTGTATCCCTGTTTCCATTACATTTACATATTTAATCCAGTGCCTTCAAAAAAGAAGGGACGTCTGTGCGCAAAGTAGGAATTCGGTTGGGTTCATTCGCAGCAACCTTTCTCTCTTCTTTTTCTGCGGGTTGGTTAATATTCAAACGGGCAAAGATATCCTCAATCTCGGCCTCTGCAGCTTTGTCGGGAGTTTTGGGAACAGGATTTGGATTTGTGTGAACTGTAAAAGCTGGAAAATCGATGGTTTTTTCCTTTTCTTCTTTATCCAGACCGGTGGCAATAATGGTAACGCGTATCTTTCCGGCCATGGCATCGTCTAAAATAATACCCATAATGATGTTGGCTGCCTTGCCGGTTTCGTTTACAATCACGTTTGATACTTCGTCAAATTCGCTCATCAGGATATCGTGTCCCGCGGTGATATTCAGTAGAAGTGACTGGCAACCCTGAAGGTTGATGTGGCTGAGCAGAGGATTATCAATTGCGGCTCTGGCTGCATTTATGGCGCGGTTTTCACCTTCCGCAGATCCGCTACCCATCAGGGCATAGCCCATGTTTTGCATGATGGTTTTTACGTCGGCAAAATCCACATTGATCAGGCCGGTAACGTTGATGATATCGCTAACTGCCTTGGCAGCCTCGTAAAGAACATTATCCGCTTTGTGAAAGGCCTCTACCAAAGTAAGGCCGGAGTATATTTCGCACAGCTTTTCGTTTGGGATAACGATTAAAGTGTCCACAAATTCCTTTAGATGTCTGATGCCCAAGGTGGCATTTTCGGCGCGCTTTTTACCCTCAAAGGGGAAGGGGGAAGTTACAATACCCAGGGTTAAAATACCCATTTCACGTGCAATTTTGGCAATAATTGGTGCTGCTCCAGTTCCGGTTCCCCCTCCCATGCCAGCAGCGATAAAAATCATGTCTGCGCCTTCCAGATGGCCTTTGATGTCATCTTTGGATTCTTCTGCGCTGCGTGAGCCGATTTCGGGATTTGCACCCGTTCCCAGGCCACGAGTCAGCTTTTTTCCCAATTGCAAACGCATATTGGCACAGCTTTTGGTCAGATCGCAGCTATCGGTGTTTGCTGCGATGAATTCCACCCCAAACAAGTTGTTTTGGATCATGGTGTTAATGGCATTGCCGCCGGCTCCGCCAACCCCAATAATTTTGATATTGGTGCCAATTTGGGCAGGTTTTTCGTCGAATTCGATCATTTTTCCCCCTTAGGTAAAGTCCTTTAATATTTTTTTGAATTTATCTACATATTTATTCGCTTTCAAGCCTGGTAGATGAAAGCTTTTTGAGCTCGGTTCCGCATCCTGATTCATGGCGTGATACAAAATTCCGATAATGGTTGCATAAGCCGGGTCTTCCAATCTGCTAATCATGCCGTTTAGCCTTGAAAGGTCTGGAGTGGCAACTTTTACGTGCAAATTAAACGCTTCCGATAGAACGCTATCGATATTAAGCAAATTGGCAGAACCCCCGCACAACACTATGCCTGCCGTAACCAACTCGGGAGTATAAAAATCTTTGGCTTTGCCGTAGCACAAGGCCAGCATTTCTTCCACGCGGTGCTGAATTACATGGCTAACCAAATACTGAGTTTTACGGCTGGATGCACGTCCGCTAATACCTTCCACATCTATCTCGATGGACTGGTCCACACTGCTAACCAAGGCATTACCATATTCGTTTTTCACGTATTCGGCATTATCCAGAGTGGTTTTCAGGCCAATAGCCAGGTCTTCGGTGATGTTTTTTCCTGCCATGGGCACAACCAGCACTTTTTCCAGTGAACCACGGCTGTAAATTGCCAAATCGCAGGTGCCGCCACCAATGTCCAAAACAATGGCACCCAGGCGTTTTTCATCGTCGCTAAGCACAGATTCGGAGAGGGCTATGTGGTTCAAAATAAAGTTTTCCGGTTCAATATCATAACCTGCCAATTCTATGCACTTGCTAAGGTTGCGCAGTGGGGTTAGTTCCGATAAAATGGCGTAAACCTTGGCTATTAAATGAAATCCGTTCATGTTTATCGGATTGTGAATATCGTCCTGATTGTCTATGACAAAATTATGCGGAATACCATGCAGAATGCGAAAACGTTCCAGGCCTTTTTGAATTTTAACGCTGTTTTTGGCATCATTAATCACCTGATCCACATGTTCCTGAGTAATCTCTCCCGGTTCATTGGGGCTTTCAGTAGGAATGGAAATGCGCCCATCGCCAATATGAGTGCGGATATGCTCACCGGTGATATTGCAAAAGATGTTTGTCGCACTGGTTTTTGCAGCATTTTCGGCATCGCTGATAGCTTTGGCCACGCACCCGGAAAGGGCTTGGATATCTTTTACGATACCTTTTTCTATGCCTTCAGAAGGTGTTTCGCCAATACCCAAAATTTCCAGACGTCCACCGCCCACTTCCCTGGCTATGATACACCGTACAAAGGATGAGCCTATATCTAATGCGGTTAATATTGCTTGTTTCATTTGTTACCTGCCTTTACTACAACCTGGTTTTTGAAGCGTAGATCAACTACACTCCGTTTGTTTATGTTTCCATTATCCTGAACAAACTGATAGCGGGATAATTGCTTGGCCAGGTCTTCATCGGAGGGAATTATTCTGGTTCCATGTTTGGCATCGATAATATTTACGGTGTTGTCTATATAGTAATATTCTGAGATGTTGGCAATGAAATCCGGAGCTTCCCTGGCAATTCTCTGATGGATTTCCAGAATTCGTTTCAACTTGGCGTTTTTCAGCTTTTTCCCGGGCTTCAATTGATCGTTGTTCAGATAAGTGCTGTATATGGGCAAATCTTCTGTATAGACAGAGGAATATTTGGCCAATACCACACCATCTGCATCGGTGGGATGCAAATCGCCTTCGGTGCTTTTGATGTAAATTATCCCCTTACGTTCAGTTACCTGGATATGCAAAGTGTGCATCAGCTTTTTGCGCAGTTTAATTTCTTTCACTCTGGAAATGGCAGAGAATTTTTCCTTCACTTCCGCAGAAGGTATCGCAATCAGATTCGTCCCCAGGTATGGTTTGGTAATTTTATATACCAGGCTGTCCGGTATGGCAGTATTGCCGGAGACCGTTACTTTGCTAAGCGTAAAGATACTTGCGCGCGTCAAGGCAAACCAGCCGGCAAAGCCAAAAGCGACCACAAAAATAATGGATACGAAAAAGAACAGGTAATACCTGCTGTTGCCACGGCGCTTACGGGCTTTATTAATCATTTCCATAATCTTTTGTAATATAGTTCCTTAGCACTGTAAACCACATTTTTCGATTTTGCACTTCAACGCTTCAACTTACTAACATTTTTGACGTTAGGCTTTATGTCAACATTTTTCTTCAGTTGAGTTAAGATTTCTTCACCATACTGCCAAATATTTCCTGCACCCATAGTAATCAACAAGTCTCCAGCCTTTAACTGGGCAAGAGTTTGGGGAATTATCTGAGAATTATCTTCTATCAGATGAACTTGGTGATGGCCGGATTGAATGGCTGCATCGGCAATCAATTTGGAGCTGACTCCTGGAATCGGAAGCTCGCGAGCCGGATAAATTGGAGCTAATAACAGGCAATCACAAGAAAAAAAAGCTTTGCCAAATTGGGTGTAAAAATCGCGGGTGCGTGAATACAGATGAGGCTGAAAAAGAGCAACTATGCGGCGTTTGGCACTATCTTTAAAGCCTTCCAGGGTGGCTTTTATTTCGGTGGGATGATGCGCATAATCATCATAAACCGTAATTCCCGCTGCGTCGCCTTTTAGATCAAACCGGCGATACACCCCGCTATATTTTGCCAGGCCTTCGGCAATGGCTTTGAAGGGGATATCCAGTTCCAAACCGATAGTGGCAGCCAGCAGAGAATTTTGGATGTTATGGCGTCCGGTTACATTCATGCTGATCCGCCCCAGTTTATATTCTTTGTAGCTAAGATCGTAGGAAGCGGCAAAATCCTTCATTTTAATGTCTCTGGCCTGAACATCTGCCTGCCGTGAAAAGCCGTAGGTAACTATTTTTTTGTAGATTGAAGGCAGAATCGCCTGCACTCCCGGATCGTCCAAACATGCAATTACGCTGCCAAAAAAGGGAACTTTATTGGCATATTCCACAAATGAGCTTTTAATGTCATCCAGATTACGATAGCAATCCAGATGGTCTTCGTCCACATTGGTGATGCCTGCGATGCAAGGAGTTAAGGATAGAAAAGAGTGATCGTATTCATCAGCTTCCACCACAATATATTTGCCGCTGCCCATCACATTATTGCTGCCAAAGTTCTTAATTTTGCCACCCACAATGATGGTGGGATCCAGCCCGGCACTTTCCAGCACCAAACCTGCCATGGAGGTGGTGGTAGTTTTGCCATGTGTGCCCGAGATTCCAATGGAAAAGCTCATGCGGGTAATCTCTGCCAGCATTTCAGCTCTGCGGATAACAGGGATTTTCAGGTTTTTGGCAGCCACGATTTCCGGATTGTCATCCTTTACAGCACTGGATTTTACTACCACATCTGCTTCGCCAATAAAAAGCGGATTGTGTCCCTCATCAATTTTGATGCCAAGGGTTTCAAGATGGGCAGTTACATCGCTTTTTTTCATGTCGGAGCCGGTAATTTCCAAGCCCTGGTTGTGCAGGAATTCGGCTATACCGCTCATCCCAATGCCACCAATGCCAATGAAATGTATTTTTTTTGTTCTACCTAACATATTATACTCCTTTGGTCTTTGCGTTAGTTGTTGCCAGCCTGAACAAGATATCATCCACAATAGATGCAGAAGCGTTATTCACAGGAAGCATGTTTAATCTTTGTTTATACTCTGATAAATGGGTTGCAATGGCATCTATGGCTTGCAACAGAGACTGCTGGGTTAGCTTGTTTTGTTCCAGCATTTTGGCCAGGCCAAGATTATCCTGTTCCAAAGCATTGTAATACTGATGATTTTCTGCGGCTGTAGGCAAGGGAATCAGAATGGCCGGAGTGCGTGTTTCCTTTTGTTCTGCAATAGACATGGCCCCGGCACGAGTTATAGCAATATCCGCTTCAGCCAGCATACTTGGAAGCCTGGAAGAAAAATCAAAAAGATAAACTCCCGCTTGGTTCTGATTCTGCGCAAATTTGCTATATGTGGCCTTCCCGGTTTGCCAAATCAACTGATAGCCTTTTTCCAAAATGGCGGGCAAAGCTTGTTCCACAACCTTGTTTATTGCCAACGAACCCTGACTGCCTCCGCTAACCAGGATTGTAGGCTTAGACTCGGTCAAGCCCAATTCCTCAAGCTTAAAATTGTCAACCGGCTTTTGCTTTAAGGGGATGCCCAAGTTTATCAGTTTTGCCATAGGTAAATACTTTCGGGTGCTTTCGAACGAGATATAGATGGTGTTTATATATTTTGTCATGAATCTGGTTACCAAGCCTGGAAAGCTGTTGCTTTCGTGGAAGAACAGGGGAGTTTTACTCAGCACTGCTGCTATTGCCACCGGCCCGGAAACAAAGCCACCTGTGCAGATTACTGCATCGGGAGAAACAGTTCTCACAACTTTTAAAGCTTTGTAAATGCTGGTAATTAGATAATAAGGGAAAAGCAGATTTTCGGGCTTGAGGTTGCGATAGAGTTTTTGCACTTTCATGGGGTAAAATTTGTATTCGCTTGAAGTGCAAAGGGATTCTTCCATACTATTCGCATTTCCCACAAAATAGCATTCATGCCCGCGGTGCTTAAGTTCGTCTGCCAAAGAAATGGCAGGTATGATATGGCCACCTGTTCCTCCGGCACCAAAAACGAACTTCACACAATCCTCCGTACCGCACTAATATTTAGTATGGCTCCCAAAGAGGCAGAATCTATCAACATGGCCGAACCGCCATAGCTGATAAAGGGCAAAGTGTTCCCTGTAGGTGGCAGAATGGACATAGCCACTCCGGTATTTACCAAAACGTTACAGAAGATATTCATGGCCAAACCGACTCCCAGGAACCGCAAATACCTGCTTTCCTGCGAATTTGCCATAATGAAAGTCCTGAAAAACAGAAAGCAATGCAGACCAAAAACAACCATTCCGCCCAAAAACCCCCATTCTTCACCCACAATGGTAAAGATATAATCTGTCCTGGCTTCCGGCAGATAATAGTGTTTGGCCCGGCCTCGGGACATTCCGGTTCCAAACAATCTGCCACTGGTTAGGGCAGTAAGGCTTTCTTTTACCTGATAATCTGCATCATCAGATTTTATTTCTCCCGAAGATTTTAGGAACAAACTGTATTTTTTGTAAGTGTTTAGCCTTGCCTTGCGGAAATCAGCTCCTTGGGTGAGGATTATCACTCCCCCAATTATTCCAACCAAGGCAATAAGCAACAACAACCTCTTCTTGGCTCCCGCATAGATAAGCATCCCATACAACGTCATGCCCCCGATTATTAGGGTGCTAAGATGCCTCTCCAAAATAATTAGAAGAAATACTGCGCCGGTGAGCACTACTAAAGCTGGAAAATTTGAAAAGAACTTCGCCGGAGTAGATTCCAGCAACAATTCGTGGTTTCTATCCAGCAAGTGAGCAAAGAAAAAGACCAAAACCATTCTTGCCAAAAAACTTGGTTGAAAGCTGATAAATCCTAGGCTGATTTGCCTGGTAGCACCTTTTACGGTGCTTCCTTTAAGCAGCACAATTATCAGGAGAATAATAGTGATATAAACCATATATGGTGCCAGAACCCGCAGCTTTTCCAAATTGAAGTAATAAAGAATCACAATGGCGGCTACGGCAGACACAATAAGGAAAAATAGCTGACGGTAAAAGTAAACCATAGAACTTTGGACAGATGAAACGTCCAGCATTACAATCAGGCCGATAAGACTAAGCAGACCATAACATAGTAAGATGGTCTTATCAAAACTGACGATGTAACGTTGAGTTCTATTTCTTTTCATATTCAGTCATGAGATCCAATACAATTTGTTTGAATACTTCGCCCCGATGCTCAAAGTTTTGAAAATGATCAAAACTGGCACATGCAGGAGATAAAACAATAATATCGCCAACCATGGAATCTTCAAAAGCTGTTTTTACGCAGGTTTCAAAATCGGCTATGCATACAAGAGGCAGTTTTCCAAGCCAGGCTTGGCGCATTTGGTCTTGTGTATCTCCGGTAAGATAGGCTTTACAAGCTTGTTTTTGCATGTCTTCGGTTAACACTCCAAAATCCTCTCCCTTGTCTGATCCACCCAAAATTATGCGAATTGGACGGTCAAAACTGAACAAAGCACTCCGCACAGCATCGGTATTAGTAGCTTTTGAATCATTATAAAAAGACACTCCTTTAACGCTTCCTACAAATTCAAGCCTGTGAGGAAGCGGTTTAAAGCCTTTTACTGCTTCACCAATGCGTTCTGCATTGGGAATTAGGGCATGCACTGCCAACATAGCTGCCATGGCATTGGCATAGTTATTGGGACCCTTTATACCCAAATCGTAAATCGAAACAGAGGTAGATAGACCAAAGCGGATGAATTTGTTTTCCAAGCAAGCATAGGCTTTAGGTTGGCAATCCTTTAACGAGAAATAATACTTATGTGCTTTTAAATTTAGGGTCCTACGCATAACTTCCGACGAGTCCAAAAACAACACAGCGGCATCATTATTATTCTGATACTTGAAAATATTGGCTTTACTTGCGGCATAATCATCAAAACTATCATAACGATTCATGTGGTCTGGTGTAATGTTTAGCAACACAGCTACATCCGGTTTGAACGAAGAGATTAAATCCAATTGGAAACTGCTAATTTCCAATACTATAAAATCTATACCCGGCTTGGTGATGGGATAACTGCAAAATGCATCACCAATATTCCCAGCTAATATTACCTTTTGCTCCATCTTTTCCAAAATGTGATTTATAAGGCTGGCAGTGGTGCTTTTACCATTGGAACCGGTTACGGCAATGATTTTTGAATCGGGATGTTTTATTCTGAACCCGAATTCTATTTCACTTATCAGTTCTATACCCTTTGCTTTTGCACTTTGGATTATTGGCACAGTCAAGGGAATTCCAGGGCTTACTATTAGACAATCGCAATTCAGCAGCTTGTCTGTATGACCACCAAATTCGCAGTTAAAGTCCTTGATCAATTCAGCAGCCTGAGGAATTTTATCCTTCCAGCCAAGCTCGCTAAGCAGAACACTGCCACCCAGTTCCTTAATCTGATAGGCTGCGGCTATCCCGCTTCGTGCCATCCCCAAAACACCGTATTTCTTGTTTACGTCGAACATTCTCTATCCTTACTTATCTTAATTTTATGGTAGATAGCCCTATGGCTACCAGTAAAACGGCTATGATGTAAAATCTGGTAACAATCTTGGTTTCATGAATTCCTTTCAGTTCGAAATGATGATGCAAGGGTGCACACAAAAACACTCTGCGACCCTGACCATACTTTCGCCGGGTATGCTTGAACCAACTTTGCTGAATAATTACACTAAGGGTTTCCGTAACAAAAATAAAGCCAATTATTACCAGGAATATCTGCTCTTTTAGCAGGACAGAGATAACCGCCAGGATTCCTCCCAGGGTTAAAGACCCTGTGTCACCCATAAACACTTGTGCCGGATAGCTGTTAAACCACAAGAAGCCAATAAGTGACCCCATTAAAGCACTTATAAAAACAGTTAATTCTCCAGCAGTATGAATAAACTCCAGATTCAAATATCCGGCAGCAATAAAATTCCCTTTCAGGTAACTCATCACTCCCAAACCCAAGGCAGAAAAGGCCAAAGTCCCTGCGGCAAGGCCATCCAGGCCATCGGTTAGGTTTACGGCATTTGAGGTTCCGGTAATAAGTAACACAACAAATGGAATAAATACCCAGCCAAGTTCTATGTAAGTATTCTTAAAGAAAGGAATTTGCAAAGCAGTGATGTTAGCTGCTGCCGAGTTACTGTAATATATAGCAAGGGTTAAAATCAATCCTACCGAAATCTGCCCATAAAGCTTATACTTTGGAATCAAGCCTTTTTTGGCTTTGACAAAATTCTTTAAATAGTCGTCCAGAAACCCAAGAATCCCAAGCCACACTGTGGTAAGATACATCATTAAAATAGCTGAATTGGTTAAAATATTCCATAATAATGATGCTATAAGCAGAGAAACCAAAATAATCAAACCGCCCATTGTGGGTGTTCCCTGTTTCAAGCGGTGTTTTTCGGGCAAATCATCATCAATAGTTTCCACGGCAGCTTTTGCTTTAAGCATCCTGATGAAAGCCGGACCTACCAACAAAGATATAACCAATGAGGTAATGAACGCTCCAATTGAACGGAATGTAACATAGCGAAACACATTGAACACAATGCTGTAACTGGCAAGGGGGAATAGAAGGTGATAAAACATCTTGGTTACTCTCCTTTGATGGCAGGTAAAAGCCTTTCCAGATGGATGCCGTGCGAGGCTTTGATTAAGACTATAGCATTCATTGCCAATGTTTGCAGCAATCCACTATTGAGTAATTGCTGCACATCTGTAAAATGTTTGGGGTCAACGCAATCCGGATTATGATAATTAAGGGAATAATCGCCCACAGTTATCAATTGGTGGTGTTTCATTTCTACCAACATGGCTGAGATCATTTGATGAAACATTTTTGAGCTTTCCCCCAATTCCAACATATCGCCCAAGATTGCTATATGTGGTTTGTCCGGGGAAATCTGCTGCCAGAATTCCAGGGCTTTTTGCATAGACCAGGGATTGGCATTGTAGCAATCTATCAGCACCATTCCCTTACCCCGAGGTTCAATTTGCCCCCGCATATGCAAATCTATCGGCTTATCCAAAGCAAGCTGAATTTTGGTTTCATCCAATCCCAGTTGCAACGAAAGGGCTATGGCAAATGCTGCATTTACGGCATAGTGCGGTGCACCATAAGGCAAATTCCAGAGTTTTTGGTTTAAAAGAAAACTCTGACGCGAGATGGTAAATTTGTGCTCTGAAATCCTATAAGAAGAATTTGCCTGATACCCTACACCCATGCAAGAATCGTAAAAACCCTCAAATCTATCATCGTCGGAAGGGTATAATCTTAAGGCCAAGGGGCGTCTGAAAAGTTCACTTTTTTCTTTGTAAACTCCCTCTTCATCTCCAAAATACTCCAGGTGTGAGGGACCAATATTCAGGATGATTCCATAATCCGGATTTATCACATCGGCCATAGCTGCAATCTCACCAAAATGATTGGTTCCAAGCTCCCAAACGGCATATTGATGTTGTGGCAAAATCCTCAGGATGGTTTTGCATACTCCGATCAAATTATTCTCGTTAGCTTCGGTTTTTAGGGTTGGGGCAAAATCTGTCAGGATTCCGGCAATCAATTCCTTGGTGGTAGTTTTTCCCGTGCTGCCGGTTAAGGCAATGCGCTTTACTGCAAACATCTGAAGATATTTTTGACATATTGCGCCCATTGCCAAAATACTATTTTCCACCAGCATGGATGAACTGCCAAACTCGGCTGCAACCGGACTATCTACAATGGCATAGTTTAAGGAATCGGCAAGGGCATCTGCCACATATTCATGCCCGTCAAATCTTTCACCATTGATGGCGATGAAAAGGCTTTGGGCTTTTATGGTTCTCGTGTCGGTGGAAAGGTAGTTAAAACTAAGAGGTGGCGTCCAACCACGTTCTGGCAGAGTCCAAGCTGAATTGAACATAAGATTCAACAAATTGATATCAATGGGCAGAATCAGTTCATCAGTAGTCTTAATATCGCTTGCCTGCCAGGCATCCAAAGCCTTTCTGGTTTCCTCATGATCGCTATAGGGATGCCGAATCCCCTCAATTTCCAGGTAATTTTCATGTCCCTTTCCGCAAATTAACACAATGTCCCCTGGTTGGGCTATGCGAATGATGGATTGTATCGCCAGCTTGCGATCACGGATAATCCACCACGGAAGTCTGAGATCGCTATCCTGAACAATATCCCGGATAATTGCATCAGGATTTTCGTAGCGGGGATTATCATCAGTTACAATAACTGCATCGCTGTATTTCAATGCCGCTTTCAGCATCAAAGGACGCTTACCTTTGTCCCTGTCTCCACCGGCACCAATTAAACACAATATGCGCCGGTGAGGTATATCGTTGACTGATTTCAGCAGGTTTTCCACTGCATCAGGCGTATGCGCATAATCTATAATAACACCAAGATCATAATTATTATCAATCCGCTCTATGCGGCCAACCACAGGGGGAGCACCTTGAATGGCCTGTTCTGTTTCCTGTGGTGAAAAGCCTATTACCACCAGCGTTGCAGCAGTTAATGCAAGATTCTGCACGTTAAAATTGCCAATTAGCTTGCTTCTCACTTTTAGCCTGATCTGCTTGGATTGCAACACAAAAGAGGTTTGATTTACGCATGTAGTTACGTCTTGCAGGCAAAAATCTGCTTCGCCCTTGCCTACACTATAGCACACAGCTCCAGAATCGAACAAACGCTGGCAAATTTGCTGCCCAAAGCTATCATCAATATTCACAATAGCCACAGAATTATCTGCCATGTTACGCTCAAAAAGCTTGAACTTAGCCTCTGCATAGCTGTTCATATCGCCATGAAAATCCAAATGGTCGCGGCTGAGATTGCTAAACAGGCAAAAATCAAACTTAACTCCAAACACTCTATCCAAACTTAAGGCATGAGAGGAAACCTCCATAACGATGAAATCCACATTAGCCTTTAGCATTTGAGCAAAAATACAGTTTAATTGAATTATATCCGGGGTTGTGTGTTCTGTTGGAAAATGTTCGCCGTTTATGTAATAACCCAATGTGCCAATCCAGCCACAACGTTTACCCAGCTTCAACAGTGCTTCATAGATGATTAATGAAGTTGTGGTTTTCCCATTTGTCCCTGTAATGCCAATCAATTTGTAAGGTAAAATCTCCGGTAGCATGGTGATTCGGGCAATAATGGCGGCTGCTTTACGTGTATCTGTAACCTTTATATAGGCCACATCCTGCTCAATCGCCTCACTACACACTATCATGGCTGCACCGGCTTGAATGGCTATGGGGACAAAGCTATGCCCATCAAAGTGATCACCTTTTATACATACAAAGATATCCCCTGGCGAGATTAAGCGATTATCGGTTTGCACCTTGCCTTGCCAATTGTGCAAAGAATCCAGGCTATTGCTTGAAACAAATATGCCGTAGTGCAGAATTGCAGCAAGAATACGCTCTATCAAAGCCAAGCCTCCAGCACACAATGACTTCCCTTGATAATTCTGCTTCCAGGCAAAACCGATTGAGAACGCACAATTCCCGAGCCGTTAATTTTTACTGCCACACCTTCTTTGGAGGCACGTTTCATTGCTTCACGTAAGCTTAGTCCTATCAGATTTGGCATTGTTCCAGTATCAAAAACACGGGTTTTATGTGAAGCTTGTGAGCCGATTTTGAGCGTAATCGGGTGATTTCTATCTACACTGACCCCCTCTTTGGGGAATTGGTCTATTACAACCGAGGCAGAATCTGAACCCTCTACCTTGTATAAAAAACCATATCTGTTTAAAGCAATTTCTGCTTGGTAAAGTGACATCCCTGTAAGCTTTGGCATGGAAAGCGAAGTCTTCATAAGCCTGTCATTATAGGGTAATATTTGGCAATCGGGCATAAACAGAATGTTCTCCACAATCTTTTTGAAAGTGGGTGCACTGCTTGTGCTTCCATAGTGGTAGCCATAAGCCGGCTCATCATAAAACACTACAATCACCATTTGAGGGTCTTCTATGGGGAACATGCCTACAAATACGGAGTTGTATTTCCCGCTGCTGTAGCCATGTGTTCCAATAACGTTTTTCTGGGCAGTTCCTGTTTTTCCGCCCAATCTGATGTAATCCATTTTTATATGACGGGCAGTGCCTTCATCTACCACTCCCTGTATATAAGACCGCATGGTATCTGTGGCGGCTGAAGTGGATACGTTCCGCATAACAGTAGGCTCAAATTGCTCAATAACTCTTCCCTTGTCATCCCTATACGAATCTACTATAATGGGTTTCATCAGCTTTCCGCCATTGGCAATTACGCTATAAGCAGTAGCCAGTTGCAAGGCAGTAAGAGAGATGGCCTGTCCAAAAGCAATGGAATGAAGCGTGTAGCCATCCCAATTTTGCAGCTTGGCAAAAATGCCACTGGATTCACCTGTCATATTCAAGGCTGTTTTTTGGCCAAAACCAAGGGAAATAAACTTTTCATACAGCTTTACAGAGCCAATCCGTTCTGCGATTCTGGCAATGCCTACGTTACTGGATTTTACTATTATGTCTCTGGGAGTTAAATCGCCATAAAAGTGCGTGTCCGAAATTACCCTTCTGCCGGTTTGATACCTTCCGCAAGGTATTAGTTCGTTGGGGCGAACCAGCTTTTGTTCCAGGGCAGGAAGCATGGTTAAGGGCTTCATGGTAGAGCCGGGTTCAAACATAAAACTTACCGGAATATTGGATTTTACTCTTACCATGCCGGGATCATCAGCTTTATCGTCTTTGGATACACCTGCCATTGCCAAAATTCTGCCCGTGTTGGGATCCATCACAACAGCTCCGGCATTGGTTGCACTATATTTTTCCAAGCCCTCATACAGAGCGTTTTCCACAATCTCCTGAATATTTGCATCAATCGTCAGCCAAACATTCTGCCCGTTTTCGGGCTTTTTTTCGTGCAGATCGGGATAGGGAACACGTTGCCGGTTTGCATCCAACACAATTTCCCGCCAACCATAGTTTCCGGATAGCAGCTTATCGTAGGTAGATTCTATTCCACAAATTCCAGATAGCTTGTAAAGCGATTTGCTATCTGTGGCCATATCGTAACCATCCGAAACTTCCCGCACAGAGCCCAAAACTCTGGCTGCAAGAATGTCTTTGGAATATATGCGCTTCATCGAGGCAAAATTGTGCGAAAGACCGGGAACATCTTTGGCCTTAAAATCCCGGATTATTTTATCCAGTTCTGCTTCGCTGATTTTATTAGATATCTGGATAGAGCTGTTCTTATCCCCTTTGTTCAAGCGCTGAAGAATTGCTTCCGAAGAAGTGGCAGTATGAGCGGAGATAATCTCTGCAACAGTCTTGAAAGCCTGTTCAGGATTTAAATTCTTTCTCTTTGCCCACATTTGAATTGCCCCACGGTCTATATCCACCTGATAAAAACTCACCGAACTCACCAATAAATTCCCTTTGGCGTCCATAATGGCACCCCGACGGGGAATCAGGATCTCCTTTTTGGGATTATAGCGAATCCTTCTGGCTCCGGCAAAATTGAACGGATCAAGAATCTGGATACAAAACAGGTATGTTGCCCAAGCCAAACTGATCAGGCCAAAGACCACCATGAGGAAATAAAATCTTGGCTTCATCTCAGTCTAACAAAATCTGCACGTTCTTTGCTTCGGCCTTGGAGGCAATTAGATCTATTATGCAGTAATTACCTTTTTCTTGCTTGGGTGAGGGCTCGTGAACATAGATAATTTTACCTGCTTCCTGTTCTGGAATGAAATTACTCATTTCCACTCTTACCAAAGAGGCAATATGCCTTCCACTGCGCAGATCATCCAGCTCCACCAACAGTTCTGTGTTGATGTTCTTTTCCGCATTGAAAGTTTTTTCCAGAGCCGACAACTGTCGGGTAAATTGCACTACCCGATTATTGTTAAAAAAACTAAAGAAAAAGGCTGCCCCCATTAGAGCAATCAGAATCATTATCCGTCCTCTCATTTTTCCCCCTGTCTCTGTGTCATTTGTCTTCACGATGTTATATTCTCTCTTTGTTTTTTAGGCAAAGTTTTTCAGCAGCCCGCAATTTTGCACTGCGGGCACGGACGTTTACGGCCAATTCTTCTTCTGATGCAAGCAAAGGACTTTTGGTTAGAACCTTCAATTGCCTCCTGTGACTACAAACACAATTTATGATTGCAGGAGGGCAAATGCACTCTTGCGCTGCCAGGCTAAAAGCCTGCTTAATAATTCTGTCTTCCAGCGAATGATAGCTAAGCACTACAATTCTCCCGGCCGGATTTAGCAGATTGGTGGAATCTGTAATTGCCTGCCTCAAACAATCCAATTCCCCATTCACATGAATCCGTAAAGCTTGAAAAATTCGCACTTTACTCTTCAGCGATTCTTTTGTCCCACTCCCAACCACACTTTCAATTATCTTTGCAAGTTCTCTGGTGGTTTTAATGGGCTTGGAGCTGGCTTCTATGGCTTTGGCAATGCGCAAAGCATGGTTTTCTTCACCGAAGTCCCGGAATATTTTACCCAAAGCTCTGGCATCCAGTTCGTTTACGGCATTATAGGCACTATAGTCCTGGCTGGAATTCATTCTCATATCCAGTGGCGCATCTTTGTCAAAGCTAAATCCCCGTTCAGTGCAGTCCAATTGATGCGAGGAAACACCCAAATCAAACAGAATGCCATCAATACCCTTTATTTTGCGGAGTGCCAGTTCGGTTCGCAGCCTTACAAAATTGGCCTGAATGAATTCAATTCTCCATTCTCCATTCTCAATTACACTTCTTGCTTCCTGAATAGCTGCAGCATCCTGATCAAAACAAAACAATTTTATTCCTGGTTCCGCCTTCAGCATGGCAAGGCTATGTCCACCTCCTCCGGTTGTAGCATCCACATAAATACCCTCAGCTTTCAAAGCTAAAAGTTGAATGCATTCCTTTACCATTACCGGAGTGTGGAAATTGCTCATATCTGATAATCCTTAGAGGTAAATTGCTTGCGGTGCTGGCTTAGTTTACCGGCGCGGACTTCGCTGTAAACCTTGGGATTCCACAGAGAAATGTAATGGCCTTCCCCTTTAATGATAACGCTATCGGTAATTTGCACCTCTGCTAAGAGCATTTCGTGGATGCGAATCCTGCCCGGACCTTCCAATTCCTGTTCCATCATGGCAAAATCTATCAATTGGGTTCTAAGGTCCTGGCTGTGTTCATCTCCGGTCTTCAAACGATCCAGAGTGTCCCGCCAGTTGTCTATGGGATAAATGGCAATAGTATCATTCGGCCCCAAAGTTACAACCACAGATTTCCCTGCCGATTCCGAGAATTTCTTCTTGAAGACGGCAGGTATTATCACCCGTTGCTTATGCACAGAGTTTTCGAATATGCCTAAAAATTCACCAGACATTTACGACATCCTTTTTTACCAGTTTCGATAAACGAGTCGGGCAATTCCCTTCTGTTCTTGCGTTTTGACCATTACTATCTTACTCCATTATGAGATAATTTGAGTTTTTTTGACATTCTGTGGTTCTTATATGATATCCTGTTATTTCTGTCAAGTCCTAAATGAGTTTTTTTTCGTGTTTCAGAAAATTAATAATCCTTGAAAGTAGAGCAAGCCGTTACAATGCTGATTTCGCTTAATTTCTCCAAAGACAAAACCCGGAAAACAATGGCTCTCATTGATAATAATCGGGTAATTTTGATGTTCCCTCGGAAGAGTCTGCATGAAAATCCATTAAGATAAGAGAAAATTCCGTAAGCCTGCCTTATTCTTGTATTCTGAGGGCAGTATTGAATCTACCATTTGCTAAGTGAGAAACCAAAGCTTCCTTGCTTGCTTTCCCATATCAATGCCATATCATTCCCAATATTATTGAGAATGGGTTGGGAATGATATGGGAATGCTTACAAGGAAAGCAGTGAGAGTTACACAGTGAGAGTTACACAGTGAGAGTTACACAGTGAGAGTTACACAGTGAAAGTTAAACAGTGAGAGTTACACAGTGAGAGTTGCACAGTGAGAGCGTTGCAGTTAGGATTTTTGTTAGTTTATAATTACCAATTGGCAATGACAGGGCACTAATTCCCTAATCATCCCCTTCAGTAGAATCCCCTCCCCAAAAATGCTTTGCTTGGTCAATGGTC
>DIXL01000060.1:34962-51017 GCA_002428685.1 Cloacimonetes bacterium UBA6081 | reverse complement strand
TACCAAGTTTGACACAACACTAGGATATATGAACTGACCAAGAAGCTGCCAAAATCAGTAGTTTATGGATCATCTTCACAGATGCAACGAGCGGCTGTGTCCATCCCCAGCAACATTGCTGAGGGTGCAACCAGAAAGGGAACAAAAGAATATATACACTTTCTGTATAATTCATTAGCCCATCTTTCGCACGGAAAATCGTAAAATGGGCGATTTCGTTACGTAAGTCATTGATAAATAGACATCGGTTTGGCTGAAAAAGGCCAGTTAGAGCCCAAAATCAGGATTCTGTTTGAGAAATAACTCTTGGCACTTTTCTGGGACTCTTTTGAGTAGTGTCCATGTTTATTAGAAAAAAGCTCGTTCATAGCAAAAGAACAGGTGTTAGCTCTGCTTATTACCAGTTGATGGAGTCTCGGAATACTGAGAAGGGGCCACGAAATACCGTGCTTTTACATCTTGGACGCCTGGATATCACTAATGAGGAACAAAAGATCCTGAGTACCCTTATTGATCGCAGAGTCAAGGGTTATACTCGTGACTTGAGATTTTCGGACCAGATTGAACAGCTGGCAGGGCAGATCTACATGAAGTTTACGCACTCATTGGGCACGGCAGAGGGTGACCGGCGAAGACAAGCTAACGCGCTACAAGAGCAAAGAAAAGCGTAGCGATTGTCCTCTGGTAACTTTGGCTTTGGTAGTGGATCAGCATGGCTTCCCCGTGTATAGTAAAATCTATAGCGGCAACCAGTCAGAACCAATGACGCTCCCTGAGATACTGAAAGAGATTTATGAAGAGCAAGAAGACCTGATAGATCGTCTGTCTAGGCCCGCTGTGAGCCTGGATCGGGGCATTCCCACCATGGATATATCAAAGATCGAGACAAGATAATGATCAGAATTGGGCGTATTATGGAAAAATATAGTTCCCTCGCCGGTCAGGATGAATTCAAGCTTGAGCCTGACCTCCGTCAGGAAGGCAAAGTAGCCGGCATAAAATTGGATGATCACAAACGCAAGTCATGTAGAGCGGAATATCCCGGTTGCTACGTGATCGAAACCAATAACTGTGATCTGGGTGCGCAGCAAATATGGGATTTTTACCTGAAACTATCCGAGGTTGAAGCGGCATTTCGGGCCATGAAATCAGAGCTTGGCACCAGACCAATCTTTCATCGAACCGATAGTCGGATTGAAGCACATCTGTTCTATTCTGTATTAGCTTATGCCATCTTGAAAAGCATTGTGTATAAGCTGAATCAAAGCAATTACCATGCCAGCTGGACCACTATCAAGAAACGAGTAGAGACTCACATGAGGGCAACCATGATCTTCAACGATTCGAAGGGTTTCAGGATTCACATCAGGCAAACAGGGCTCCCGGAAGCAAAAGCCGCCCAAATCTACACTTTGCTAAACGTAAAAGTGCGCAAAAATCAAGTCATTTCCAAACACAGAGTTTAGTGCCCAAATGAACAACCCCCTCTCTATTTTGCAATAACTTAGCCCCTATTTTGCGAAAGATGGGCTAGGATGGTTCCAGGTTGGTTCCGGGTGGCTATTTAGGAAGCCCATCCTAACCCCTTGGGGTTTTACCACCATCTCCGCCGATTTTTAACTGGGGGGTAATAAATAATCGAGTAAGTAGTGGTATCAGTTTTCGAAACAAGGATTTTAGGATTAAAGGGGAAAAAGGATTAGTAGAATTTCTGCTTTGCATTAATCATCCTGTTTTCACATGATCCACCGCACACTAAAAATTCAACGCCTATAATCCTGAAATCCTCGCAAGTAAACCCAGATGTGCACTTCCGTTTTAATGCAAAACGAGCGTTATGTTACCGTATAAATTGGGGTAAGCAGATAAACTTCAGTTGCAGTTATGAATTAAGGAGCCGCTCTCGTTTTGCATCAAAACTACCTTCGGTTGTTGCCTCTTGCCCAATAATGCTTATAAACTGTCTATTTTGCTATCATTACTTTCTGAGTAGAGCTCTTGCCTTGTTGGTTGGACAGGCGCACAAGGTAAACACCATTTGGTAAATCAGGAACAATTAGCTCCACTACCCCTTTTTGCCAGTCGGTATCCCTTAGTTCGCTCTTCATTACTAACTGTCCCTTCATGTTGTAGATGCAGAAATTATCCGGGGATGGAAGGCTGTTCTCAGATTTGATTATAGATATCCCTAACCTTCCATGCTGCACAGGATTGGGATAAATATTCAAGTTCCACTCCTCACTCTGCACTGCTGGAATGACCTCATCCTCCACGCCCACTGCCGAATCCTGCAACTGGATATTGCCGGAATAGATGAAAACCTTGCCGCTGGTTAGCGTGGGTTGGCCTTCAAAATACCACGGAGCGGATATGGCAAGATCGCAAAGCCCGTCGCCATTAAAATCCATACTGACTAAAGAATTTCCAAATTCACATCCGCTGAATTCTCCTCCCAAGGTGGCGATTAGTTCAAGCTGATCTATAGCGGTAAGCCGAGTGAATAGCATAAACCAAAACGTTAGAGCAAGGAACAGGGCTTTGTTCATCTTATCCTCCCCAAGGTTGCTTCCCTTAACAACCTTGTTTTTTTATAAAGTACGCAATTTGTATTCCATTTATTGGTAAATATCAGCAAGTTTTGCCTCGTTTGACCTAAAAAGAGCGAGGACATTTGATTTGCAGTTGCAACGCTCACTTCAAGGCATTTTGCTCTTTAGGCAATCACAAATCCGCTCTTTTTGGGTTAAACTCAGAAAATGTTCTGTAGCAACAATCGTCTGATGTGATCTAAGAACTTATACCTCATCTATTTAGCCGTTTGGACTTCAGGTCATTGATTTTATTGTCGGACGCGAAAATTGGGTAATGCTCCTGAAGTCTTATTGGCTACATAAGTTATTCATAAGTATATAGATTATAACAGCCAATTTAACTCCACAAGCATTTTCAGAGTTTATTGGTTTGAAAGCTTGGCGGAATTAAGAGGCGCAAAATTGTAATTGACAAATACAAGCACTTTGGCACTATGCTCAGAAATAAAAAAACGGTCTGAAAAGCAAGCTCCAGGCTGGAGTTTGGTGCTATGACAGACCCCCGGAAAGCAATATGACTAATAAAGATATGGGGATTTTAGACCTCATACTGATAATCGCAAAACATAGGATACTGGTTATAACCATTTGCTGTTTAGCAGCCATAGGTTCCGTTACTTATTCTATCCGGGAATCTATTGCAAAACAAAATAACGATCATTATAGCAAACTTGTTGCTTAAGTGAAGTTTTTTATCAACAGCAGAATTGCAGATGTTATTGGTCAGGGAACGCTAAAACAGTGGTTTGAGCTCAAACATAAATGTAAAAAAAAGAGGTTAAAATGAAATACCCAGCAAGTCACATAATAAGCCTGCTTGTGCTGATAATGCTACTTTTACCATGCAGTCCGCTATTAGCCAAACACTCTGATGGATTCCTTCTGGGAAATTATTCGTACATCAAGAATAGCTTTCCATTTTTTTCTCAGAATCGCAAAGAACTATTAAATGCGATGCATGAATTGGGCTACAACAGCAGCGTTATTGAAACCGATTCCGCGGATCCGGATTTAAGCGGGTTGCTGGCCAGTATGGATAGCCTTGGAATAGACGCTTGGATTACTGACCGTGGTTGGGATAATAACCCAAATAGTCAATACCGCTATGCTCTAACCCCCCTATCCACATCCAGTTACCAGCGATTTGAAGCAGAATTATTTAATGAAAAAAGCGTAAAAAAAGGTGATGAAGATGACTATAGTTTGTGGTATGCCTTCAGAAACGACAATCGGATCAAACGCACCGGCAAGGCCGCTACCAATAAGGCTGCTTCCTATGGTTATGTTTGGAAGGTCCAACGGGGGAAAAACAAAGCAGGATATGTGCTCTCAGACCTTCGTTACCGCTGGCCGAATGTAAATGGCGATTATATCAAATGTGGCAAGGAGTTTCATCTATATCAAAAGAATCCCCCTACTCATGATGACAACTATATTTATCTGAAATATAGACTTAAGGTGAGCAACGTTCAACCTGATTTACCACCAGAAACTCCTCTTTTCAGTTTACAGGTTGTGGGTTTTGAGCTATCTGGGGGTGGTTATTCCAAAGAAGAGAAAATACTACCACAGAAATATGGTGATAATACTTGGCGGGAAACTATTTTTACCTTCAAAGACTATCTTGTACAGAAAAGCGCAGGTGATTTCTTTAATTTGGAGATAAAAATATCCTACGTTGATTTGTTGGCTGCAAACATTCTAACTGCAGATCTGGACGGTAATCCCACCACATGGCCTTCAGCATATCTGATGAAAGTATCCAATCTGAATCCTCGTATCTATTGGCAAGGTAACTGTGATATGGAGGTAGATTATGTGGAACTGGAAGACCAGATTCACCACGAACTGGTCAACAATCCTAATTACTGGAGCAGGGGGATTTACAATCGTGCCACTAATATCATAGCTGCTGGTAAAGGCAATGTGAGCGGGTTTTACACCTTTGATGAGCCATACCAAGGGCAATTTGATAGCTATGGCATCATGCAAAATATGTTTAATGATTGGGGTTTAGAACTATTTACGGCCACCTATGATTACCAGTATGATAATGTGATACAAAATAAGCGAGGTCCCCAGTATTATGACCATCTATATGGATTCCGTAAGCATGTGCAACCTATCATTCTGGCCAATGATATTTATCCCATTAAGCCGAATGTATTGTATAATTATTCCACTAAGGAAAGGCAGCATTTCATTCAGAATGTGCTGGATAAAAAATTGATTCCAGTTTACAAGACCGGAAAAGAATATTGCCTGGAAGATACCAACCGCAAGTTTTACCCCATCGTGCAAGTGTTTGGTTCTTGGAGTAAGAATGCGGACAAGGGAAATTGGACTTCGTGGTCGTTACCGCCACAGGCTACCCAGAAGACTTTGCTTTATTTACCTTTATGCTATGGAGCTGATGGCATTATGCATTACCGGCTTCAAGGTTTCCACACTCTCGATGGTTACGGAGATTATGCTGCGATGTTCTCTCTTCAAGATGGAAAAAACTATCTGCCACCCGATGTAGATAAGCCAATCTGGAGTCTACTGGCTAGCACGAATCCAAAAGTGAAAACATACGGAGCAATTATTAAGGGACTTGATTGGAAAGGCGCAGAAACGGTGATGCTGAAAGATATTAAAGATAAAAAACTGAAGAAAGCAGCTCTGTTAAAATCGGTGATGACAAAAAAAACAAGGCGCGGAGATTATGAAGGCTACATCCAGCTTGGCGTTTATCAGGATGCTGATGATAATCCATATCTGATGGTAGTAAACCGGCGTGGTAACTATTTTAAACCCGATAAAATAACTCAGGAACGCTTTGTTCCTCCATCAGAATATGAAAAATACTATCCGGAAGCTGAGCCACAAACCTTAGTAATAAAACTTGACAGAGAAGCGATTCAACGGTTTGGTAACTCTGTTGCGCTGTTTGATTCCAGCGATAACCAGTTGTATCCAAGTTCCAAGGGTATAATCGAAATACCACTTAATGCCGGTGAGGGTCGGCTACTGCAAATGGTAAGAGCTTCGCAGTAGGCCGCACAGCAAAGGAGTGCAACATTCAAGGATATTATTATAACGTATTACATTATAGCAGGAGAGTAAATGGAACAACCAAGCTTAGACCTCTTTGAACTACTGCGGATCATTGTCAAAAACCGCATTATGATCTTTGTTATCGTGATGCTCGTGGCTTTAGCTGCGGTGATCTACAGTTTGGTAACTCCGCAGATTTGGGCTTCAGAAGCCACTTTTTTTGCGGTGGGGGAAAACATCAGCGAATTACCTTTCAATATCCCCGGGTTTTCAAGCATTTCGGCGAGTTTGCTGGGCACAGACAGCGGCGACCAGGCGGTTAATTTTATCACTGTGATGCAATCCCGCTCTTTTTCAGAAACAGTGATCCGCAAATTCAATTTGATTCCCTATTTCAAGCTGCATAATGCTGATTCGCTACGAAACATGGACGACGCCCTTAAAAAGCTGTCTAACCGCATGATTAGTATTGGAGTGGACGACAATAGCGGACTGATCAGCATTAAAGCCAGCACCAAGAATAAACAACTATCTCTGGATATTGTAAACCATTATCTTGCTCGCCTAGATGATTACAACCGTAAACAAAAGATTACACACGGACGTTTGAACCGAGAATTTTTGGAACAGCGTGTAAACGAAACGCGCACCATTCTGGATTCACTGATTGCCGTGAACCGAAAATTCCAAGAGCAGAACAAGACGATAGACTTGGAATCTCAGTCTAAATCCATGATCGATTCCTATGCTGCGCTGGTGACCGAAAAAATGAAGCTAGATATCGAACTGGAAATTGCCAAATCTACCTACGGAACTGGCAATCCCATACTAAGAGAACTGGAACTTAAAAAAATTGCCATTCAAAACCAGATAAAAGCTTTGGAAAACAGTGACAAGAGCCCTAAACCTGTTTATCTGCTTGATATTGATAAAATCCCGCAAATATCTTCGCAGTATGCACTTATCAAAATGAATCTGGATATCTATAAGGCTGTTTTTGAATTCTTGTATCCCCAATTTGAGGCAGCCAGGCTATCGGAACTTAAGGACATGCCCACCATCGAAGTGCTTGATCAACCGCGTTTAGCAGGCCGTAGAGATAAACCCAAGCGTGCAATTATCTGTTTCATATCAACTCTTTTGGGCTTTATTTTGGCTTTCTCAATAGCCCTACTGAAAGAACTGCTATATCGTAGTAAAACCCATCCGAATCTACTGATTGAATAGGAATCTACATACTTTGCAATCTGTTAACACAGGACATGAGTTACACTCTGGTTATAAAGCACCTATATTACAGGTGCTACTTATAGCGTTTTCCATAGTAATCAGTATTGCTGCGGGAAGCATTGCACAGGGCATGCAATTGCGCTATCTAGCCGTAGTGCTATTGTTTGTGGGTTTTTGGGTGTTTTATGCTCTTTTTTATGGGGTTACTCTGCACAACACCTTGCCGTTTATTGGACTGTATTTTATTAAACCCTTAGAACTTGGTTTCTATTTAATGATGGGGCTACTCTTGCTGTTGGGATTGATAGAATTACTGCGTAAGGGGGAATTGAAGCTGCTAATTCACTATCCCCTGGCTACTTGCGTTCTCTTGTGTTTTGGGGTAATCAGTGCTACAAAGATAAACGTCCCAATGGGTTACAGCTATTTTTTCAGCACTATAATTACTCCGTTGCTGGTTTTATATTTATTTGGCAATGCTGTTATTAGGCAAAACACCATGTATCTATGGATGCAGGTAATTGTAGCTGTGGCTTCTTTTGTGGGATTATATGGAGTGGTCATAGCCGTCCGCAATCCGTTGGACAGGCTGGGATCATTTTGGGTAACAGCAATGACAATAAACGGCTTTTATACCGTTGCTTTCTTTTTTGCATTAACCTTGGCTTTGCATCACAAATCAGGGTGGAAACAGACTTTTTATGCAGTGGCAACGATTATCATCTTTTTCGGGATGATTTATACTTATACTCGCATGGCAATTCTGGCTGTGGCTTTTGGGATATTTTTGTTCATGTTGAAACTGAGGGTAATGCGCTATATAGGTTTTGGTTTTTTGCTATTAATACCCTTGGTTATACCCTCTTCCATGGTTTCCCGCATCCAAATGGGATTTAGTTACGATATTTCGTTGGTGATACGGGCTATTGCCTGGTATTTGTCGGTGGTACAGATAATGAAACACCCCTTTACAGGCATGGGTTTTAGTGTATGGTCCACTTGGTATCCCAAGGTTATTCCATTGCGCATTTTATATGCCCAACACTCACATAACGTGTATTTAAATCAGATGGTGGAAATGGGCATATTTGGAACAGCAGCATATTTTTATATTGTCTGGAACGTAATGCACCGGTTTTGGAAAAACTGTGTACAGCGCAGTGCTGACATTTTGTTCTTTGGCATGTGGGTAGCAATGATGGCTTTGCTATTTGCCTGCATCACCGACATATTTATACAGCAGTATTCGATTAGCATTCTGTTTTGGATTTCGTTGGGACTGATGTTGGCTTGTAGTAACCAATGGCAACCTGTGTCGCAAAAGCATACAGAAACCATTAACAAGGAAACTGATGAATAACTTTGACAAACTTGTCAGCGTAGTGGCAGCACTGCGAAAACCTGGTGAAGGCTGCCCCTGGGACCTGAAACAAACGCGTGAGTCGTTGGTGCCGAACTTTATTGAAGAGCTTTATGAGGCTGTGGAAGCCATTGAAGATAAAGACAATGATTCGCTGAAGGAAGAGTTGGGTGATTTGCTATTGCACATTGTATTTCAGGCTCAGATTTCATCCGAACAGGGGCTTTGG
The DNA here is from genome assembly GCA_002428685.1 of Cloacimonetes bacterium UBA6081. Taxonomy (GTDB): domain Bacteria; phylum Cloacimonadota; class Cloacimonadia; order Cloacimonadales; family Cloacimonadaceae; genus Cloacimonas. The sequence goes on along the minus strand of DIXL01000060.1, from coordinate 42,568 downwards.
GATATGGAAGCGGTGTTGGCCGAGATTAACGCCAAACTGATTCGACGTCATCCGCATGTGTTTGGCGATCTTAATCTTAACGATGCCGATGCGGTAAAAATGAACTGGGAGCGCATTAAAAAGAAAGAAAAAACCGAACGCAAATCTGTGCTGGATGGCATTCCCCGCTCGCTTCCAGCTTTAATATCGGCACAACGAACCCAGGAAAAAGCCGCATCCGTTGGTTTTGACTGGCCAGACCTGAAACCCATTTTAGCCAAGCTGGATGAGGAACGCGAAGAATTGGCCGAAGCCCTTGCCACAGAAGACCCCGAACTGATTTACGAGGAATTGGGAGATCTGATTTTCACCTTGGTTAATCTGGCGCGCAAGCTATCCATTGATGCGGAAGCAGCCCTGAAAGACTGCACCAAAAAGTTTTGCCGTAGATTTCACAGCATTGAAGACCACTATAAAACCAGCGGAGCAGATATCCATGAAGCCAGCCTTGAAGAGCTTGATTCCCACTGGGAAAAAGCAAAAAAACGCTAATATCTTTAACCGCTTACGGCTGTTTTTGATCTTTGGCAGCTTAACTATCTTCGTTTTTTTTACAGGATACATTCAGATACTTATAAAACAGGCAAAACTGGAACAAGAATATGTCCCCCGCATCTTTGCGCAATACATAGCCTATACAGATAGTTACTTACGTGCAGCAGAACGCAATGCACAGCTTATTACGGAAATCAGCTCTAAATACCTGCAATTTACTGCCTCAAGAGATTTTAAACAAGATCTTTGGGATTATGTCAGCACCGAGTTTATGCAAGAGAACCCCATTCCGGTAATTATCACCGATGCCTTTTATCAGCCCCAGATGTGGAAAAATGTTGGTGTCCCCACCGATACCCTATTTGCAGATCTGTCTGCGGCAAGCCGCAAAAAACTGGATATACTGATGCAAACCATGATCCAAACACCCCTTACAGACGATGGTGAGGTTACCGGTTATGCTTATTATGGCAAACCCGTCTCTTTTGAACAGTTTATCAAAAACGTAGATTATGCTATCATCGTAACCGACCGCGACAAACAACCCTTGTTCTGGCGCAACATAGGCATTCCCGAAACGTCCAACTACTATCAGATAACCACAGAAGAACAGCAACAACTGGCACATAACATTCAAATTATGGACGAGATACCCCTTTCCAACCAGGCAGACAGTCTTGGTTTCATCTATTTCTCCACACCCAAATCCTTGTCCTACATCCGCTATATTGTTATTTTGGAACTCATTTTGGCCATGATGGTTATCTTGTTTGGTACCTATGGCTTGTTTTTGCTGCGGCGCACCGAAAAGGATACGCTGTGGATTGGGCTGGCCAAAGAAACTGCGCATCAATTTGGCACCCCCATTACATCGCTGATGGGTTGGCTGGATTACCTGAAAGAAAGCCCTCCGGATGGCAGCAGCCGCAATATGGCAGAAATTGTGCAGCACATGACAGCCGACCTGGATCACCTGAAAAACGTAGCCTCCCGCTTTGGCAAAGTGGGCAGCATGACCAAGCTGGAGCCCCATGATTTGCACCAGATTCTTACCCAGATTGTGGAATACTTCCAACACCGCATGCCTCACTTGGGCAATAGAATAGACATTCACCTGATTAGCAAGGTAGAGGGCATAAAAGTGATGCTGGACAAGGAATTGTTCAAATGGACCCTGGAAAATCTGATTAAGAACTGCGTGGATGCCATGAGCAAAAAAGGTGGTAATATCATTGTAACCGCCACCCTGAAACAACCTTGGATTTACATTCACATCCGCGACGAGGGCAAAGGCATACCCAGAGGCCAATTCAAGCGCATCTTCGAGCCGGGTGTAACCACCAAAACCAGAGGTTGGGGGCTGGGTCTCAGCCTGGCCAAGCGCATTATTGAAGAATACCACTATGGCCACATAAAAGTGTTGCAAAGCACCCCCAATGAAGGCAGCACCTTTGAAATTAAGCTGCCTACCCAAAAAAACCATAAGGAGAAGTTATGAGCCATGTTCTAAGCTCTGCACAAATGAAAGCTGTGGATAACCGTGCCATTATAGAGCTTGGTCTTCCTGCACGTTTACTAATGGAAAACGCCGGTAAAGGCTGTGCTGATTACCTGTTGCAGCATTATATGACTAATCTGTCAGGCAAAGTGCTTATTTTACATGGAGATGGCAATAATAGCGGTGATGGCTTTGTTGTGGCGCGATATCTGTTTCTGGCTGGGATAAATGTAGCCCTGGTAAAGGTGCACAGCGGTGCTATGAGCGCAGAAACCCAGGCTAATCTGGATATTTGCACCAAACTTGGCATTCCGCAGTTTATTGCTACCGAGATGCAGGATAGTGCTTGGCTGAAAGGCCATATCATGAGCAGCAGCGTGATAATTGACGCCATCTTTGGTCTTGGCTTCCGGGGTCAGCTAAGCTCCTGCTTGCAAGAGCTTTTCAGCTTTATCCAACATAGTCCGGCCAAAAAAGTAGCTCTGGATATTCCTTCCGGAGTCTCTGCCGATACCGGGTCCGGTGATGATGCCTTTAAAGCGGATGTAACCCTGTGCATCCATGCCCCAAAGCTTGGCTCACTAATTCATGCAGGCAAGTTCAAAAGCGGGCTCATACACGTGATACCCATAGGTATTCCAGATTTCTACAACGAGGCAGAACACGCAGCCACACACATTGATAAGCTTTGCCATCAATATCCCCAACGCTATTATGCTGCCCACAAAGGTTTGTATGGCCGAGTAATAGTAATTGGAGGCTCGCTTGGCTATCTTGGCTCTGTGAATATGGCCGCCAAAGCAGCCTTGCGTGCAGGAGCAGGATTTGTAAATCTTTACAGCCGGGTGGAATTTCAGGAATATTATTCTACCAATCCTGCCGAAATCATGTTCATCGCCATTCCCCAGGACGAGGAAACCTTGTATTCGGATGAGGATCCCTTGCTGCCGGATGAAGAAACCCTGCTGATGCTGATTTCCAAAGCCTCTTGCATTGTAATTGGCCCCGGCATGGGATTGGATCAATTTGCCCATAAACTGTTGGAGATTGTGCTAAAACACAGCAAGATTCCCACCATTGTGGATGCCGACGCCTTGCATCTGATTGCCACAAATGCCTCTTTTAAGAAATATCTGAAAAAACCCAACATTCTGCTGACTCCGCATTACGGTGAGTTCTGCGCTTTGGCCAAAACCGATGTTCCCACCCTGATGAATGACGTGCTGGGTTCCTTGGCCGATTTTGTGCAAAAAACCAAGGCAAAAGTGCTGCTGAAAAGCGACACAACCATCTATCACGATGGGATGCATACTTACATTAACACCAGCGGAAACGACGGCTTGGCCACAGGCGGCAGCGGAGACGTTCTGGCCGGCATCATTGCTTCCTTTACAGCTCAGGGTATGGAGCTTGGCAAGGCCGCCATCAACGCCTCGTATCTCATGGGTAAAACCGCAGAATACCTGGCCACCAAACGGGGAACACCCTCTATTACCCCCTCTGACATCATCGACAACCTATTTGTGCATGAAGAGTAATGCCTTACCGCATAATGATCTTACTGTTACTGGGGCTGTTAGCACTTACCCAGCTATGCTCCATAAACAATTCCGACCCCGCCAATTCACCCCAACTTAACGAAGGAGATACTATGGATAAACTCGCAGCTATGAATACACCCATCTTCTGGGCAGAAGGACATCCCGGAAAGCTGGATCGCCAAAACTGGAAAATCAGCGTTACCGGCAGTTGTGCCAAGCCCCGGGATTTTAACTGGAAAGAGCTGAATGCCCTGCCCCAGTCCGAAGTCCAGGGCAGGCTTACAAGCGTTACCAGATGGTCTGTAGGAGGCTTGTGGAAAGGTATTGCCCTCTCCACTATCCTGAAAGAAGTGGAAATGAAGCCCTCCTGCAAATTCATCCGTTTCTGGAGTGGGGGCGAAGTTTATGACACTTCCATACCCTTGGAAATCGCCTTAAAGGAGAAATCCATCCTGGCACATAGCTATGAAGGGCAATATCTTAGCGAAGATTACGGCGGCCCTGTCCGTGCCTTTATTCCCTATCTCTGGGGCTACAAATCTGCCAAAAGCGTGGTTAAAATTGAACTGCTGGATTACTATATTCCCGGGTTTTGGGAAACCCGCGGCTACACCGACAGCGCAGAAATTGAGGCAGGAGCTTGCCGCGACATCAATGACGGCTCAAAAATAAAGCAAATCCTCGCTGGAGAAGTTCTGGAATTTACTGAATGAAGCTGTGGCTAACCTACCTGAAAGCTATTTTGGCCATGGCGGGCTGGAGCATTACCTTTGTTTGGTTCAAAGTGGCTTTTCGCACCTATCGCCCTTACGAAATCACGATTTTAAGGCTGGTTTTGGCTTCCACGCTCTTGTTTTCCATTATGTGGCTGGGGCATCACGGGCAAAAGATTCGCCGCAAAGATTTCCTGCAATTAATGCTTGTGGCCTTCTGTGAACCATTTATGTATTTTATCGGCGAGGCCAACGGCATGCAATACGTGTCATCCACCCTGGGTAGCCTGATCATCTCCACCATACCTTTGTTTACAGCGTTTGCCGCCTGGCTGATTTTGAAAGAAAAGATTTCGGGATATCTGCTGATGGGACTGATTGTTTCCACCACCGGTGTGGCTATTATCAGCTTGAACAGTGCAGATTTAACCGCCACCACAAAAGGCATTATGTATCTGATGATTGCCGTGTTTGCGGGGGTTTTCTACGCCATCACGGTGCGGAATCTAACCCTGCGTTACAGTGCCATCACCATTGTAGCCTGGCAAAGCCTCTTTGGTTTAATCTACTTTTTACCGCTGTTTTTTTACTATGATGCGCATCACTTTTTCACGGTGCAGCACTCAGCACAGGGACTAATCACCATTGCCGGAATGTCTTTGTTCGCCTCAGTAGGTGCCTTTATGCTCTTTACAGGTGTGATCCGCGAGCTGGGGGTCATCAAATCCAACGTGTTTACCAATCTGATCCCTGTTTTTACCGTTATTCTGGCTTTCTTGATTTTGGGAGACACCTTAACTCTATCTTCCACGATAGGACTTTGCCTAACCCTGATTGGCCTGGTGCTTTCGCAATACAAAGACCTGAAAAAACTGCACCGAAGGCAGCAATGGTAACAAATGTCTTGTCAAGTCTGACAGTGTAATCAGGACATCAGTTACACTGTCGTTCCCGCGGAGGCGGGAATCCAGCCAATAAAAAGTTTGGTTTAGCTGGTTCCCAACCTCATATTTAAGGCATATTCGTGCTCGTTTATCTGCATAATCCGGCTGTCTAACTGCAATTCATCCATCTTCTTGGCTAAAAAATGCAAAATTGGATACTCTGTGTAGTAGTGTCCTGCGTCAATTATGGGAATACTGCTATCCAGATAAGTATGATAACTGATATCTCCACTTATATATACATCAGCTTTTGCCTGCGCCAAAGCTAATAGCGATCCTCCAGATCCTCCGCAAATGGCAATGCGCTGAATTGGCTCATTCAAACCTTTTCCGGCAGTCCACAGCTTCAACTGTGGACACAGCAATTTACTCTCCACAAGCTGTGCCAATTGCCGCAGAGTAAGGTCTTGCGGGGGTGAACACAGCAAACCCAAATCATTGGCGGGATTGGTGTTTTCCACAGGATAGTAGCTTTCAGAACCATTTTCATCGCTCAATTTGCCCATCACTTCCAAGCCCAATGCATCGGCCAGGGCATGATTTACGCTATAAGCCGCCACATCCAGATTGGTATGCAGGCAAATTACGGCGATCTTATGCTGGATCAATTTTATCACCAAGGGATCGTTAATGCTTTTTAAGGCTGTAAAGATTAGGGGATGATGGCTAAGGATTAGCTTACAACCCGCTTCCATGGCAGCTTCCACGGCGTTCGGAGTAACATCCAAACAGATGTAAACCTTGTTTGCTTCCCAGTCCCCTTGCCCAATCAGCAGGCCTACATTATCCCATTCCAATGCCAGACACAGGGGTGCAAAGCTTTCTATATGCAGCATTATATCTTGTATTTTCATCGTTCACCTCACAAAGACAAGTTCTGATTCCACCAAAAAACAGTCAAGCAAACAATGAAATCTGCAAGAGCATAAATTTTGCTTGCCAAGAAATCAGAAAGTAAAAACCATGTAAAAAATGATATTGGGGAGGTTCCCATGCCTATTTTGTATTATGTCGTAATAGCTTTTGCAGTCCTTGTTATCTCGATTATTTCTCGGGGTTTGATTATTGTGCGCCAAGCTCAGGTTGTAATAGTAGAACGCCTGGGTAAATACATCAAAACTCTGGATTCCGGTATTCACGTAATTATTCCCATTTTCGACAAAATCCGCCCCATTCACTGGCGTTACAACAAATCCGATTTTAGGGGAAATGTAGTTCAGGTTCAAAAAACGGAAGACCGCATCGACATGCGTGAAAACGTTTATGATTTTCCCCGCCAGAACGTGATTACCAGCGATAACGTTTCCATCAACATCAATGCCATGCTCTATTTTCAAATTACCGATCCTTATAAGGCGGTTTATGAAATTGGAAACCTGCCAGAGGCCATTGAAAAGCTTACCCAAACCTCGCTGCGTAACGTGATTGGCGAACTTACCCTGCAGGAAACCTTTACCTCCAGAGACTCCATCAATTCCAAACTACGCAACATTCTGGATGACGCCACCGATAAATGGGGCGTAAAGGTAAACCGCGTGGAATTGCAGGATATTTTGCCGCCGGAAGACATTAAAACCGCCATGGAAAAACAGATGCGAGCCGAGCGCGATAAACGTGCCAAAATCCTCACCGCCGAAGGTGAGCGCGAATATCAAATCCTGGTGGCCGAGGGTGAAAAACAAGCCCGCATTGCCCGTGCCGAAGGTGAAGCTCAATCCAAACTTTTAGTTGCCGATGCCGAACGCAAATCCATTATGTTGATTGCCGAAGCGGTAAAAGACTCCGGCACCGATCCCGCTCAGTATCAGGTTGCCTTAAAATATGTGGATGCCTTTAGAGAAATTATGAAACAAGGCGATAAAACCGTGGTTATTCCCTATGAATCCTCCGCACTTCTGGGCAGCGTGAAAACCCTGGCCAATATCTTTAAACAGTGATTATCGGGAGAACCAAAGCCACATTACCTCTGAGTTTTACTTAAAAAAACTTGCCAATTCAACGCAGGAGACTGTGTGGGAACCCGAAAAGGGGGGCTCACACAGTCTCTCTCATCTGGGATTGGCTGTTTCACTAAATACGGTATCAATACAGAATCATTACGAATGAAGTCCATATTGATTCCGTAATGATTCCGTATTTCATGTATGAGACAGATGCGGATTACCCCAACTTTACCATTTTGAGTACTTATATAGCTGAGCTGCGCGTATATAGATTTTTTGCGGGGACTACATTTTTCCTTGATTATCATGTTTTCAACTTCGGACTTAGTGGCAGTTTCAAAGCTTTGTAGATAGATATATGATAAGGTTCAGGTGTTGTTATCATGCGCTGGGAAAAGTGCGTTTTGTTTTGTGCTAGTGTTGTGTCAAACTT
>DIXL01000060.1:10857-34934 GCA_002428685.1 Cloacimonetes bacterium UBA6081 | reverse complement strand
ATCTCCTGATTGCCACAAGCCGATCGGGAGATCAGCTTCCCTATGCTTGACATGACACTAGCCCAGAAACGCTTACGATCCGATGAGTGGACATCAGCTCTCTTACCGTTTTCCAGGAATCATGGATCCCATCCTCACGGAGTACAAGGCAGATAGCGTTGAGCAGGTGATAGGCAAGGATAGCGATACCAATGACGCTCCCTGAGATCTGAAAGAGATTTATGAAGAACAAGAAGACCTGATAGATCGTCTGTCTATGCCCGCTGTGAGCCTGACCTCCATCAGGAAGGCAAAGTAGCCGGCATAAAATTGGATGATCACAAACGCAGAGTTTAGTGCCCAAATGAACAACCCCCTCTCTATTTTGCAATAACTTAGCCCATATTTTGCGAAAGATGGGCTACGGTCTTTGTCGGAGTTTTCTCTCATTCTCCTTAGCGGGAATGACAACTACTGAGCGGGCTTGACGAGAATCTTCGGGCTTTGTGATCTGTGCAGCTATTTGTTCATGCTTTGGGGTTTTCTAATTGTTTTCCCGTGATTTTCGTTGATAAAGTGCAGCAATTCGCCTCGAGAACCGGAAAAACCGATAACGAAGTAGAAGCTTTTTGCCAAGCCGCCCCCTCCCAGATGCAGATATTGGGTAAGGCCGTTTTCGCTAAAGCCGACAAATTCATATACTCCATAAGGATTGGGTGAAGCGTAAACAAGGTAAAAGGGAACCGTAACCGGTTGATTTTCCACAGTTTGGGTAACCGCATCCCAGCTAAGCAAAATGTTGTTTGCCGCAAGGCTGATGGCAACATTTTCAGGTGCTTTCAGATTCACGGTTTGGGCTACCACGATGGCACGATACAGCTTTGTATCCTGCAGCAAGCCGGTGGTCATGTTTAGCCTCAAGTCATAAATTCCGGGCTCATTAAACTGGTAGGTCCAATCTCTGGAGGTAGCATCAATTATGCCGTTATTGCCAAGATCCCATTCCACAATTGTCTCGGGGTAATCATGACCGATGGTAGTGTTGGTGAAGGTAACGCTGCTTCCGGTTTGGATAAATCTGGCAGAAGCATTCATGCCAACCTGGTGCTGATAGCTGTTGGCTCCCATATCCGAAACAGTGCCGTCCGAATCCAAAAACAAAGGTGATCCCGCATCGATGCAAGGGCTGTTGTAATGCAGGGCAAAATCAGCATTGGCAGCATCAATAAACAGGGGAGCAGCATTGATGTTTCCGGTTCCGGGATAAATGCCATTGGCAAAGGCGATATCGTTGTAACTTTGGCTTAAGTCGCTGCTAAGCAGATTGAAAGGGGTTGTGATAAGCGTAGTATCGTGCCAAAGGATGTTGCCGGTGAAGTTTACCTGTGCCGATTGGCTTTTCAAACCGCAGGGATAACCCCAAATGGTATTATTGCGAATCTGCCAGGGGCCAAAGTAGTTCAGCTCAAAGGCCCGGAATTGATAGCCAGGATTATCATCATAATAGTCAGCTTCCACATAAACCATTTGGGTCTTGATTGGGTTGGGAGGTTCTATTCCGGAAGCCCTGATGCCGGTTTCGCAGTTCTTTATCTTGTTGTAGATAAGCTCGGTAAGGTTACCATCGGCAATCATAATCCCGATTCCGGCATTCTCAATTTCGCAATTTTGAATTTTACCCCGAACTTGTGAGGCCAGATACATGCCGATGTTTTCGCTACGGACAGTGCTATTGGTGTTGCGGATTCGCACATTGGTAAGCGTGGGGGATGAAGTGCCACGCAGGTCATCATTGATGATCTCCAAGCCAACTCCACAGCCAATAATCTCGCTATTATCCACAATTACTTTTTTCAGGTTGTTTAGCTGCATCCCGATGGTGGGTTGCCGCACTGTGCTGCTTGTATTGCGGATGCGGACATTGGTAAGGGTAGGTGTATTGGCCAATAAATCTGCTCCGCCGGAATCATACTTCAAGCCAATTTGATAATTTGCCACTTCCACATCAGTCAGGTTCAGAGAAATGGCTCCTATGGTTTTGATGCCAACCTTTTCCTGCCGGGTATCCTGCAGGCTGTTATTGAGGTTGAGGTTGGTCAAATTGTAATTGGAGATGGTGGCCAGGGTAGAATCCTGCAGGCTTAAACCATAAGCATAACCATCTGTTTCCAAGTCCGTTATCTGAAGAGCTGCCACTTCCCTGCACAAAATGGCTACAGACTCGGTTCGCAGTGCGGAATTTGTGTTGCGGATGCGGACGTTGGTTAACGTAGGAGTATTTTGAGGCAAAATGCCATCACCAATCAATTCCATTCCGGTTAGCGCATCTGTAATATCTATGTCCTCCAGATGCGCACCGGCATTGCCTTTTAGCTGAATCCCAGTGGATAGTGATCTTGTTTGCATAGGACTAATAATATTTACCCCGGATATGGTTGGATTGTTACCAGAGGTGGCATTGATGCCATCTATAACTATGCCTGTATTGTAGTTACTAATCTGGATATTTGTGAGATTGGCATTACAATTGCCGGAGATAATTACTGCGTTGTCATCTCCGGAATTGCGTCTATCCACTTGAGAGGCACGAATCTGCACATTGTTTAGAATGGGAACACCTGGAACGCTTTGCACCAGGTTGTTAAGTAGTAATCCTGTGTTGTAATTCACTATCTGGATGTTACTTAGATTGGGAGTGGAATTGCCCTGCAACAAAATGGCCTGCTGATTAAAAAAGACAAGGGTGTCGGCTGGGGCTATCACGAGGTTGTTGATGCTGGGGCTGGAACCCATTATCTGAATAGGGTTTTCCGCATTGATGATTTGGCAGTTCTGCAGTGAACTGGAGCGTCTGGGGTTTCCATTAAAAACAAGCCCATTCCAGGTGCCACTATCCGTTTGGGGTTGGAAAACCACGTTATTGGCTATCATGGAACCGGTTACCTCAACGGGTGCTTCGGAAAAGATGTTTACCACCACATCTTCTTCGATCTGAACGGATTGGTTTGCGGGAATGGTTACGTCGCCAAACAAGTTGTATGGCGAGCCAAGCAATGTCCAGGTAGTGGGAAGATTGTTATTGTCAACCGCTGTTCCGCTTAGCGAAAATAAATTGGGGCTAATAAGTTCAGATTCCACCCCGGCTTCAGAATTTCCCAGTAAAAGGTGCACATCATAGCTACCCGCTTGCGTAAAAGAGAAGCTGGGATTTTGCAGGAGGCTGGTTTGAACAGGGATGCCATTGCAGAAAAACTGCCACTGCCACCAATTGGGATTCCCCACGGTTCTATCCATAAAATTCACTGTTTGCCCTGAAAAGGCAATAGTGGCAGCAGTGCCTGTTGATGCCGTCATCTGAACCGTAAAGTTTTGCAAGACAGTAAGCTGGAATATTGCTGTCCCTATTGCCCTACCCCTGTTATCATTAACAAGCAGGAAAAACGATTCCACCCCCGACCAGTTTGGAGTAGCAGAGAATACGGTTGTAAGCTGCCCTGGCACACTGGGTTCGTTTATTGGAGTGTAGACAAAGTTTATGTTACGTGGATAAGTAAGAGGAGTGATAACTATAGACAGGTTTTCAATGCTGTTATCGGGATCATGGATGTATGGGCTAAAATTCACCGTGAAACTCGAATTGCGGATGAAAGCCATATTACTGGGCAGATTAATCACGGGAGCATCATTTACAGGAGTAACAGTAACTATGATACTTTGAGTTACGCTTTGGCCAAAGGGATCATGTGCAGTTATTCTGATTGTTTCTGTGCCATTCCAATCCAAAGTTGAGTTGAGTTCAAACTGATTGTTCCAGATAGAGACAAAGATGTGGTTGGAATTGATTGTTTCAAATGTTAGGGGATCGCCATCTGCATCTGAAAAGATGCCATTGGGAGTGGTTGTATTAGCGATTAGCGGGTGTGGACCCCACTCAACATCTTCGGACATGTTGTTGATTACAGGCAGAGGGTTTGCAATTACAGGAACAGAATTCATAACTGTGATGTAGTTTTGTTTTACCAGCAGTCTCAGTAAGCCATTACTGGTAATAACGGTAAGTTTTACGGAGTAAATCCCCGGCTGCGAATAGGTAAACGAAGGATGCTGCACCCAGCTATCAATCACTCCATCATTTTCAAAATCCCACCTCCAGCCCGTTATGCTTGCTGCCCCCATGTCTTGATTTATGGTGGATTGATCTGTGAACTGAATTTGCAGAGGAGCATGCCCAGACAAAGGAGTGCCAGAGAACTCCACCTGCAACTGCAGCTCTACCACCAACAATTGGATGTTGACTGTGTAATCCGGATTTAGGGGGTCATTACTAAGTATGTGCAAACTATAATTGTAGCCGTCTTCATAAGCTGTATCGGGCGGATTTGAAGCAAGGGTCTGAGAATTAAATCGTAAAATAACTATGCCGGTATCCATGGGATTTACAACAGCAGAACTAACTTCCACAGTCAGCCATTCCGGTAAACTACTGGTATTTATGTTATAGGTAAGGATCTGAGTTCCCTGATTGGATATTTCCAGGGTGCGGGTGGAAACAGATTGTTCTTGCATGGTGTGTTGTAAGGGATTTGGCTGAACCGATATCAGGGGATATGGGTATGATACTCCGGTTCCGCTTAAGGGGATGGATAACTGACTTGGTATATCCGTGGAGACTGTTACATCTCCGGAAAACACACCCTCGGAAAAGGGATGGAAAACCACGGTTACTATCAATGAATCGCCTGGAAGCAACGTAACAGGTGCAAAAGCCCTCTCCTTTTGTGGCAGTACATTTATCTCATCCAAACTACGTGATCCAGAGTAGATACTAAAGTTGACACTTCCGGTTTTTTCGACATTGGTTATGATCGCACCCGCAAGTCCTATGTTTTTCAGAGAAACGCTGCTAAGAGTGGAGCTACCTATGTACTTGGAACCAAAAGAAATTGAGGATGGATTACTAACAATTTCTCCCAACAAAACAGGAGCATCTTCGGCAATTCCCTGTAGCGTAATTATTTGAGAAAAACCCCAATCTCCTGTAATAGTAATGGTTCCGCTATGTTCACCTGCAAGCAGAGGATGATAGCCAACACCTATGCTTATGCTCTGACCGGGTGTAAGGGCAATAGGAAATTCACTTAAATCGGAGATAGAGAAATACTCATGCGCGTTCAAATTCACTCCGCTTATGAAGCCAGTTAAGCTTCCGGTGTTGCTTACAATCACTTCAGCTTGATTATCTGTTTCCACCAGAACTGTTTCAAAATCTATGAGAGTGGGACTTACCACCAGTTGGGCAGTCTGGTTGGAGTTGGTTTCTGCAAACTTAGCGATGAAAGACCCATTATATGATGAATCTAAATATAGCTGACCAAAGTTTATTCCTCCTTGAATATTTCCCCACACAATAGGATTTCCTCCGGCATCCATGCTTAGGTAATTTAGACTTGCACTTCCGGCTCCACAAGCTTTCACTGCCCATTGCCACTGTCCATTTGAATTTAATTTTGCCAGAGCAAGACTGGGAAAATAGTTACAAAGCTCTATAGTCCCAAATTCTGCATTACCGGAAAAAGTCCCGGCTACGAAAATGTTGCCAGAGCTATCCACTGCTACAGCTCTGCCATTTGCTGATCCAGATACGTTTCTGGTCCAGGTAACGACTCCTGCTTCGCTAACTTTGTAAATTGTGAACGACTCTGCAATAATAATGGCATTATTATCGGAATCCACACAGATCGAATTCCCGCCGGCAGTTCTTATCGCCCACAGCCAAGTTCCTGTGGAATTTATCTTGGCAGTGAAGTAACCTCCACTGCTAATGGATACTCCATCACCAAAATTTACTGCCGTATTTGCTCTTCCGGTTACCAGATAGTTTCCATTATTATCTGGTGCAATAGCATAGCTCCAATCCTGTCCAGTGCTGCCAAAACTCTTTGCCCAAATCCAGGAACCAGCAGGAGAAAGCTTGGCAATAAACATGTCTGATGAGTATCCTATGTAGGGTAAGTTAAACTCTCCGAAACTCGCTGCGGCCTCGATATTGCCAGTTATTACTATGTTTCCTGCCAGATCTATTGCTATTCCATAGGCTTCGTCCCAATCCATCCCGCCAGCGGAAATTGCCCAAAGCCAATTGCCATTGGGATCAATTTTTGCCACAAACACATCATTACTATTGTCTATACTTGTTATTGTGTCCGTTCCAAATAAAAACGATCCATAAAACAATCCCGTTATATAGCTGTTGCCTTGCGCATCACACACTACCGCATTTGAGCGAATATGACCTTGTCCGGTAACTCCTGCAGACCATAAGGTTGTTCCATTGGGATTGGCTTTATTTACGAAAAAACTAAAATAGTTATCTCGCTGAACCTCATTTTCATCCATGCGTTGGTAGAAAGAATAGTATCCGGTGGTGATGATATTACCCATGGGGTCTATATTCATCGAATTACCATCACTGTATCCTGTATTAGCCATAGCACTTACCCACTGCCAGCCAAAATCCCCATCATGACTACAATTGCCATTTATGGAAGCAGTAATATCTGGCACCCCTGCACAGCTTAGTATCAGAGTTCCCTGGTGAACATCGTTGTTGATTGGCTGATACTTAATTATAATTTCTGTAGTTTGTCCCGGTTCAAGCCAATTAGAATAAGGAAAAGAATCATCTATACTAAAAGATGCGTTGCCACTTAGCGATAAACTGAATGTCCCCAGACCCATGCCATCATTTCTAACCGTTACCGATTGATAAGAGACTCCTCCAAACAACTCAAAACCAAAATCAAGCTCACTAACTGAAAAACCAAACATAGGCAATCTGGGCATAACCGTTCCAGATAAGCTGATATTCAACTCTACATTGTCGTCTCCTATTACCGTAAGAATACCTGAATAGCTTCCTGCAGGTAAGGGATTCATCTCTACTGTTATTGTTTGATAGCTACCTGCTGTGATAAATAAAGGAAGCTCAAAATTAAATACATTGAAGTTACCCGTACTGACACTTATGGCTTGTATGTATCCATCTACACCGGAACTATTGTATATCGTTACATTAGCAGGCATTATTGGATCAAGCTCAAACATTGTTCCAAAATCTATAGATAGTGGTTCCACCCAAAAACTGGCGGTTATGCATGATCCCGTAAGTGTTATTGTATGTGAAAAATCAGGATCACCACTCATCTGAATTTGTGCATCATGGAGGCCTGGACTGGCAGGATCATAGGTTACATAAAAGGAACTCATGCTCATTGGCGGAACATCAAGGTAAAAAGGTTCGCGGCTTGCGTTGGCTGCTGAATTCACCACATTATTGGTAGCATTCCCATCGCGATACATGGACACTGTAAAATTACTCTGGGTGTCATTTAAAGCTATCAAAACTGACCCTGGATAATTACCATAATTGTAAACCTCTACCGTCTGAATGGCTGTATTATATAATCCAACAACTCCAAAAGCAATTTCTGTAGTGCCAACGCTAAAGCTTGGATATGGCCAAGGATCTTCTACAAATCCTGATAGTTGAATATTTTCATAATATCCCTGGTCGTTGCTTAAGGTTAAATTACCTATGTGTGCTCCAATAATCCCAGACGAAAAATCCAGATAAACATCCACCGAGCTGTGTGCTGGAATCCAGAGAGGGAAGGCAGTAGAAGAAATGTAAAAAGCTGGATCATCTATCCATGCATTTGTGATGATCCCATCCCCATCTCCGGTATTGTTTATGGTAAAATGATTGCTTGTCATACTGCCTGGAAAAATTGAACCAAATTCCAGGACATTGGTGGATACACTCAAAATGGGAAGCAGCGGTGGTTCTTCACCAGTTCCAGACAATGTAATGGAAGCTGAAAAATTATTAGAGCCGCTTAGTGATAAAGTTCCATTGTGTAGGCCAGCGACACTCGGGCTGAATTGAATGCCAATATTTACAGAACCACCCGCTGGAACTAAAAGCGGAAGTGATGGAGGACTAACAAAAGAAAAACTGGGATTATCAATACTTGCAGATGTGATGTAACCATCTGCGTAACCATTGTTGCTAATGGTAATCTGACTTGTAGATGTTGCTTCCAAGCAAACCAGGCCAAAATCAAGGGTTTGCACTAATGCAGATAACTCATCTTCTAATGTTAGACCGAGTTTGGCTACAAAAATATCATAAGATCCATTGCTGGGAAGAATCACATTTCCAAAGGTGGCACCATCACTAAAATATCCTGTTATGTAGCTATTTCCGCTACTGTCAATAGTTATAGAATATCCCTCGTCATTACTAACAGCTCCGACACCATGTGCTCTTATGGTGTTTCCCGAATTATCAAACTTCGCACAAAATAAATCTTTACCTCCAATGCTAGTTAAATTTGTGGTGCCGAATAAAACGCTTCCAGAAAAACTTCCGGTTACATAACTGTTCCCGTCAATGTCTAATCCTATAGCTAAGCCTATATCGCTTCCAGTTCCACCGATTTTTTTCGCCCATTGCCAACTACCATTTGTATCAATTTTCGCAACAAAAACGTCGTAGTTTCCACTGCTTGATAGTGTAATTGTGTCAAAAGTAGCTGATCCCAAAAAACTACCCGTTATATAGCTGTTGCCATTAATATCGGTTGTTAATCCATACCCACAATCGCCAGTTTGACTTCCTCCGACTCTTTTAGCCCATAACCAATTTCCACTACTGTCTAATTTCCCAACAAAGATGTCCATGCTACTCGATGTAAGCGTTATATCGCCAAATGAGGCAGTGCTAAGTATGCATCCTGTTACATAAATGCTTCCGCTACTATCAATATCAACGCTATAACCATAATCATGAGTTGTCCCTCCTGCTTTAGTTGCCCATAACCAGTTTCCGTTGGTGTCTAACTTAGCAACAAATACATCATTCCCTCCATTACTGATTAGTGAGAATGATCCAAATGTAGCAGTTCCAGTAAAGTATCCCGTAACATAGCTGTTTCCAGCAGAGTCAACCGCTATGCCATAACCCCTGTCATTACTTGATCCCCATCCTGCTTTTTTCGCCCAGAGAAAATCTCCTTCAGCGTTTAGTTTTGTTACAAAAATATCTCCTGCACCAGCAGATAAATTTATTGAACCAAATGTTGATGTTCCCTGAAAGTATCCTGCTACATAACAGTTGCCCACATTATCCGTTGAAATTGAATAACCAATGTCATAACTTGTCCCTCCTGCTTTTTTTACCCAAATGTAGTTTCCCTGTCCATCAAGCTTGGCAATGAAAGCATCATCGTAGCCACTACTTGTTAAGCTTGTTGAACCGAAAATTGTCGTTCCCTGGAAACGTCCTGTAACAAAGACACTCCCGGCATCATCAATCATAATGTCTTGCCCATAATCCTGACTGTTCGAACCATAGCCATACGACCACTGCCAATCTATTGTTTGCGCAGATAAACTACCGAAAAAAATACAAATAAATAGACCTAATACAATCCTAACGGCCTGTTTCATGGTTAGCTCCTTATCTTTAAGCTATATAGTCCTTTGTTTAAAAACACTTTATGTCGGAGCATATATCACTGGGCAAATGCCACTTTCAGTCGTGAGTCCATCTCTCAAATCTGGATGTCCAGTCAGCTAAGGCAAGTCTCATAAAAGAACGAAAACTTTTACCACAAAGCTTCCACATTCCTTGAGTCAATTTATTTGTATGCCTTCTGCTCGTCAAGTATTATTTCGCTATAAATACGCTATAAATCCCGAACCAGGTATTCGAATTCACCTTATGATGCTTTATTTCATATCTTCCAATCAGTTGTGCTGCTGGTCGGACTTCAGGCTGTGCATAAAAATTGGTTATGCATTGATATCCAAATGCATTGTTTGGGTTAAAACACCCGCAAAATCAGCTCAAAATCAGTCCCAAAATCGGGACTGAGAAAATCCGATTGCATTATTTGGGTTAAAGTTGCCCATCCCTGCGCCTATCTAAATCTCCCGATCCAGATGCGAATAATCGTAAACCACAGGCAGCCGCTATAAAGCCGCTATAGTTTGATGATTTTCTTTACGGCAGATTGGTGGCCAATGGTTAATCTGGAAATATAGATACCGCTGGCAAGCCTTTGATTTTGGTCGTCAGTTCCGTTCCAGTTTATCGTATGTCCTCCGGCATTTTCATTTCCTGAATGAACATGACTGACAACTTGCCCTTTGAGGTTGAACACTTCCAATTCGACCCGATGATTTTCCTTCGCTTGATAGCAGAAAGTGGTGTTATCAGGGAATGGATTGGGGTAATTGCTGAAAGAAAACAGGGCTGGAGTCTGTTGAGGATCGGCAATACTTGAAGGTAACTCAAAATTGAGGATGGAAAACCCATATTCATGGTTACATGTGTACAAAAGTCCTTGTCTGTAATACAAGTCATAGGTCGGTAAGGTCCAGGAATAATCTCTTGCCAGGATTGGGGCAGCAGGATTGCTTATGTTATAACACATGATTCGGTTGGAAGCCCAAAAAGATATGAAGAGGTAGTCTTCATATATATTGATGAGATAGTAGGGCGAGGATTCGTTTGAAACGATGCCTACATATCCGGGAGACATGGGATTGCTGATATCGTAAATCCTGATCGGAAAATCGTAGCTGGACTGGAATAAATAATGGTCTTTTATGGCAATCCCTCCTGCAATGGAAGGATTACTGACAGTGGCCACCCTAAACGGATTGGATACATCACTGACGTCGATTATGGATATAGGATCTGCCCAACCCGTCAGAAAAAGGTAATCTTGATACTTTGCCAAATAGAAGTAATCTACGAGTGCGGGATGAGTAAACTGGTAGCCGATGCAGGGATTGCTTGGGTTTTCTACGTTAACGATCAAGAGATTATCGGTATTGGCAACAAAGGCATTATGACCACTCAGACAGATATCTTTCGCCGCTGAGCCGGTTGGCAGGGTTGCCAATAAATTGAAGTTACTGGCTGGGGGCGAATTATTTTCTGATAACTCCAGAATATGTAGCCCGCTTACCCCTGCCGTAACATAGGCAAGATTATCATCCAGCACCATCTCCCCAAAGGTATAGGGAAAGGCATACTGAGAAACCAGTTGTGGGTTGGAAGGATGTGAGATATCCATTTGAATCAGCCTTTGGTTATTATCTGCGATATAGGCATAATTCCCACTTAGTTCAACTGCATTTGCACTGGCAGGAATATGAGATGTAGTTATCAGATCAGGATTAGACAGCTCACTGATATCAAAGATGATAATCCCTTCAGAATCAACTGTTAGGAACATGTAATTACCTGAAACGGCAATAGATGTTGCTGAAGATTGGATTATGCAAAAAGAATCCAAGGTGGGCTGAGAAGGATTAGCTATATCGTATATTTTAAGCTGCTTATCCCCTGTCCCAGGCGAATTTTGCATGGCAAAGAGATAGTGATCGAGAAGATAAGCAGCTTTAATCCACATATCTGGGATTGTGGACAAGAGCACCGGACTTGAGGGCACAGAGACATCAATCAGATAATTGTCATTATGGGCATCTGACAAGAAGACCAGATCGTTTGCCACATGCAAATATTTTACTCCATAGTAACTGCTGTAACTTCCCACCAGATAGCAGTTCGCAGGATTATTTATGTTAACTATCCTTAAACCAAATTCATTGTCCGCAATATAAGCCAGCTCACCCCTCACAAAGACATCATAAGCACTGATGTTAGTAAAATAACCGCCCAAATAAACAGGGGTAGGCTCCGCGATATTGTAGATCTTCAAACCGTCATAATGGATGGCAGTGTAAAGTCTATCCCCGTCAATCATCAGCTGCTCACAGGTTCCACCAAGATCAATTGTCGTTTGTAGAATTGGAGCTGTGGGGTTTGACACATCCCAGATTTGAAACCCCAAAGCTCCGGCAGCGATATAAGCTCTTTGGTTAAAAACATCTATATCATAGAGTATGTGGGAATCATTTCCTGTCCCTGCTAAAACAGGACTGGCCGGATTGGAGATATCCAGAATGATTAGTCCGATAGCATTGGAACTGGTTGCGTCAGTGGCGTAAGCTTTGTTATCCTGCAGACAAATGCTATTGCAATATAAATAATCAGCAAAATACCCGCCCACCTGATGAATCACCGAATGCATTAACACGCAATAAATCAGCATTAGTATGGTACCTATTAGTTTCTTCATAAACACTCCAGAGGAACAACCTTTGTTTATTCGTCCCCTTTTTTTGCTGCATACAAAGCCTGAATCTGGAATATCAGCATATTCTACTCTGTTATGCATGGGGCGGTTCAAATCTTCACACTTTCATAGATTCCGAAACCAGAATGATGTTTTTCGCTAATAATGCACTAAACATCATAATCAATATGACGGCGATTGCAAAGTTTTTCAGGTGCATTTTGTCTCCTTGAAAGTAGATTTACTCAAATGATACCGTTGTGGAAAAACACACTTGTCATTTCCGCTTTACGCATTTGTCGTTCCCGCGGAGGCGGGAATCCAGCCCATTGATAAGTTCTGTAAGAACGACATATAAAGGTTTAGACAGCAACATATTATGTGCCATCCCTTCGGGATTTTACAGTGCTGGATTCCCGCCTCCGCGGGAACGACAAGCGTTTAAAGCGGGAATGACAGTACAATAATCGTGATGGCCACAGGCCTATTTCACTTCCACCCTGATGCCCTCGGAATGGGCGGAAAACTCAGGTGCATACATACATTGGATGGAGGTGATACCATTGGAGAAATCGCCTTTGTTGGTAACCCGCAAAGGGTATTCGAACACATAAGTTCCCTTGCGCAGGTATTCTATAAAGAAATTGGTGGCGGCATCGCCGGTGGCCTCATAATAGGAAAGCCCATCCTGCCATTTATGGGTGGAAAGCACATTGATAGGCTCAAAACCTGCGCTGCGCATATCCTTCAGGTGCACATACTCCATATCCCGATCGCAGCGTAACTCTATACGGACAACCACTTTATCGCCTATCTTGGGCTGATTCTTTTCGCTGATGGGGTCTAAGACCTTGCCGGTATTGGTGATCCGCTCTATAAAGAGTTGCTTTTTCAGCTTCAAAGGTGTATCGGCGGGGGTAATCTTATCCAGGTTTTCAAAATATTGCCAGTAGAGCGAGCCCCAACTTGGCACGGGATTGGGATTGCTAACGCTGATATTGGCCATCTGAGGAGTAATCTCACTGCCCGACCAGGAGGTTTTGAAGTATCCTGTTCCTGCTTCCACTTGGGCATCGTCCAGCTTCGTGGGATCCAGTTTGTTGCCGGCAATGGTTATTTCT
Organism: Cloacimonetes bacterium UBA6081; assembly: GCA_002428685.1. Classification (GTDB taxonomy): domain Bacteria; phylum Cloacimonadota; class Cloacimonadia; order Cloacimonadales; family Cloacimonadaceae; genus Cloacimonas. Next base: position 21,622 of record DIXL01000060.1, on the reverse strand, counting down.
GCCAGTTTATCGGCCTCGAGCCACTCGGTTCCATCCAATAGCAGCGCATAACAGGCCTCGGCGGTGGCTTTGGTGGTTTTCCAATTTGTGGTTTGCTTATTCTTTAGCAGCCAGGTGCGCAGTTCGTCTACAGAAATAGTGTCCTTTGCCACTTCCTGAAACGCTTCAATCAGCAGGGATTGCGTTTCGATGGGTGCCTGATACCAGAACCAGCCCCAGTGCTCGTTTTTCCACCACATGCCCAGTTCTTCGTTGTGTAAGGCTCGTTCTTTGAGGGATTTTATTATCTTCCGGGGGGTGTCAAGGCTTTCTTCGCGGTGCCTTGCCAGGGCTATCATCCCTTGGCCAAACAGGTCTTTATGCATCCACAGGGTATCAGCTTGCGCACTGAAATACTGGAATGCCTCCTGGGTGGAAGAGGGTATGGGCAGATCACGGAAGAATGACCTGGCATAAAGGTAGTGCATTTCCATATAGCCAAGATTATCCAAGGCGAGATAGCCGTGTTTTTTTAGGTTTTCATAATCCACTACTATTTGAACGTCTATATAACCAACTGCTGCTTTTAGCATTTTCCAAACCCGGCTGTCTTTGCGGATATCGGTAACCCCCAGCCGGTCCAGATGTCCCATGCCTTCCACGATGTATTGGGTAACCCACCAGCTATCCTGCATGCCGGAAAACCAGGGCCAGGCACCATTGCTGCTTTGGCCTTTCTGTAGCTTTGTAATCGCGGAGTTAAGCTGATTTGCCATGTTGTTCAGCTCAAACAGCAGCCCTATCCGATGCTTGCTTTGAGCTTCATTTTTGGCGTCCAAGACCCAGGGAGTTTCTTGCAGCAGAACGGCTTTCAGCTCTTGGTTCTTTTCCAGGTTGGAGAGTAGTGCTGCAGAATTGGGGGTGTTTTTCCAAGCTTCAAACACTCTTTGGATGCGGGGATTGGAATTGGCAATGTGCGAAGCCAGGCTATTGGCATAAAAGCGGGTGAAGATTTGCTCGTTGCAATCATAGGGGTATTCCATCATGTAGGGCAGGGCTTGAATGGCATACCAGGCGGGGTTTGAGGTGTATTCCAGGGTTAACTTGTGGTTCCTTAACGTGGTGGAGTTACCGCTGTCTTTCAGTTTTTGGAAGATAAAGTCCTTAGTGCTATTTCCCCTTACAGGTAGAGGCAGGCTTTCGGTTACCAGCATCCGGTTGCTCAGAATGGGCAGAGTGTTTTCCTCGCCATCGGAGAAGTCTCCGGCTTGGGCAACAACTTTGTAGGTAACCGCACCCAAACCGAAGGGGACGTTTAGCTCCCAACTAAGCACGGTGCTTTCGCCTTTCTTAACCGTAAAGGGCTGCCGGGCTTGCTTCAGGCCAAATTGCTGCTCCACAGGAGCCATGGAGAAGGCATCAAACAGGAACAATTGACAGTTTCCGCTTTGATCTGCCTCGTCCAAAGCCGTGATCTTGGGGGAGAAAACAATCCTATCCCCCTCCCGGAAAAAGCGTGGAGCATTGGGCAGCACCATCAAGGGCTTGTTCGTGACGGTGCTGTTTTCGCTGCTGCCAATCTTAAAATCTTTGGAAATTGCCAAAGCACGGAACTTCCAGCGGGTTAAGGCTTCCGGAACGGTGAAAACAAAGCTTACTTCACCGTTTTCATCCGTCTCCAGGGTGGGATAGAAGAAAGCGGTTTCGGCAAAGTTGCTGCGTGCCTGGAGAGTGGAAAGGTCTTCGGAAATGGGCACATCGGGCGGAATTCCCGCAGCATCGGAATTACTAATGTGTAGGTCTCCGCCAGCATTTAAAACGCCTGGTTGCATCAATTCAATCCCGCCTAAATTATCTGAGACTTCCGCCACTGGGGCTGCGTCCATAGTATAAATATTGCCCATGGAAGCTATACCATCCTCCATTGAAGCTTTATCATAGCTCATCCTATATCTGCCATACTCCATGTTATAACCATGCCAATTGAATGAGTCATACAGCCTGCTGGGCATGCCAAGTGTAAAATTTGTGCGGATGATGTTCAGGTTCGAAACAAGCACAAAATTAGCGTTGAGCCAGCCTCCTGATCTCGCCACTTTACCATACACGCTGGATTTCCAATTGCTGCTGCGGAAGGCATCAAGCGAGGCATCATACATGGAGGCCAGCACTTCAGCAGTAACCTTTCCGCCGGTGTGGTCTTTCAGCTTCAAGTGCCACTCTTCCACCTCCCCGGGTAGCAGTTTGTTGCGGAAAGTGCTGTATTCAAAGCTGATTTGCTTATTAGTCCAGGGAACGGTTATCTCCTGGCTGTGCGTGTAGAGTCTGCCATCGCGGATATAGGTGAAATGGAGGTAAAAACCGCCTCGGTCTGATTCGGTAACCGGCAGCACAAATAGACGCTGCTCATTGTTTAGAGCAATACGCTTGCTTTCCACAATCAAATGGTCTTTCTCTACTTCGTAGAGCAGGGACACATCCTCATACCCGCTTCCGAGCAGCACTTCTGCGTTTTCACCGGGTTCGCAGCTTACCTTGATAGGGACAAACCAGAAGGGCAGGGGGTAGGGCAGGGACGTAGCAGTGGAATTATACACTGTGAAATATCTGATAACGCTTATTTCCTGCTGCTTATAGTTAGTGCTGGCCTCCAGCACATAAGCTCCCGGCTCCCAACTGCTGAGGTCATTAATGCTTAAAGTGTCGCTTTCGGCCGTGTTGAAGCTGGCATTATAGACCGATTCCAGCTTATTCCATCTACCGGGTTCGTCCTCTTTACCATAAACATCGGTGGGAAAATAGCTTAGGAATTCATCACGTTCCAGATAATTGCGGTCGGGAGCGTTCCACAGGCGTTTCTTCTGCACATGGTTCGGAGCTTCCAGTCGGGTGATGCTTACTGTGCCTTGGGCGGTAACTTTTTCCCCGCTGAGGTTGGTGGTTATAATCGGAAGGGTTAAACGCACGTCTTTCAGGTTAATGTTGTTTGCCAATACTGGATTCAGGATCAATTCTTTTTCGCCGATTGATAGTTGCATAGTTCCGCTACGCGTTTCACCGCCGATATCGGTTACATCCACAGTTATAACAAAGGTGAAATAGGGATTGTATTTGTGCAGGGCGGTTTCATCACTCGTGGCGGTAAACTTCAGGATAAATTCTCCCTTGTTATCGGTTATGGCGGTTCCGTTTACTATTTCCTTCTGTGGGGAAGAGGGCATGGCACCCCACCACCAATACCAGGATGGATACTTTGGCTGGCGGGATATCCGGTAACTAACCGAGGCATTATCTATGGGGAACCCCGCATAGGAAAGAGCTTTGCCTTGCACGCTTACCTGCTGGTTCAGTTTGTAGGTTTCCTTGGGCTTATCCAAGATTACTTCAAAACGGGGACGCTTGTATTCCTCCACATTGAAGCTGACAGAGCCGAAATTGGTCTGGATGCTCATGGTTCCCGTAAGCACACCCTGAGGGGCAGTGAAGCTGCAATTAAAGGTGGCATATTCGTTAGTTTTCAGCTTCTGAGTGTTTATGTTCTGCATGTTCACATCTCTTAAGGATACCTGCATCTCATAGCCGGGTTGCAGAGTATAATGATTTTCACCATCTGAATCGAACAATATCCCTTTTACATAAATGGTTTGCCCCGGCCTATAGATAGCGCGGTCGGTGAATAGCAAAGCCCTCTTGTTCGGGTAGGGATTATAACCGCTTCCTGAGGGATAATAATTAGCAATAATAAGCGAATCCGCACCAGCGGTTATCAAAGCTTTGTTGCGGTTTCCCCAGTTCCCTTGCTTGATCATAGGATATACAATTAATCCATCTGCTAAGGAGCTCGCTGACCACTTGAATTCCAAATCTGCATTATAATTGTTGTCCTTCAGCCCATATAGGCTCATCTTAGCCTCGGGAATCGGCTGTCCTGTTCTCCGATTTGCAATCAGAGTGCTGCCGTTAGAAATGGAGGGATTGATAAAGGATATCTCTGTGCAACTGAAGAAGGTGTAGGCCAGAAAGCTACCGGGCGCATCATAAACTTTGTTCCAGTCTGTAGCTATCAGGATATAGTGTCCCATTGGCAGACTGGTTAAGGCCAGCTCAAAAGTATGGTTACGGTAATCACCTTCGTTGGGCACCATTAAGTGCTGGCTCCAGGATGGTTTCTTATTCTGCAGTTCATACAGCTTTTTATTACCCTCATTTGTCCATTTATTATCTTCGTTGTAATCCTTGTCTGCCAGCGCAGGATAGGGTATGCGGTAAACACTAAGCTTTATCTGTAATACATTCTTAGCACTTAAGAGTGCTTTCACGGGAGCATTTGGCAACATATATTGCTCCACGCTCAGGTTAGCTGCCGGGGCCATTATGCTTTTGATTAAGCCATAGCAAGACTGTCCTCCAAAGCTATTAGGATTGTCTTTAACCGCTTGTTCGCAAAGCTCTTTGGCATGTTTATAGTCCCAACGGTAGTCCTCGGACACATCCTCTTTGTATTTACCTGCCAGGCTCTCGAAAAGCAAGGCAAGTTTGTAAGTGACAAAGGCAGAAATGGGGTGATCCTTATAGGCTTCCATTTCATAGCGCAAGGCTGCTTCGTAATACTGCTCCGGCTGGGGCAATTTGCAGTTTCGGTAAACAAAATCCAACCTTTCCAGGTTTATTTCTACCAAAGCTGAGGGATCTGCATCTTGCATGTGAAAGCGGATCAAATCCTGATACAGCAATGCAGCCTGGAACATTAAAGAAAGGCTGTCCGGTGAGGTTATATTCATCTTTGCAAAACCAGCAGCACTTTGGAAAAACTTACTGTCGGTTATGCTGAATTCCTCCGGTGGCAGGGTAAGGCCGGATTCGTCATTTTGATAAAAGTTTAAGGCTGTATGCGCCAGAAAGTCGTATAGCGTGGGACGCAAGCTTCGTTCTTCACTGCCTCCGGAATAAACGAAGGCGGGGTAATCGGCAATATGGTGTTTTTGCAGTTCCCGAGGCTGCGCTAAGGATAGCTGATACTCTTTTATGGTCTCTTTGGCAATGGTCTTAAGGTCCCAGGTGGCGATGTCATCCCTTTGGAAATTAACGGTTTCGCTTCGCTGTGCATACCTGCCGCGGCCACCTTGATAATAAGACCAATATAGCTGTGCCAGCATGCTGTGCAAAACTGCATTAGCGGGGAATGTGGAAGTTTTCAGGTGTTCCTGAACCTTATTGATGGCTTTCTGAGCCGAGAATTCCTCCACCTGCTGCAAAACCATAAGTTTATAGATCAGGGTTTTAATCTGTTGATCCACCTTGTTTTCTTTCACAGCAACCTCATAGAGCGAATCTACTTTTATCGCCATGGATTGGGGCAATCTGTCGTGATACAGCTTTTCAATTTCATCCCAGGCGGTTTTGTAGCTATAAGGTTGGTGGACCTCTGCGCACAGGCAAACTGCAACCCAGCAGTAAATTACTGCCAACAGTAAAAAGTGTTTCATGCTAACCTCTCAAGATATTCTGTCTTGTCGTTCCCGCGGAGGCGGGAATCCAGCCCTTTGATAAGTTCTGGAAGAACGACATATAAAGGTTTAGATAGCAACATATTATGTGCCATCCCTTCGGGATTTTACAGTGCTGGATTCCCTCCTCCGAGGGAATGACAAGAGGGTTTTGAGCGTTTTCAAAAGGATTTTATCCCCAGTTCCTGCAGTTTGCGGGACAGATTGCTTTGCTGCAAACCCAAAGCTTCGGCGGTTTTGCTAATGCTGCCCCCAAAAAGCTGCAGCTGGGCAGATAGATAGCGGATTTCAAATTCTCGCTTTTTGGTAGTATATAATTCTGTATTTGTCCAAAAAGCAGACAGTTCAGGAGATATTACTGCCCCTGGAAGCAAGCCTTCGATGTCTGCAGGTTCCAAAGTTTCCCTGTCGCACAGCAGATAAATCCGTTCAATAATATTGCGCAATTCACGCACGTTTCCGGGGTAGTTTGGTTTAGCAAGAAGTTCCAGGGCTTTCATCCCAAATTGCTTTATGCGGCTGCCCATTTCCAGGGCAACAATGCGGGAGAAGTGATTGACTAACAAAGGGATGTCTTCCTTGCGTTCACGCAGCGGAGAAGTGTAAACCGGCACCACATTCAGCCGGTAAAACAGGTCTTCCCTAAAGCCACCGTTGGCCACCATTTCAGCCAGGTTCTTGTTCGTGGCTGCAATTACCCGCACATCTATGCGGTGAGTGTGGTTTCCGCCCACACGTTCAAATTCGCCTTCCTGAATCACGCGCAGGATTTTGGCCTGGGCAGCGGATTCCATATCGCCAATTTCATCCAAAAACAGCGTTCCGCCATCGGCTTCTTCCAGCTTGCCTTTTTTGCGATTTTGCGCTCCTGTAAAGGCTCCGCGCTCATAGCCAAAGAGTTCACTTTCCACCAGTTCACGTGGGATGGCAGCAGAATTGAACTTTATAAACGGCTTATTCAGTCTGTTGCTGCGGGCATGAATCAGGCGCGCTACCAGCTCTTTTCCCGTTCCGCTTTCGCCCTGGATCAGCACTTTGGCATTGGAAGGCGCAATTTTGCTAATAAGCTTATCCAGCTCTTGCATCACCTTGCTTTCGCCAATCAAATTCCAGCTCTGTTCATACTCGGCGCGCATCCTTGCATTTTCTTTGGAAAGACGCGAGAATGCCACCGCTTTGGCAATAGTGATCTTCACTTTGGGCAGGCTTAGCGGTTTTTCCAGAAAGTCAAAAGCACCCAGTTTTATAGCTTTTACGGCATCGGCAATGCTGCTATTGCCGGAAATCATAATCACCGGCGTTTCGGGCTGGCTTTTTCTTAGCTTTCCCAGCACTTCAATCCCATTGATATCCGGCAGCTTTACATCCAGTAAGATAATGTCTGCATCCAGCTCCTCAGCAGCCATCAAGCCTTCTCTGGCATTTTGCCGGCTTTCCACCTCATAGCCTTCGTCACCCAAAATTTGCGTCAGGGTTAGGCAGATATTCTTTTCATCATCAATAATAAGAATTTTCACTTAGTCCAAAGCCTCTACTATAATGGTAAATTCACTGCCTTCTCCGGGTTTGCTTTTCACCCGCACGATGGCGGAATTGGCTTCGCACAGCTTTTTCACCAAGGCCAGGCCAAGTCCCGTGCCTTTGTTTTTGCGTGTAAAATAGGGTTCAAAAATGCGTAGCAGGTCTTCACCTTCAATCCCTACGCCTTGATCTTTGATGCTGATAATCAAGTAACTTTTATCTCTGTTCAGGGTTACATAAATGGGTTGATTTGCTTCAGATGCATCCATGGCGTTCTGCAACACATTGGTAATTATCTGATAAAAATGGGTTTTATCAAAGTTGATTTTTTGATTTGGCAACAGGTTTAGCTGCAAGTTATAGTCCGCCGCATAAGACCTGCTGATATCCATAATGCTTTGGGCAGGATCCAGGGTTTCCAGCTGCGCCTTACTAATTTTGGCAAAGCTGGAAAAGTCCTGTGCCAGCAACTTCAGATTCTCAATTTCCTGTTTTATTATTTCCAGCGACTCGTTTAGAATTAAGGGAGTGCTGTCCGGATCGGTGGCCAGGCGTTCTTCCAAACGCTGCACTGCAAGCTGAATAGGGGTTAAGGGATTCTTGATCTCATGCGCCAGAATGCGTGATAATTCCTTCCAGATCATCTCTTTTTCTGCCACTAACAGCCGCTTTTGAATGGCTTCCAATTCACGGCTCATTACATTAAAACTGTTCTTCAGCAGCTTCATTTCGTGAATGCCGGTTTCAGGCAGATGCACACTAAAATTGCCAAGCCTGATCTGGTCGGTGGCGTTTTTAAGCTCCCGCAAGGGTTTACTGATTCTGCTAAGCACCACTATAAAAATCAGCGATGAAGCCAAAATGATAAAAAACAGGGTTAAAGCCACATAAAATCGGGATTCGCTAAGGCTTAGATGAATTATACTCTTAGCTTCCCCATAGGTTTTCATAATCGCTGACACTTTCAAAGAATCCGCATGGCTGTATAGCTTCACCTGACGCAGGTCATCTCCCAATTCCAAATGATTCATCGCTTCCTGAATCTGTTTCTGGTTGGTTTGAAACACATTATTCAGCACCAACAAGCTGCCAATTGAAACAAATAGATATAGCAGCAATATCCAGGTTCTAATACCGGGGCGGGAAAACTTCATATAAACCTATCACCTTTGTTTATGACATTTTACGCAAATTCAAGCTTGTGGAGGTCCGCGGCTTTTTGTATTTCCACAGCACCATCAAATCTACATTTTTCTGCAATTGCTGAAAGCGGACTGTGGGTAGCGATGCTTCCAGATTGATAGTAACATCTCCCCAAGCAGGCTGGTAGGGAATTGAGCACTCAAATACCGATATTTCAGCTAACATTTTTTCGTAACTATCGGTTTGCAGCTTGCGGTTCATGCCTCCGAGGCTGAGGTTGAAAACTCCTTTGGCAGGGTCATAATTCACCGAATTGACAAAAGTATGCTGGTAAAGATTTTGGTGTTTGCCTTTGATGGTCAGCTTAAAATTCACCGGAATTGTGCTGCCGCTTCTAAACACATCAGGGAAGTCATTTTCAAAAGCACTGTATAGTGAGGTTCTTAGCTGAAGATAATTTTCTCCCACCCGGCTGTTAAAGCCTTTCAGGCTGGGGTCGTTACCCGTGTAGGATGAAAACAAAAACACGGAAAGCGTTACTATTGTGGCAAACACCTTGCCGGATATGGCTTCAAGCATGTTTAATCCTTACGCTATACTGTGTTTGTCGGTTTTATCCACAGTCTTATTTTGTCAAGTTTACTGGACGTTTTATTTGATTATCTGTTTTGACTCACAATTTTACCCCAGTTCTCACACTATTTTGCCACCTCTTTCTTCACTCAAACAAACCGAGTATCAAACCTTCCTAACCTCCAAAATTGTGAGTTAAAACTGGGCTTATCTGCGTATCCGGTCTTGCAGTTCTTTATATAGGCTGTCTATTTGAGCTTGAGACAGTGCTTCGTCTTCGCTTTGTTCTGCATCCGGAGATAGTTCAAGTGCCTTATCCAAGTGCTTAAGTGCTGCGGAATACTGCCCGAGTTCCTTTAGCGTCATTGCCATCCAGATGTAAGCATCGTAGTGCTTTTCATTTGTAGCAATAGCTTGTTGGAGAGCAGCAGATGCCTCGTTAAAATCCTTCAGCCTGTAATAAGCTTCACCTTTGTGCCGCCAGGGGCAAGACCATTTTGGATAGGCTTCGTTTAAACTGTCATACAAAGCTACTGCAAGTTTATATTCTGACCTGCTCAGGTATATATTGGCAAGTGTAAAAAGCTCTCCAGTTGACAGCTCTGCCTTTATCGAATCCAGATCATTTAACAACCTCGACACTTCATTCTCAGCAATATAGGCCAATCTCAATTTGTAAAGATTGGGACTACTACTCTGCGATACACTGTCTGATGCTGCCTCAACAGCCTTCTCGAATGTGGTATGATCCGGGTTTGCCAAATAAGCGGATATTGGATCATTATTCTCTGCTGCAGTTACTGCATTGGCAAAACACAGAAGGACAAGGGCTAATATGAGTGACTTCATTCAAAACCTCTGTTTAATAAAATAATAGAACCAGTCTCTTGGTTCAAAGGATTATGTCAAGGCCTAACTGATACTCTCATCCCCCCGTTTTTTTAAACAGGGTATGATAAGCTGATTTTCTTCATGCCATTTACCTTGATAGGGATTTATGTTGAACCTTGTAACAGAGCTAAAGCAGGTATCCACAAGTTCTGACAAGCGATAATACACAAAACCGTAAATCTTCTTCCAGTCTAGGTTCGCATATTTCATAATGGCAGGGAATGCGATCAAGTAATGGTCTGCGAATTTCTTTAATGAATACAGGTAACACATTGTAAGCAAGAGTATTTGGTTCATGTTTTGGAGTCTTATATATGTGGTTAGTTGCATCTTTTCCCACCCATAGACTTGTTTGAAATGCCGGTAAACTTCCTCGATTTTCCAGCGCATTTTATACCTTCTGAGTGCTTTTTCAATAATCTTGTTCTCACTCAGGTCTGGCTGTCCGGGAAAATCGCAAAATAAACCCAAATAATGCAGTACCGTCATCGATCCACGTCCAATCAGTCTGATGGTAAACGATCCTCTGAAAAAAATGATGTATGGGAGCAGATATCACATACTCCATATTGTCTTCTTCGAGCTTGAGGATGAATTTGCGGTCATAATAACCACTATCCGCCAATACCCGTTCGATCTTGATGTCTCCGATAAAGCCTCTGGTCTGAGTATAGAAGTCAACAATACCATTGGCAGAACGTGTATTGCCTGGCCTATTCCAAAAGTTGACGGTATATCCACTACCTAAAAAAGCTATCTGAGGGTGGTTTGACGGTCTGCCTCGCTTGGCGGGATTGTAGCCCTTCCTGGCTCCCTCCTGAGTTCTGTAGTGCGTTATGACAGTGGAATCGAAACGCAGGGTATCCCTTTCTGTCCTGGCATATTCAAGCACTGGACGCAAGAAGTACTTGCAGATGTTTTGCAACAGAGTTTCATTTAGCGATCTGCAATTGTCCTTATTCCAGTATCTGGTAATACCGGTGGATGATTTGACTAGACGCTTCACTCCAAAACAACGTTCGAAGATCTTGATCCCATTCTCCATTCTCCATGTAGTGTCATGTCAAGCATAGGGAAGCCGATCTCCCGATCGTAGGGAAGCCGATCTCCCGATCGGCTTGTGGTAATCAGGAGATTGCCACCCCAATACT
>DIXL01000060.1:0-10839 GCA_002428685.1 Cloacimonetes bacterium UBA6081 | reverse complement strand
ATTATCAAGGGCTGGATTCCCGCCTCCGCGGGAACGACAAGTGTAAAACTCGATCTTTGGGGAGTACTGGCAATTATTCAACGATATCTAATTATCTTTTTATCAGTAGAATAGTATCTATTTACCAGTAGAATAGCTTGAGTAATAGCTGAGTTTATGTGTCCTAACCTAAGCCAAAGATAACTTCTACCATATCAAATAGAGAAAGTGCTAACGATTCCTGGCATAATTTGGAGCATAATCGGCAAATTTTGGCAAACAAACATGAGAATTCTCTTGACACTTTTATCAGATTTGCTTCTAATGAAAAAAGACAGTTTAACCTAACTCGGAAAAATAGTAAAGGCTTGATACTTAAATAGATACTTGGAGGTGCTATGGTTCAAGTTCGCTATCTGATAGTGCGTTGGACAGATGTTTGCCTGGAGCCAAGGGATATTCCTAAGCTCAGAGGGTTTTTTGTGCGTAAATTTCCCGAAACACACCTGTTTCACAATCACCTGCCAGGCCAGGGGTATGACTATAAAACTCCCAGAATTCAATATCGGGTGATAGACGGCCATCCTGCCCTGCTGGCCTTTAATGAAGGCATAGAGCTGATGAAAAAAGTGTTTTTGGAAGTGAATGAACTGGTGATAAATGGGAAAACGTTCACCTCAAACGAACGCGAGATTAGCCTGAAAGAAGCGGACTTTGGCCAAAGCGAAACCTACTATAACTATAGCTTTTGTTCCCCCTGGATGGCCTTGAATCAGGAAAACTACCGGCAGTTTGAAACCTTCGACTCCTTTCAGCGCAACCAAAGGCTGAAAACCATCCTGAAAAACAACCTGAAAACCCTGTCCAAAGCTTTTGCATATTGGATTCCTGAGGCAGATAAATTGAATGTGGATGGCTGGTTCAAACCCCTGGAAGTGAATTTTCACAATCAGGTAATGCAATGCTTCACCGGCGAATTTACCACAAACTTCCTGATTCCAGAGTTTTTGGGTCTTGGAAAACAAAGTGCCAGAGGGTTTGGAGTGGTAGGAAAGAAAAAGGAGATTCTATGATACCAACTTATGTAACTATCGGCAAGATTCTTATGCAAAAAGCAGGCTTTAGGGATTTACCTCCTAAGGATCAAAAGATGTTTATGCTATCACAGTTTTGTTGTAACCTGGACAATTATCTCTGGAAGGATAAAGATGGAGAGCATTATGGCAGGCTTCTTGAACTTCAACTTGATACAAAGAATAAAACATGCAGGTTCACACAAGGCACTCAATTGTTCGCAGAAAAAAGCAACGAACTGATGATCTTTACAAACTATGCTCCCAATGATCCAAATATATATGGGACGCATACATCGATTAAATCCATCCTTGGTATCGAATTGCTACAGTTCATAGAAAAAAATAGAAAAGACATCAGATGGACAAACCAAGATCAATTAGAAGAGTATATCCTTTTCTTGAAGGAACTCCAAGACACTTTCTTTTATATTGATGAGCCAGGAACAAGGCTTAACTATTTGCTTTTAGAGCAGGAACAACAAGCTGAATTTCCTGATCCAGAGTTAATTCTATCACTTGATGTACTAAGAACTAAAGCGAAGGATTATAAAAAAGCTTACAAAAAGAAGCTTGATGATTATCTTGCCAGCACCCTTAAGGGATTAGTAACCGATAGGCAAGCTTATGCTTTAAGGGTGGATGGCAAGCTCTTGCACGAAAGTGAATTTGCAGAGTGTTATACTGATATTTTGTATTACTACATATTTGGCAAACAGTTTTATGCATCTAAGCATCAGGGTTGTTGCCATTTATGTTCGAAACATGCTATTTTAGCAGAGGACATCTCGCTAAAACAGAAATTCTATGGAACAACAAATCCGCTATATTTTGACTCTGTGAATACCGCTTTTTCCAAGTATGCTTTTTCCATGTGCAAAGAATGTTATGAAGAAATAACCGTGGGAACACAGTATGCAGCAACAACGCTTGATACTCGAATTTTGGGGATGAAAGCTATTGTGTTGCCAGAGATAAAATTTATTCCTGATGATCCCAAAGAACTAATAGATCCCAAAAACTTGAATGCAGCAGTTAAACTACTGCGTAACACAGCCCATCAAGAGAAAAAAGAATGCATTAACCTAATGAATAAATTGCAGGCAAGACTGCAAGAATTCTCAATTCTTTTTTACCACAAACCAAGTGCAACTTCTCAGGAATTTGTGGTTTATGGATTGCTAAGGAGCATCAGAATAAGCAGCCTGCTACAAAAAACTGAGCATCTTGATTGGGTTGCTTATGAAAACCAATTAGGAACAATACTTAGCTTTGGAGGAGAGCTTTCATTTGAAGGATTTCGATATCTGTTACTACCTTCAAAAGAATCGCACCCCCAGTTAAAGGTGGCAGAATATTTCAGGATTAATAAAACAATAATCCAAATGCTAAACACATATTTGTATGATCAGAAGTTCCGTTATAAACAGCTTATCAGCCAGTTTGTAGATATCTACAACCGCAAGCATAATCATTTGAAATCAAATGATTATAGCCTAATTTTGGATTTATCACCATATATGATGAGTCTATATATCAATCACTTAATTAAATTCAACCAATTAGAAGGAGTGCCAATAATGGAAGGAAGACAAATGACCACCCAATTAGCCGATGAGAAAATACTTCAATACTTCACTAATAATGCTAAGGTATATGAAGGTAATTTCCATGCTCAGGGTTTGTTTATACTGGGATACTATATCGCAGAAGTAGAAAGGAAGCAGCGGAAAAAAGGAATTTCCTCCACATTGATAAATCGGTTAAACTTGAGAGGTATCCCGGTTCAAAAAGTTAAGTCTATCATAGCGTTAGTAGAAGATATGCGCAATATCTGGCAAACATATATCGATGCAGTTACAGATGCATATTTTAGAGAGTGCTTAATTGATATAGAATATTCTACACTTATGCCAGAAGAAGTGGTGTTCCAAGTGTTAAGTGGAAGAGCTTATTCAGCATATCAAACGAAGCTATATTTTAACGATGAAAACAATAAAACCCAAAACCCTAAGGAGGAACAAAATGATTAACAGTAATTCTGAAATCCTATTTCTCTACGATGCCCAAATGTGCAACCCCAATGGGGATATGGATAACGAGAACAAGCCACGCATGGACTATGACACCTATACTAATTTAGTGTCTGATGTACGTTTAAAGCGTTATATCAGAGATTACTTCGAGGACATTAAGAAACTGGAGATATTCATTTCCAACAAAGCAAAAGATGCCAAAGAGCGCAATGCTCAGATTAAGAAAATTGGAAAAGATCATTCTGATCTGATTGATGTAAGGCTTTTTGGAGCTGTAACTGCTGAAGAGGCGGTTGGAAGCCATTTTACAGGTCCCGTGCAATTCAATTGGGGCTATTCTCTGCATCCCGTAGAACCAGTTGATAGCTCAACCATCACATCCAGTTTTTCCAGCGGACAAGGGATAGGAAAAGACTATCGTTTGCATTACTCACTGGTTTCATTTTCTGGCAGTATAAATGCCAATACTGCTGTTGGCACAAAGCTTACAGAGGAAGATCTAATTCTTCTGGACGAAGCGATGCTAAAATCCATTCCTTTAGCAAGAACCAGAACCAAGATTGGTCAATACCCACGCCTTTATCTTAGAATTGAGCTGAAAAGTAAAGAGCATTTTTTAAAAGACATGCGTAGTATGGTAAAAATTGAATCTAACAATGCCAGTATCAACAGCAATCTGCGCTTAATTCGTAAACCAGAAGATTACTATTTAAATATCTCTGCTCTAATAGACTACTTGGCTGCAAACAAAAACAAGATTTCTAAAATTCATTATTGGAAGGATGATCAGTTGTCTGTACCAGAGTTCGATAAAATATTCAGTGAAGATAGCTGGAAACATTGCCTTTCCCTTTAGTAATTGGGGGAGAGCATGAATGAAATATTAAACTTAGATAGAATTTTGGAACTAAGGCTTTCGGGCAAGTTTGCACACTTCCGCAAATTCTATACCAATGCATCTTCGCTAAGTTATTTAATTCCACCCCGCACAGTAATCTGCGGACTTTTGGCATCAATAATGAAATTCCCCAGAGATGAATACTATGGACTATTTAGCTCAAATAAACTTGCAGTAGCAATATCAATCCCATTGGGAAGCAGTTATACTAAACTATTCCAGACTATGAATTATGCCCAGGATAAAAGCAGTTCTACTCCTATTAACGATCTATCTGCCCACAAACAGTGCCGTTTAGAGCTATTAAAGTCAGCAGGTGAAAATGAATTAGGTTGGATTGTGTATGTGGGATATTGTTCTGATAATCACACAAACTTTGCGAGTTTGGAGAACAAGATATTAGCTCATGATTTTGGCTATGGCTTATATTTGGGACAAAGGCAATTCACTGCACATCTGGAACTTATAAAAACCTACTCAAAAGATGAGTTTTCCCATTGTGAATACTCAGATTATCTTGATTCTGCGATATGTAAAGACCAGATTAGAGATATCCAAACCGAAAACTATCACCTTAGTTTGGAACGAATGCCTCTGGATCAAAAAGTGGAGATAAGTAAAAATAAAACACATAGGCAGACAATTCGCTTTGGGGATGTAGTAGTGGAAGTGACAGGTAAACGTTTAGCAGGAGAATTTCAGAGTTCCATAGAATTGCACAATTCTGTTCACAGCAGGATATCTTTTCTATGACCATAATCTCTCATCCTGCGTCAAAAGGATACAAGGAAAAGCCTCTGGCAATGCATCTAATCAATGTTGCAAAAGCAGCAAGTATGCGCATCCAGAGGCTTTCTTTAAACCTCCACTTACTCTCTAAAGAGCAGCTTGCCACCCTTGCTTACAAAATTGAGCTGATTCATGATCTGGGAAAGGCTACCTCATATTTCCAGCAGTACATCAGAGGGGGAAAAAACAATAACTTAACCCATCATAGCTATATCTCGTCAGTTATTGCTTATTTCAATATTCTTGAAGACTCAGAACTGTGCAGTTTTGCACCTCTTGCTTTTAAAGCAGTGCAAAAACATCACGGAAACTTAAATTCTTTCTTCAATAACCATCTGGAAAGCAATGCCCTAATTAACGAAACAATTGCCATTTATCAAAACTTATGTCAGCAGCTTGAAGCATACCCCTCTTTTGCTAATTTTCTTTCTGATAATGGCATTCAAACACCAAAGCTTGACCACCGGAAGCTGAAGGAATTTGCTGAAGATATAGATCAATTTGAGCCAGAGTATGAAATTGAAGACGCTATTGAGCTGTTTCTGGTTCAAAACCTATTATTCTCTGTTCTAACAGACGCTGATAAACATGACGCTGCAAACATTATTAAAGAAGATGAAGATTCCATTATCCAGAGCATGAGCTTTTCTCCTCAAAAGGCTATATCAGGCATAACACAAAACCACAGCGAAATAAATTCGATCCGGGCCAATTTCCTCCAAAACATACAAGAAAACCTTAGAATATGCCCAGTTAGCAAATTGTATTCTATGACTGCCCCTACAGGAAGTGGAAAAACCTTTGCCTGCATGGAATTCACCAATCAGTTACAAAATAGCCTAAGTAAAAAAAGACGCGTGATATACTGTCTGCCCTATACGTCAATTATAGATCAAAACTATCTGGAATTTGAAAGAGTAATAAAGCTTAACAGTAGCATTCTTCAAGAGGATGAGTATAAGTACTTATTGAAGCACCATCACTTAGTGGACTACTACCAGCTTACAAAGGATGATCCGGACTATAATTTTAACGACTATTTAAATGACACCTTGATTGCAGAATCATGGGAAGCGGCATGTGTTGTTTCAACGTTTGTGCAATTTTTTCACTCGCTGATCGGATCGCGAAATTCAATGGTGCGTAAGCTTCATAATATCGTAAATTCAATTATCTTACTGGACGAAATTCAAAGCTTGCCAGCCAAATATTACCCACTTATCAGAGCGGTCTTCAGTGTTTTGGCAGATCGTTTTGATACTTACTTGTTAACTTGCACAGCTACCCAACCCTTCATTTATAATCCAGATTCTTACATTGAGCTTTGTGCCCAAGTGGATTTCAATAAACCGGTTTTTAACAGAGTAAAGCTTACAATCATTTCAGAACCGCACACAATTGATTCTTTCTGCAATACAATTCTAAATTTTGATGATGTTGTTAGTGTGCTGTTTGTTATGAATACGAAACGATCAGCCATTAATCTCTACAAAATAATCTTCGATTGTTATCAAGATTCTTATGAGGTTTTGTGCCTTACTACTTTGCATACTCCCATTCACAGACTAGAGACTATTAGCTATGTTAGAAACAGGTTAAAAGAAGGCAAAAGAATTATCCTTATTTCCACACAGCTTGTTGAAGCTGGCGTTGATCTAAGTTTTAGCAGAGTTTACCGCGATATGGGACCCTTGGATAGCATCGTTCAGGTTGCGGGCAGATGCAATAGAAATGGCGAACTGGGTTGCTTGGGTGGTGAAATGTATCTGTTAAACCTTCATGATGATAGGGGAGAATATTGCCAAAAGGTCTATGATAGATACCTTATCAGTAAAACCTGCGAATGCCTGAAACCCTATACCTCAGTTACAAGTCTCCAGTTTGCCGATCTTATTAGCACGTACTACAAAAGTATTGATGTTGGGGCAGAAGGTTATGCAGTTTTGAAGGCGATTACCCGTCTAAATTATGATCAGGAGGTAAATCATCAGATACCTATTAAAAAATTTCTTCTGATAGAAAACGACTATGCTTCCGAAACTGTGTATATTTTAACTGACAACTTGGCAGAGGATTCACTACAGATGATATTGAGTTGCCGTGAAAGATTAAAAGATTCCAGTATGGATACAAAACAGATTTCCAGGTTACAGCTTTCCATGACCAGAGCTTATCATACTTTAAGTGCCTATCAGCTAAATTTATCCATAGCAGATTGCATTAAATACAGCCAAGATATGCTTTTCTTCAATAAACTTACCGATCACGTATATTTCGTTCAAAGGGAATACTGGGAAAGCGCATACAAACGTGAAACCGGTTTTATCTTAGACCCCAGTGATTCTGGTGCATGCCTGTCTTTATAGGTGCTTTATGGAACTCCACCTCAACACCTACGGCAGCTTTATCCGCAAAAAGGACGAAATGTTTGAAGTATCCATCGAGGACAAAAAGGTGAAGCTTGCCCCCGAAAAGATCTCCTCCATTGTTATTTCCAATGCTGCCACCATCACCACCGATGCCATCCAGCTTGCCATGGACTATAACATAGACATAGTGTTTTTGGATAAATACGGCAATCCTTATGGCAGGGTTTGGTTTCCCAAAATCGGCAGCACCGTTCTAATCCGGCGTAGGCAGTTGGAAATGCTGTCCGATGATACAGGTTTGCAGTTTATCAAAGAGCGCATTGCTATTAAGATAATGAACCAATATCGGTTTTTGCAAAGGCTAATCTCCAAGCGTGATCTTCCGGCAGACAAATACAAATACAAAATGGAACACATCCAGCAAGCCGCCTTGTGCATCATGAATGCCCAAGGAAATTTGGAAAGCCTGGCTTCCAGTTTTATGGGTTGGGAAGGTGGTGCTTCCAAGAACTATTTTGCTATTCTCTCGGAGCTTATTCCAGAGGCTTATCAGTTTGAGGGACGCAGTTCCCGCCCAGCCCATGATGCCTTTAATGCCATGCTGAATTATGGCTATGGCATCTTATATTCCAAGGTGGAGCGGGCCTTGATTATAGCCGGAATGGATCCCTATCTGGGCTTGCTGCATAGCGATAACTATAACAAGAAGTCCTTTGTCTATGATTTTATAGAGCCATATCGCAGCTTGGTGGATGAGCCGGTTTTTTATATCTTCTCACGCCATAAGTTTTCTGAGGAATTCATTGAACCGGTGCATAAAGGCATTGTGCTTTCCACCCCAGGTAAGAAATTCCTGGCTCCGGTTTTGCTGGAACACTTCGATGCCATAATCCGCTATCACAATAAAAACCGCAAGCGCATAGAGATGATCCAGACAGATGCACATGCCTTTGCCAATTACATTATAGACAAACGCAAAGACTATCTGGAAAGCTCGCAGCAGGTGAAGCTGAAGAACTTTTTGGATAGTAGGTTCGACGACATTGGGGAGGACTGATGCTAACCTGGGTGATGTATGACATTGTAAAAGACAAAGCCCGCACCAAAGTGGCCAAATGTTGCGAAAAAGCGGGAATCTACAGAGTGCAGTATTCGGTTTTCCTGGGCGAACTAAGCAAAACCAAACGCAAGGAATTGAAGTGTCAGATAGAAGATTTGATAGACCTTGCTATAGACAGGGTTTACATCTTTCCCATGTGCAGAGAGGATTTTAACAGTTGTGATCTGATGGGACAGGCTTTTGATCCGGATTTGATCACAGATGAAGTGAAAGCACTTTTTATATGACGGATTTTCAGTTTATCACGCCTTCGGAGGTGATGGAATACTTGTTCTGTCCCCGCTTTGTTTACTATATGAATGTGCTGAAAATTGAGCAGCATGAACACCGCAGAGCCTTGGTAAACAAAGGTAGAAACATTCATCAGCTAAAACTTGTACAAAACAAGGACTATCTGCGCAAAAAAGCCGGGGCAAAAGATAAGCTAATAGATGTGTATCTGTCTTCAGAAAAACTAAGACTGGTAGGCAGAATGGATGAAATCTTGTTTCTTGAGGATGGCAGTGCTGCCCCTCTGGATTACAAATATGCCTTTTGGGAAAACCGTATCTATAAAACGCTGCGCTATCAGCAAGTTCTGTATGCTCTGCTGATAGAAGAACACTTTGCAAAGCAGGTTAATAAAGCCTTCATAGTATATACCAGAACCAAAAACCATCTGGAGGAAATTGCCCTTAGCAGCAAAATGAAAGGCCAGGCAAAAGAAATGCTTGACGAAGTTTTTGAGATAATAAATCTTGCACAATACCCAAAAGCGACCACAACGAAAAGGAAATGCGAGGATTGCACCTATCGGAATTTATGCATTTCCTGAGCCGGTTTTATTGATGTTTTTATGTTTTTTCTGTTCTTTTATAGGTTTATAGCGTGTTTGTGCCGTCCCGGGAATGCTGATTTCAGTTGTCCGGGGCCGGATTTGAGTGCTTTTCTGTAGTCTTTCTGGATATGAGAAATCCGGTGTAATTGTTATTAGTGAGGCACTTAAGTATCAAGATGGGTTTACCCCTTACCTTCCCTTAAATCAAGGATTGAAACTTGATTTGGCCGAAAACGCTTTCTTTTACGATTGCCGTTTACCCCTTACCTTCCCTTAAATCAAGGATTGAAACTGCCCCTAAAAGGTCTATGCAATTGGTTTTTAGAATGTTTACCCCTTACCTTCCCTTAAATCAAGGATTGAAACAATATATTTCGATAGCCAGACAATTGGAATCCGGCCAGTTTACCCCTTACCTTCCCTTAAATCAAGGATTGAAACACATATTCAATTTGTCTGTAGTTGTAATAGTCAATGGGTTTACCCCTTACCTTCCCTTAAATCAAGGATTGAAACTTAGTTGCTTTATCCGGCTGCTGTCCAGATATGGTTGTTTACCCCTTACCTTCCCTTAAATCAAGGATTGAAACGAATTTCCCAACTGTTTTCACAATATCATTCTCTAAGTTTACCCCCCCCCTTCCCTTAAATCAAGGATTGAAACACAGAAGCCATAATAGAATCACAAACAGAATCACTGTTTACCCCCCCCCTTCCCTTAAATCAAGGATTGAAACATGGGTTAATAGGACTGGATTCCAGCCTTCGCTGGGTTTACCCCCCCCCTTCCCTTAAATCAAGGATTGAAACAATTTGTTCTACGATGTTTAATTTTTCTTTGTCGGTGTTTACCCCCCCCCTTCCCTTAAATCAAGGATTGAAACCAGCTATAACATAATTAGGAGCATATTCTGGGCTCCGTTTACCCCCCCCCTTCCCTTAAATCAAGGATTGAAACAAAAGCTTGCACCCTATCTGCACATGATTTGGGTATGTTTACCCCCCCCCTTCCCTTAAATCAAGGATTGAAACGCGTTCTATAAGCATTAATATGTCTTGACCGGATTAGTTTACCCCCCCCCTTCCCTTAAATCAAGGATTGAAACAAAACTCATCCCCGACTATGCAATTATTGAGGCGGGTTTACCCCCCCCCTTCCCTTAAATCAAGGATTGAAACCCCCAGACACAGCCATCTGTGAAAGGGATGCTGCACCGTTTACCCCTTACCTTCCCTTAAATCAAGGATTGAAACTGTTGCGGCGACGGCTTCGTAAGCTGAGCAAACAAGGTTTACCCCTTACCTTCCCTTAAATCAAGGATTGAAACAAATTTCAGCTGGGGAAGCCCTGGCTCAGGCTCAGAGGTTTACCCCTTACCTTCCCTTAAATCAAGGATTGAAACCAAACGGGATAACGGCTCTGTGGAAAACATTCCACGTTTACCCCTTACCTTCCCTTAAATCAAGGATTGAAACCACAGAGGTAGCCCGTGGAAACATAGAGGGGGTTCCAGGTTTACCCCTTACCTTCCCTTAAATCAAGGATTGAAACAGAATGTTTACAAGGCTATGAACGCAGCCAGTAGATGGTTTACCCCTTACCTTCCCTTAAATCAAGGATTGAAACTCGTGTTGACCGCCTATGTCGTCTATCACATCGAAGTTTACCCCTTACCTTCCCTTAAATCAAGGATTGAAACGGTGGGGAAAAGTATGCCCCAGCGCAAACCAGGGCGTTTACCCCTTACCTTCCCTTAA
>DIXL01000101.1 GCA_002428685.1 Cloacimonetes bacterium UBA6081 | reverse complement strand
ATTTATTTCCACTGGATCCAGGCATTGAGTATTCCTCGTATTTGTGATCTCCGGCTCTGATAGCTCCAATATCGCTGGGGGTGCCATCGGGATCATAGCTACGTGGATATCCAGTATCAATCAGGGGACTTATCACAGACGCATTCCACAGGGGTGCATAAGCAGAACTAACCATTGGATCAAATTCTCCGTTATTTGACTGCGTAATCCAGTTTGGTATTTCTATGAAGTAGTTAATCACTTCATTATTTAGGGTTCCATTTTGATATGCATCGTTATAAGTCATTGTAATTAGGCCAATGTCATAATCAGAGCAATAAATCCCGAACTTGTTGCTGCAAGACAGATTGTTTCTTATCAAAGTACGACCGGAAGGCATCCTTACCCAGATACCATGGCAATTCCCGTTATCCATGAAGCTGTTGTTTTCTATCAAAACG
Source organism: Cloacimonetes bacterium UBA6081 (assembly GCA_002428685.1). Lineage (GTDB taxonomy): Bacteria > Cloacimonadota > Cloacimonadia > Cloacimonadales > Cloacimonadaceae > Cloacimonas. The sequence continues at coordinate 19,204 of DIXL01000101.1, read as the reverse complement.
CTAGTCATAGACGGGCTGTATCCACAATACTCAATTACAGAGGCGGAAGACAAGGGCATATCATCTCTGTCGCCAACTGTACCAGGGATCTGATTTCTAATAATATTGCCAGTTAGTGTCAATTTATCACAATCATAACCCCATATACCTTCTCCGGCACCGCCCTGTAATTGCCATGTAGTTCCGTAAATTGTATATAAGTATATGCTGCGGGTGTTACTGTGAACAAGATTATCCTTAATTGTGATCTGTCCTGTTCCTGTTGCATAAATACCACCACCAGCTATCGCAATGTTGTTGTGGATATTATTGTTCTCAATGATAGTTTCGAAGGCAGAGTTGTTTTTAACAGCAATACCTCCACCTCGAGAGAAGTTCTCTACACCGTTTACGCTTACCCAGTAGTTTTTTCCGGTATTATTGTATATTTCACAGCCAGTGATAGTTGCAGGGCCATCGGCATAAATTCCAGTTCCGTCCATATTCACATCAAAACCATAATTAGTTCCGGCATTGCCGAAAATCTTACAGTTATTAACTTCAAGAAACGTCAGGGATTCACTATCAGGATTAATATAAGTTTCAATACCTCTTAGACCACCCGTAATAGAGATATTCTGGAATTTGAAGTGCAAGTTTCCTGTATCTGCCATGAGTAAGTTGTCTCCCAAAATTTGAACAGATACACCCAATCCTCTGAACTCAATATATAGTTCCGAAAACGCCGCGCTATTATCAATTAATGCAAATATCACACTTTGATTATAAATACCATTAGTTAATCCAATTGTGAAGTTGTTTTTCTCGTTGTTATCATATCGGCTTTGGATTGTTGACAAAACACTTGTAAAGGAAGGCCCAGAATTAGGGTAGAGTATGTAGTCATATGATTTAGGTTGACTGGGAATACTCTGATTGTTACTCATATCTTGTTGTAAGCAATACAAGCCCGACCCTAAACTGAGGAGAAGAGCCATAATCGATATTGCCAATACGCTTAGCTTATGAAGGGCGAAGTGGAAGGTCTGTGTACAATGCAGTTTCATTTTATAAACTCCTTGCATGTCTTGGTTAAGTTCCTTAAGTTACTTAACAAGGATTAAAGTTTATTGTATCACTACAGTTTATAAAGTAAGTGATACGCCAATAAAAACCACTTGATTAGGGGGTCAATCCTTGAACTACAATTGCATATATGGTTTAGCACCGTCTCCTAATTATGAAATGGTATCTCATAACCGCCTCCTGCAAATAAAGGTTCTGGGTTGTTAAGCTGTTTGGGCACGGCAAGTATCTCATTTTGCCAGGATAAACTGCTTGGATACCGAAGCTCTTTGGGTAATAAGCCGGCAGGTGTAAACACCGTTTGGCATGCTTATTCCAGAGGAATCTTTGCCATTCCAGATCACTTTATGCGCTCCGCAGACTTCAAAGATACTGTGGATGGTTTTCACTACTTGGCCGTCGCAGTGAAAAATCTCTAAAAGGATGCGTCCTGAAGTGGCAGTTTCATACACAATTTCCACCTCTCCGGTGATCAGATTTGTCCAGGCTTTGTAAATAATGCATGGCGCATCCAGCGTGGCATTTTGGCAGTTGTTCCTGTTCATTTCTGCTTCCTTGATTACCTGGTGTAAACAATGTAAAATTCACCATCGATTTCCACGATGATATAGCCATCTCCTTCCTCCAGAATCACGATGCCGGGATCGTTGATATTACCGGTAAAGACGGGCAGACTTTTGGGGTCGGATTTTTCTGCAGCAGCAGAATAAACTGCGATGGGGGCAGCCAGCAGCAGGGCTAAGGCCAAGGTTACGATAAATTTTTTCATAATAGATCTCCTTCTATATATGTAGTATCAGAAATCCAAAAGTGTCCACCAGAAAGTCTGTAACTAATTGACCCTTATGAAAATATAGCTGCTACCCCCCCCTTTGTTATATATGGAAAAACCCCAAAATTTTTACTCTTTTCAATGTCCCGGTTCCAGACACCTTGCAGCTACCCGCATAATCTTATGGATAGGTATGCAACTGAAGAGATCGCCTTTTATACTATGGCTTTTATACTATGGTCAAAAAAACGATTTAGCACTTGACAAAACGGGGCTATGAAATAAACTGTAAGTATAGATGTTTTGATTAAATTGGATAATCCCGGTTGCTCTTCAATTCTGCATGAATATTGTTTATAGATCCGCAACAGGAAAAAGCCTATCCCGGTAAACTAATACAATAATTACCAGTGTGAAAGCTGGATGGAAAACCCGACCATAAGGTGTAATAAAAATGAATAGCAAGTTACCACCCCTAAAAATAGGCGATTTAATCGCCAAGTTGCCCATTCTGCAAGGCGGAATGGGGGTAGGCATCTCCCTCTCCCGTTTGGCTGCGGCCGTGGCCAAAGAAGGCGGAATCGGCATAATTTCCTCTGTTGGTTTGGGAGTTTTACATCCCGAACTGGGCAAAACGGTGCAGGAAGCCAATATTGCTGCGCTGAAAGCAGAGATTAGAGCTGCCAGAGCTCAAACCACCGGCATTTTGGGCATTAATATCATGTTAGCCATCACCGATTTTGACGACATGATTAAAGCTGCTTTTGAAGAAGGGATAGACATAGTTTTTTTGGGAGCCGGATTGCCCTTGAAAGTTCCCAGCACCATGACCCTGGAGTATCTGCAAAATACAAAAACCAAGATTGGGATTATTGTTTCTTCCGGCAGGGCTGCCAGCCTGATTTTGAACCATTGGGCACAGCACTTCAATAGGATCCCAGATGTGGTGGTGGTGGAAGGCCCCAAAGCGGGTGGACACCTGGGATTTAAGCTAGCCCAGATATTTGATGTTGACTACTCTTTGGAAACCATTCTGCCTCAGGTGAAAGAGGCGGTTGCCGTGATAGAAAAACAATACGACAAAAAGATACCGATTATTGCTGCTGGAGGCATCTTTTCCGGAGATCAAATCTATAAGATTATGGATCTTGGTGCTGATGGCGTTCAGATGGGAACACGCTTTGTGGCCACCGAAGAATGTGATGCCGATGAGGCTTTCAAGCAGCAATTTGTAGATTGTGAAAAGGACGATATCGTAATTATTTCCAGTCCGGTTGGCTTGCCCGGCAGGGCTATCAACAATCAGTTTTTGAAGGATGTGTCTTTGGGGATGAAAAAGCCCTTCCTCTGTCCCTGGAAATGCCTGAAAACCTGCGATTATCGCAATTCACCCTATTGCATAGCCATCGCCCTGCGCAATGCCCAGAAAGGCAGCTTCACCGAAGGATTTGCCTTTGCCGGAGCTAATGCCTATCTGGTGAAGAACATAACCACCGTGAAACAATTGATTAAAGACCTGACCCAAGAGTATCAGGATTATGCCACTCAACTGCTAAACAAGGGAAAACTGAAACTGGCCAAAGTGCGACGCTGATTTATGCAATTCATCCAGTTCGCACTTTGATATCCATGGCAATTCTTCTATCCAGAACATAGCGTGCATCTCCCACAGCCACAATAACATTAGGCTCATTTTCATCATTACGGAACATGGATATTTTCATACCCATATACAAACCACGCTCTATGGTTTTGATATTTCGGTTGCAGGTAATATAGGCATCCGCACCCTCGGGTAATTTATCCAAGTTCAGGCATTGCCCTTGTTTGCACAAACCCATGCCTCTGCGTCCGTTGAAATGCCTGCCGAAATTGCGTAACCGCATCCGATTTCTGTTAGATAGCATGTTTGCTCCCTATGTTATGCAAATTGTAATAGATCAGGATAAAAAACCCCAGAATGATAGCTATCCAGGACGGAGAAGAAGCGTTGAAAGCCAGAATCTGATAGGTAAGGGTGGCCAGCATCCAGGCCAAAGCGGTTAAATAGCCAAAGGCAAACAGCATCCACTTGCTGCCGTGTTCTTTAAAAAGCATGGTTAAAGCCGCAGCGCAGGGACTGTAAAGCAAAACAAAAACCAGAAAAGCCAGTGCCGAAGCCTGGCTGCCAAAGCTGGTTTTCAGATTCTTATGAACATTACTTTCCTGCCCTGCTTCGCCATTGGGGCTTTCATACAGGCTTTGCATGGTACCCACAATGGCTTCTTTGGCAAACAAACCGCTGATTAAAGCAACAGTAGCAGGCCAGTTATCCTGCTTTATGCCCATGGGTGAGAGGAGGGGAGTAAGCAGTTTTCCGCCCAGTTCCAAAACCGGCGTGGATTTGCCATTTTCACCCAAGGGTAGCTGCACAATCTGAAATACATTTATCACCACAATCACCAGCAGAATGGTCTTTCCAGCCCGCAGAATAAAATCCTTCAGCCTATGCCAGGTATGCAGCATAATACCATTAAAAGTAGGCACATGATAGGGCGGCAGCTCCATCACAAAATGCCCCTGCTCGCTTTTGAAGATGGTTTTCTTTAGCATAAACCCTGTCAACATAGCCATCACAATGCCAAACATATAAAGCCCGAAAATAACCAGATCAGCCCTGCGGGGGAAAAATAGCATCACCAGAAAGGTATAAACCGGCAGTTTGGCACCGCAGGAAATAAACGGAGTTAGGATAGAGGCAAACACACGGTCGCGAGGGCTTTCCAAGGTGCGGGTGGCCATAATAGCCGGAACTGTGCAGCCAAAACCTACAATTAAAGGTATAAAAGCCTTACCCGGCAGCCCTATTTTGCGCATAAATTTATCCGCTATAAAGGCAGCCCGTGCCATGTAACCAGAATCCTCCAATATAGATAAGCTGATGTAAATAAAAAAGATAGGGGGAATGAAAGAACCAATGGTGGCTATGCCTCCTCCCAAGGCCTCACTTAGTATAAAATTTAGCCAGGCGGGAGCACTTAAAGCAGATAATACCAAACCAAACTGCTCCACAAACAGCCAGGATAAAGAACTGCTGATGATGCTTATAAAAGGAGCACTGGCCTTCACGGCAATCAGAAAAACCAGATACATCACCCCAAAAAAGATGGGTAACCCCACAACGCCGCTTAGCACCAGTTTATCCACGGCATCGGAAAAAGTCCAGTTATGGGGGTTCTTGCGCTTCACCGTGTCCTTGGCCAACCCCCGGATAAATCCATAACGGTCATCAGCAATAACAGCAGCAGGTTCTTGGCCGCGGTGTTTTGCGATAGCCTGAATTTCTTTATTAATCTGCTCTTTCGGCTCGGTCGGCATAGCCAGGCTAAGAACCGGATCGCCTTCAATCAGTTTAATGGCTTGCCAGCGGCTTTGAATTAGTGCGTTATAGGCCAGATCCGCATTGCCATCCGCAGAATTATCGGTTGGGGCAGATGCATATTGGGTAAGCCCCGCTTTTAAAATAATCTGCCAGATTTTATCCAGATGGCTTTCCACCACTTCATCGTAATGTATGGTGGCGGGGACAGGCGGATTGACCACACTTATTGCCACAATATCCATCAGCATATCCAAATCCATGTGCTTATTCATCACCAGCGGAATTACCGGAAAGCCAAGATGCGCGCTAAGATGCTCTGTATCCACATTTATCCCGTTTCGCTGGGCGATATCTGTCATGGACAAACACAGCAGCATGGGCGCACCCAGCTCCATTAGCTGCACAGTTAGGTATAAATTACGCTCCAGATTGGAGGCATCTGCAATGTTGATTATCAGATCCGGCTTGTCATTCAGGATATAATTGCGCGCTACCAGTTCATCGAGGCTGCCGCCCGAGAGAGAATAAATGCCGGGTAAATCAATAATCTCGTAATTCTTGTGATTAAAAGTGCACAGTCCAGATTTGTGCTCCACCGTAACCCCAGGCCAGTTGCCAACCGTTTGCCTTAAACCGGTTAAGGCATTGAACAGCGAGGTTTTGCCCACATTCGGGTTTCCTGCCAGGGCAATAATGGGTCTATCTCTCATCTATTTGATTCTCATTATCAATTGACTTGCATTTCCAACACAAACCCCGGATGCTAAGCTCTATCTCTTCGGCGCAAAACTGCATGCCTTTGGCCTGAACTTCTATGGCGGGAGATAGGGTGCTCAAGTCTGTTTCTGTCAAAGCTCCGCACTTGCGGCACAGCCAATGAATATGCTTGGGATGGCCGTAAATGTGTTCATAGCGTTCACGGCCGTCGCTACGGACAGCGTGTTGCACCAGGCCGGCTTCCATAAGCAGGGGAATGGTGCGGTAAACCGTTGCCAAAGAGATACCGCTGGTTATGGCTTTAATACTTACATACAGTTCTTCCGCATTAAAGTGCTCATGCAAATTGAACGCCGCTTCCAGGATAAAGCGTCGGGGCGAAGTGAGCTTAAGTCCCTTTTTTTCAAGATATTGCTTAAACAGCTTTTCGTGTTCTTGCATCTTTTCCTTCCTAATTATGAGAATCAGTTGCATTAATATTCAGCCCGCTTTTTTTGTCAAGTCTGGTGGCAAAAATTCCCGTAACGGAGCTTTCTATAAAGAGTCAGTGAAAACTTCAAATTGACTCAGGGAAAACTTCAAATGGCGAAATCAGCGGTATTATCGGTATTCTGGTCAGGGTCATTTAACTCACTGAAAACTTGAAAAGGCTCACCGAAAACTTCAAATGGCTCACTAAAAACTTCAAGAAAGGATCACTGATTTCTTCCAATGGGTTTTGAGGATATAAAATCGAGTAGGGTGATGCTAGATGATCAAATCCAGCATCATCCCTCTCACAGAACCGTGCGTACGGGTCTCGTACACGGCTCCTGATAATCCTTGTAATTACTCTACATAGTTAAACAAAACACCGGTCTTGATACTTGTCAAATCAAACAACTTCATTTCGACAAACCACTTGTTGGGAAGAGCAAAACTTAGGTGGAAACAGGCAGAGTTTCTCCATCGGGTCATGGATATTTTGGGACATTCGCCTTTGAAGCCATCAGCTCTGAAAGCTCAATCGCCCTGCGACCAACCTGTTTAGCCCACTTGGAGGCCAGCATGCCATTGGCGGCTCGTTCACAATCCACGGCAGCAATGAAAGCCAGAGTGTTGTTGAAGCTAAGTAGACCACCAATACCCAGGTTGAAACAAATGTTCAGCAGTACAGACTTGCGGACTTTATCTAAACCATTGTATATCTCAGGAATCTCGTCTAAAAGCTGCTGCTCGCAGTTCTGAGCCTGTCCTCGACCTGATCGGGGAATATCGTTCTCCAAGAGTACGTAGGCTTCGGTCTGGGAGATACCGCAATCATCGATATTGCGGCCAACACCTGTAGTCAATTTACCTGCTGTACAGCGGTATGGCTTTAGCCTCAGACCCTCATGCCTCAGCAGTTGTTCTTTCATTCGTTCCAATAAGTTAGCTTCCATTGTATCTCCTTGCGATGTCTATGGATATTCCATCCAGTGCAAGGAAGCCATGACCCCGGATAAACACAAATAAGGATACACAAGGATGCGACAGAAATAAGAGAGAAAAAGTTCTTGACAAAGAAAGTGATGTAGTTTCCATTACCATTAGCTAAGTCACACTGATTCTAATTTGTAATAAAGCTTGCAATGTACTGCTTTTCAGTGTGCAGTAGGTAAATTTTACATGCGAAAACATGCATTGGTCAGGAGGATCGATGGGAAAGAATTTATTTATAGCATTGCTGCTACTATCAGCTTGTCTGCTTTCAGGCCAGACTTGGATACGCGGGTTTGACTTTGGGGGATTATGCCCGGGTCCATATGACAGTTCTGACGGTGAGTTGTGTAACGTAATCCCTGCTATTGGCGGTGGTTATCTATTACAAGGGTATGTCGAGTTTGCGTATGGAGATATTCCTGCTTATGCCAATAACGTATTCTGGAAACTCGACGAAAATGGCGAAATTGTTTGGAGGAGAACAGGGGGAGGGAACTTCGCCTTTAACAGCATAGTAAGTAATGGTATAGACAGATATTATTGCCTAAAGAATGATTACCTGTTTGTTTTCGATGCTGAGATGAATATGATAGCCTACAATATATTCCATATTGTAAATGGATTTTCCGCTTCTTTATACGACATGCAATATGTTGACGATGGTTTAGTCTTTGCTGGAAGAATAGGCAACCAAGCTGTGGTACTTAAAACCGACTTCCAGTTCAATGTGGCGTGGCAGAGCGATATTTTTGGAATAGGAGAAGCACTTTCAGTAGAACCATTTGGAGACGGTTGGGTTTCTATGACGATCAGAGAGTTTGCAGAAATAAATGCAGTTGGCGATACTCTCTGGACATATTATGACTCGATTAATAACACAAGTTTCTATGATTGTACAGTGGCATCTGACAACAGCATCTACTTGCTGGGATTTTTCAAGATATGGAAGGTAAACACCGTTGAAGACTCGCTTGACTTGATCGCTGAAAATGTACCTGGGGGGTTTGATAGTTACAGAAAGCGGTCTATCGATATGCTTCCCAACGGCAACATTGTATATACCGGTGGCAGATCAGACACAGGCCCGATCCTCCATAGCTACAGCCCAGATGGGACACTTCAATGGAGCAGATCGTATAACACGTTTGGGGCGATTTACTTTGGGACAGGCTCCAAGAACCTTTTGGTTATGCCTGATGGCAGCATTCTGTTTTGCATGTATCACAATGGCTATATTATTGTCAAAACCGATCCCAATGGCAATGTTATCGCCAATGACGATCCAGTCGCTCCCGTACCTGTGGCATCCATCATGGCTTATCCACAGCCAGCAAGTAGCACTGTTATGATCTCAGTAAAAAGTGATCTGGTGGGTGATTTAGGGTACAGCATTTTTAATATCAGAGGACAAAGGATATATTCCAGTAAGATCAATGGGCTTAATAAAGTGCTAAGCTTTGAGCTTCCAAACGAAGCTTTAGAACGCATGACCAGCGGTGTTTACTTGATTAGTCTGGATCAGAGGGACAGAAGAATCGCCACTACCAAGCTGGTAGTGGTCAAATAAACAAAGGAAGGAAAATCATGAAACAAGGCAAAATCGTAGCAATCGTTTTTATGTTTATCATGTTAATGGTGACTCAAAAACTAATTGCAGTCTATCCATTAACACGTACTTACTCTATCAGTCCTGATTCGCTGCACCAAATTCGCGCTGCAGCGGGACTGGTTGCTGGAGAAACATCAGATGCGTTTATTGCTCAGTACTGGGATACCTATACCCGTACTTACAGAGACGATATTCCCGATCTAGGTGATCTGCAACGGGATAGGTCATATACCGACAGCTTCGGGTTCGAACCACAAGCGATTAAAGCCAGAGTGTTGTTGAAGCTACGTAGACCACCAATACCCAGGTTGAAACAAATGTTCAGCAGTACAGACTTGCGGACTTTATCTAAACCATTGTATATCTCAGGAATCTCGTCTAAAAGCTGCTGCTCGCAGTTCTGAGCCTGTCCTCGACCTGATCGGGGAATATCGTTCTCCAAGATTACGTAGGCTTCGGTCTGGGAGATACCGCAATCATCGAGATTGCGGCCAATGCCGATGGTCAGCTTACCTGCGGTACAGCGGTATGGTTTCAGTCGCAGACCCTCATGTCTGACTAACTGAGCTTTGATTCTGTTCATCAACGCTTCGGTCATGCTATCTCCTTGTTCCCGTTGTGATCTATGACCCGGAGCCAGGAAAGCACTACCCAGCATGCTGACAAATCAGGATGAGCAAGGATGAGACAGAATTTGGGGTTGACAGAATACAATGCAGAATATATGTGTTTCGCAGGTTGGTGTAAGCTAAAAACTGCTAAATGATATGAAACAAAAAAAGATAGATTACAACGCTACTGATCCACATAATTTTGTATCGTGGGTCATGGATAATAGCGTTTGTAAGGAGGAACAATGGAGAAATCAAATTGGGGTCCTGGTAATCCACACCCATTTTCAAAGACCAAAACTGAACTGATCTGGGAAGGCAAATATGATGAGTATGGTAATAGGAGAGAGATAAAACTGCCTTCGACTCCGTATCCTTTACAAAAGATAGAAGCTATTGATGAGCCTCATGATAGATTAAAGGCAGACAGATGGATTAATGATAGCTTTCTTGATGAAGACAAATTTAATGAAAGCAATCACCCCGACAATTTCCGAAACATGTTGATTTGGGGAGATAACAAGCTGATCTTACATTCACTATTAGAGAAATATAGAGGTCAGATTGATCTTGTTTACATTGATCCTCCATTTGATGTGGGGGCTGATTTTACAATGGATGTCCAAATAGGTGATAGTAATGATTCGCTCCAGAAAGAACAGTCGATTCTTGAGGCTGTTGCTTACAGGGATACTTGGGGGAAAGGTACTGACTCATATATACATATGATCTACGAAAGATTGAACCTGATAAGAGAGCTACTAAGCGATAAGGGGGCAATATACATCCATTGCGATTGGAGAGTTGACAGTCTATTGCGTGGTGTTATGAATGATGTTTTCGGATACGACAATTTTAGGAATATGGTAGTCTGGAAAAAGTCCCAAGGTGCTCGAGGAGTATCGGCAGGTCTAAGGAACTACATAAGACTATACGACTCGATAATATATTACTCAAAAACCCAAGATAACATTTATAACAACCAAAAAATGGGGTATTCTGAGGCAACGTTAAGGATGTTTAAATATGAGGACGAGTTTGGGAGATATCGTTTAAATATCTTAAGGAATTATTCTCAAGAGACAATAGAAAGGCTTGATGGAGAAGGCAAAATATTCACAGACACGAAAGGGAAAAAACACTTAAAGCAGTATTTAACTGACGATTCTGGCGTATCATTACCTGATATCTGGACAGATATCCCTCCAATAGGACACACAAGTTTCGAAAATTGTGATTTCCCCACTCAGAAACCCGAAGCCCTTTTGGAAAGAATTATCTCTGCTTCAACAAATACTGATTCTATTATAGCTGATTTCTTTTGCGGGTCGGGTACAACACTGGCAGTTGCCGAGAAGCTCGGTCGTAAGTGGATTGGAGCAGATTTAGGAAGATTCAGCATCCACACAACCAGAAAAAGAATGCTGCAGGTTCAGAGGGAACTACATTTATCAGGTAAGCCATATCGGTCTTTTGATGTTTATAATCTCGGAAGATACGAAAGGCAATGGTGGCAAAAAGAAAAACTACACGGAGCGGATTCTGAACACAGAGCGATTGTGATGAAGTTTTACAAAGCTACTGAGCTTGTCAGCCCACCGAGTGCTTTGTTACATGGCAAGAAAGGCGGGGCGGTAATTCATGTTGATGAGATCGATGGGATGTTTACTGGAGATGAACTGGTAAGTGTTGTACATGCAGCCAGTATGGCAGGAGCAAAGGAGCTACATATCCTGGCATGGGAATTTGAAATGGAGCTTACCTTGCGGAAACAGGCAATTGAAGCAGAGTATGGCATGCAGATCAAGCTGGTCTACATTCCCCGAGAGATCATGGAAAGCAACCGCACGGAATGCCAGTTCTTTGAAGCCGGTTATCTAAAAGCAAAAATTCTAAAAAGCAGAGACGGAAAGATCGATGTGGAACTGGAGAATTTTATCCCGTCCTTGGCGGAAGCTCCGGAAGCAGAACTTACTGCTTTGAGAGAACGATCTGTGAAGTCTCCCTTTGATTTCATTGATTTTTGGGCAGTGGATTTTGACTACCATCAAGACAAACCCTTTGAACATCACTGGCAGGATTATAGGATCAAGAAGAAGCGATCACTCACCACCAAGACCGATCTTGGCTGGATGTATCATAATAAGGGAAATCATCAAGTTTGTGTGAAGGTTATTGATGTGTTTGGAGTGGATACAACAATCGTAATACCCGTGGAGGCATGAAATGGCTACTATCCTCAATGAACGCAATATTGACGCATTAAAACCGATATTCAAGCCCTGGGAAGAGCCTACCGGATACCGCGTCCCCGGTGCTGATGATAATAGCCCAGCACGAGTTGAACCGGGACGAAGACCAAGCCGATGCCCCTTAGTCAGAGCGATCCGCTCTGAAGTGGATCTGTGGAGAAGGGGTGGCTATGCTGGAGTTAGCGAAACGAGTAGGTATTTACTAAATTACTGGTTCAATACCGATCATATGGTAAAAGATGCTGAAACAGGTGAGTCATATACCTTTCGCTATCATTGGGCGCAAAGAGAAGCTATTGAATCAATTATATACCTACACGAGCTAAGAAACGTAAGGAACACAGCAGCTCTGCTCACAGAATTCGGTGGTGGGGTTTTTGATGACATTGCCTTGGGAATCATGCCCCAGGACGACCAATGGCTAAAATGCTGCTGCAAAATTGCTACCGGTGGTGGAAAAACAAAAGTAATGAGTCTGGCTATTGTTTGGAGCTATTTTAACTGCCATAGAGAACAGAACTCCAGTTTGGTAAAGCACTTTGTTGTCATAGCTCCAAATCTTACCGTTTATGAGAGGCTTAAGTTCGATTTTGAAAACAATAAGATCTTCGACACTGATCCGCTGATACCAGAGGAGTGGAGAGGGGATTTTCAAATACAGACGATTTTACAGGATCAGCCGGGCGGAGATGTAGTATCTGGGGCCATATACTTAACTAACATACACCGACTGTATGAAACCCGAGATAGCAATGATAATGACGAAAACTCGATCTGGGGCCCCGAGGTAAAACGCAACAAGGCGCTTGACACTTCTACTGCTCTGCGAGAGAGGATCGCTTCACATAAAGGGATAATGATCCTGAATGACGAAGCTCATCATCTGCATGACCCAGAGCTGGCATGGAATAAAGCCATTGATTCATTACACGTAATGAATATAAATAAAGGGTTCAGGGGTGTTTGCCTTCAGCTCGATTTTACTGCCACACCCAAACATAATAATGGCGATTTCTTTAGGCACATAGTATGTGACTTTCCTCTGGGAGAAGCTGTGGATGCGGGTATTGTTAAGGTACCCGTCCTTGGAGAATCAGATCGATTGAACATCCAAGGTGATAAAAATGCTCCCGCCCCTGAAAAGTATCGTAATCATCTGCAAGTAGGCTATCAAAGATACGAGGAATCATATAAGCAATGGGAAAAGGTCCGTAAGCCAATTCTCTTCGTCATGACCGAGGATTCAGCATCAGCAAATGAGATAGCCAAGTATCTTGATAGTGATTCGTTCCCACTTCTAAAGGGAAGGGTGTTAAATATCCATACTAACCTCAAGGGTAAGATCAAGAAAACAACCAGATTCGGCAAGGAAATCAAGGAATTCATCGAAAGTGAAAAGGATATGAAGCCCGATGATCTAAAAGCTCTTAGGGAAATGTCCAGAGACCTTGATAGCCCCAACAGCAAGTACAGGTGTATTGTGTCTGTGATGATGCTTCGGGAAGGCTGGGATATCAAGAATGTATCAACAATAGTGCCGCTGAGGGCATATTCTGCAGCTTCAGGCATATTGCCGGAACAGACCTTAGGTAGAGGGCTTCGCAGGATGATCCCTTCAGGCGATACGCCAGAAATGGTGACAGTAATTCATCATCCAGCGTTCCGCAAGCTTTATGAAGAGGAACTGCAACTCGAAGGCTTTAATATCTTGGTCTTACCAGAAAGAGAATCCCTCAAGCAAACGGTAACCATCTTTGTAGATGCGGAGCACAAAAGCGTTGAGAAATTAGATATATCGATACCTTTCATCAGCGATTCAATCGGAACGAGCTCAAAGCTGGAAAACCTTTCAATTGATGAAGTAGCAGAAGAATTCAAGAAATACAAGAAGCTTCCGATTGGTAAAGCAAAATCAACAGAACTGGAGTTTAAAGAGAGGCATTTGTTTACCAAAGAAGTGATTGGAACCTGGAAGCTGGATCTGGGTTTGTTAAGCACGGCATGGTCAGCTCCACATTACTTTTCGTTGATGCTTGCCCGGGCATGCAAGTTAACTGATTATCAATCTGTTCTGTTACCATTGGTTCAAGAATTTATTGCCAAGCATCTCTTTGAAAGAGAAGTAGATTTGTTTTCGGGTGAGGTAAATCACCGAATGCAGGATACTGATGTAAAAGAACACATTATTGCCGTGTTTACACCCCTGATAATGGATAAAAAAACCATTATCCAGAATCGCAAACGAAGCAGCACAGAAACAAAACTATCGGGATGGAAGCCTTACCAGGCGACAAGTACAGACAAACGCCCAGCAGTTACAGCGAGCCGAACCATATTCAATTTGGTGTCTTGTGATAGCGATTTTGAAAAGGAATTCGCCTTCGAATGTGATAGGTTGGATGATGTGGAGGCTTTTGCAAAGAATGCAGGCCCCCAAAAGCTGACAATTGATTATCTGAAACCCGATAAACATAGGGCTATGTATGTACCGGATTTCTTTGTTAGACTTAAATCAGGTGACGTATATCTTTGTGAGTTAAAAGGCAGAGAAGATAATCTGGTAGCACTCAAAGCCAAGGCAGCAATTGAGTGGTGTAAATCCGCCTCAAAAGGGAAAGTAAAGTGGCATTACTTGTATATTCCTTATCATCTCTTTCAGCAGAGCACAGCAAATTCTCTTGAGGAGCTTGCCAGAGCTTGTGAGCCATCTTTACAAAACTTGATCAAAGAGGGGGTTTCAGAGCAGATTTACATTGATTTTGACGCGGTTACTGAAACAGATCTTGCCGATCCTTTGTTCGATAAGATCATGAAGATCAGTTCGATTAATCAAATCCCTGAGGATATTCACGATAGTGTAAGACAAGCTCTCTTGATCCTTGACCATGCTGAAAAAACCAAAATGAACGATTATGCCCATGCTTTCCAGCCCTTACTGTATTGTCTTGATGACTATGCTATGAGATTATTAGTGAGTGGTTTACAAAATAGAATACCAGCAGATATAGCCCGGAGGGATGCATATTTTATGCCCGATTTATCGAGTGTCTTTAATCGCAAAAGAAATGTTCTGGAGAAGTTTGGCAGATACCTCATAGATAATTTGGTCTTTGCAAGACCAATTATGAAGCTTGGTACATTACTGTTCTGTTTGGAGTATGCTCAAAAAGGCGGGTTCGGAGCTAATGGAGTATGGAAGGATGTTGAGAAAGCATACTCAGGACCAAAGATGGGAGAGCTGTACAACTTGCTAACTGATGTTAATGAGTTTAGAAATACACGAGTAGCTCATGTAGAAGTCAAGCTGTCTGATGTGAGTGAAGCTTGGGAGAATATGGGCAAGTGGGTGAAGTGTCTATTTTTGATAAATGAATGTGTTAATTAAGAGACTCAAACTCTTAAGGAGTTTATTATGGATGACCTAACAACCGTTTTAAAGAATAACTCGATTCTAATTGGTGGAGTTGATATCGTCGAACAGGGATTAAGCAAATTTGCATCAAAGGATGAACCCGATATAAGCCAGAATCATGATATCATTGGTACAATTGCAGATATAAAAAAGGAGATGCGGATTCGAATCGGCACTATGCTAAAGACAGATAACGTTTCTTTCTTACTTGGTGCTGGCGCATCTAAAAATGCGGGCGGAATACTTCTTGGAGAAATCCCAGAGGTCATTGAAAAAGAACTGCTTTTTAGAGGGTATAAAAGTGGTCGGCGCTTGGCTCGATGGCTTAAACTTTTTTACGAAATTGTTAGTAGAATAACCAGCACAACGTTCAATGCTAAAGACAGATATAGCATCCATTTTGATGGTCAAAGTGCTGTTGATGATAGAATACGAGTAAACTATGAAGAATTGCTTAGCCACATATGTATGTTGTCTAGTGCAGTTAACATATACGGAAATAGACTGATACTAAAAGAAGACGGTCAGCCTGATTTAGTTTCAGAGAAAAAACATCTCGTACAATTGAAAAACGAGTTAGTAAGTCAGTTGGTTTCACAGTGTGCTCTTCCGAAAAGTGAGATAAGTAATGGCTTAGAAACGCATATCAAGTTTGTTAAAAAAATACTGACCAGACCTTTAAATCTCCGTAGAGCAAACATATTTACATTAAACTACGATACATTGATTGAACAAGCTTCCGATGCATCTGGTGTTGTATTAGTTGATGGTTTTATTGGTAATGTAAAAAGGGTGTTTCGTCCAGAATCATATGATCTTGATTTTTACTTTCCAGCACAAACAACTGAAGGACGAGTTCACCGTTTTGATAGAGCTTTACACTTATATAAACTACATGGGTCGATCAACTGGTATAGTGATGAGCAATCGTGGGAAAATCCCTACGGATTAACTTGTAACAATAGCGGGAAAATTGAAACTGATAGGGATGTAATAATTTACCCATCTCCCTTAAAGTACGGACAGACACTTGGGCTACCCTATTCAGAGCTGTTTAGAAGATTCTGCACCTCAATTTCACAACCTCAATCTGTATTATTTGTTATTGGATACGGGTTCGGTGACGATCATGTAAATGCACTTATTCATCAGGCTCTTGCTATTCCAAGTTTCACCTTGGTTATAGTCGATCCATCTCCGGGAAGTAGTTTTGTTACAAAACTCGTTGAATCCAAAGATGAACGTGTTATAGTTATCAAGGGAAGTGAAATGGGCGACTTTAACAAATTTACAGAAGACTTACTTCCTGACATTGAACAGGAAGATGTCCAAATCAAAGTGACAAAAACCTATAATGCATTGAAAAAGAACAACGAAGCTAGTCAGATGGAGTGATTACGATGGCTAACGATAATGAGATAGGTCGAGTTGTCGCTGTTGACACTGCCCAAGTAACTATCGAACTTAACAAAGACATTAAAGCATTAACTCGATCAACGTATGAAGGTACTTTCGAGGTAGGTTGTATTAACTCCTACATAATTGTACCCATAGGTGGAAAACGCATAGTTGCAATGATAACTCGTGTTGTTCTAACTGAGGATAGTGAACTCAAAGCTGATAAAACTATGGTTTCCTTGCCATCCTCTCGAAGATTGATGAAGGCTACAATGATTGGGACCATCGAAGGCAGTAGCTTTAAACAAGGAATTTCCGTATTTCCTGTTCTTGATACGCCAGTCTTGATTACAACCAAAAACGATCTGGATGCAATATTCGGAAAGAAAATTCAGTGCGATGCTATAAACTGTGATGACCCAGGCTACTGTATTCCAATCGGGAAATCAGCTATTTTCCCTGATTATGATATTAAGATAAATCCTGATGTGTTCTTTGGTAAACATGCTGCGATTATTGGTAGCACTGGGTCAGGCAAATCCTGTACAATTGCTACAATTTTACAGTCAATTTTAGAACAACCAGATGTCAAACAAACAAATATAGTTATTCTTGATACTAATGGAGAGTATCGGAGTGCCTTTCAAAAAGAAAATTCTGATGCCAAATGGATAGATGCGCTACCGAAAGCTAAGTCACTTTACATCCCATCCGATCAGAAGGAAGTTGAGCGTCTGATCATTCCTTATTGGTTTATGGATTCTGATGATTTTACTCGCTTATTTAGAGCCCAGCCTGGTGTGCAAAGACCGGTATTATTAAAAGCGATCTCAACTGCGAGAGATGTGTGCAGAGATAGTGTTTCTTGGGTTCAAATAAGATATGAGATAATTCTGGAGTTAAATAGAATACTTGGTTATAGTACTGGTAATGAGAAGTCAGATTCTAAATGCATAAGGCAATTATGTGAAGGTCTGATAACCTATATTGGATCACAACAAAACGAAACGACAATAGCAGAGTTATCAGCAGAATATACCGAAGTTACTAAAGAAATACTTGTTAGTTCCATAAGTCAAATCAAAGACATTGTCAGAGAGGGTATTAGTAGCGAAGGTACTCAGTATGAATCATATGCTGTTATTGACATGAACAAGCGACAAAGGATTTATAATATAGTAAATCCTTTGTTAAGCACCCTTACAAAGCCATCAGCAACCATCTCTTCACTGAATCAAGCAACTTCAGACACACCAAGGTATTTTAGTAAATTTAACTTTCGATATCGTTACTTAGAAAATGCTATGTCAAGAGATGATGCGAATTCCTCAAGAGCAAGAGATAATTGCTCTACTATGCTGATGCGTATTTACAGATTATTAGAAGATACACGTTTTGAGTTTCTATTTGGACCGACTCAGTCTGAATGGCCTGAGATAAAACACTCTTTAGCAGTATTCATACGTGACATTCTTGGTCTTGAAAGCTTTGAAACCGCAGATGAGAATCACTATACCAAATATAATAAAGACGGTAATTTAACTATTCCTTTCTATGATAGGCAAAGTAATAAGGCACAAAAATCTAACGTGGTAATAGTAGACTTAAGTTTATTATCTTCGGAGGTTCTCGAAAACGTAACCGCGATACTTGGTCGCCTGATACATGAATTTCTGCAAAGATTGAGTGATTCTGATGTCAGTGGAATTAGTCGTGGAGAATTTCCAGTTGTAATTGTGTTAGAAGAAGCACAAAACTATATTCGAGAAGGACATCGACTCGAAGAAGAATCAATCTCAAAGCAGGTGTTTGAAAGAATTGCAAGAGAGGGGCGAAAATATGGTTTGGGTTTAGTTGTAGCGTCTCAAAGGCCAAGCGAGCTTTCAAAAACGGTGCTTTCTCAATGCAATAGTTTCATTGTTCATAGACTTCAAAATCCTGAGGATATACGATACTTTAAAGAGATAGTGCCTGGTATTTTTGATCAGCTACTTGATCAGTTACCAGCATTGGCACCAAGAACAGCCTTAGTTCTTGGTGAATGTGTTCAAGCACCAGCAATAGCTATTATGAGAGAAGTAAATCCTGCCCCTAAGAGCAAAAATCCCAAATTCTATCACAGTTGGACGACTGATAAACCTAAAGTACCACTAGTTGAAGCGGTCTGCTCCAAATGGGAAGGCAACGATGAGCCTACTAAATAATCTCAGTTGATGTTCTACACTTCCAGTGGAATGGCGGAAACGGAGTATGTGCTCCGGAGACACCTACGGGGTTCATTTCTGAGTCGTATTCGATCTGATCATCTTTGATCCAATGGGCAAGAGCTTTGATGTAATCTCTGGCATC
Source organism: Cloacimonetes bacterium UBA6081 (assembly GCA_002428685.1). Classification (GTDB taxonomy): domain Bacteria; phylum Cloacimonadota; class Cloacimonadia; order Cloacimonadales; family Cloacimonadaceae; genus Cloacimonas. The sequence continues at coordinate 197 of DIXL01000101.1, read as the reverse complement.
ATCCAGGCTATTGGATTTGGTATTCAGAGCCATGAGGTTATCCATCACTTCCAGGGCATCATTTAGGGGATAGACTTTGTCTTGGGCTGCCAATGCCCGGCAGATGTCACTGGTTCGATCATCGAGGATGTTATAATGGATTCCCGATCGGGTCGGGAATGACGAAAGATGGGCTAAGTTTGGAGTCGATTTCGCCT
>DIXL01000024.1 GCA_002428685.1 Cloacimonetes bacterium UBA6081 | reverse complement strand
GCGACGTTCCCCTTTTAGGGTGTCTTTGCAATGTGGACGATCCTGCGAATAAGCCCAGCTTATGGTGGTGGAACTGGCGTACAGATCATACTTCTCATTGTAGTTTGTCCAAGTACGAATTGATTCACGCACCTTCTCCAGTTCGGTCTTCACAAATTTCAGCGATACTTTCGTGGCAATCAGGAACTTCAGATGGCTTTTATACAGGCCATTGATATTGTCTTCACTGTAAAATCCTCTGTCCATAACCAGCTTGACTTTCCCATACCCTAAGAAATCAATATCTGCCAGAAGGTTCTTTAGCGTTTTCATGTCTGGAATGTTTCCTGCCAGCTTGCGGTAGTAAAACGGGAGATTAGATTTTTCACCTAAGAGAAGAGCCAGATTAATCTGTGGTAGGGGATCATGGTCTTTGTTCATACCGTATCTTACTTGGCTCAAACACTTGGAATAGCTCGATATTGAGGTTGTGTCATACGCCCAGTATTCATTCTCTATTCGGTGTTTTCCCTGCAAACGGAAAAAATACTCCCTGGCTTCTTCACCAATGGACGCAAACAATTCGCTGCTTCTCTGGGAAGGGATGTTCTTCCCATAAGGATGCTTATGGGTGGCCGCCCATTTAGGAAAACGGCTCAAGGGGTTTCTGTCTTCAAGAATCAGGTAGTAGGCAGTTGACAGAATCTGCTTATAGATATCTGGAAAGCACTTTTTCAAATCAGCGGTAATACCGAGTTTCTCGCCGATTTCATCAAATAAATACGTCGCCCCATAAAAACCTCGGGACACCTGCACTGTGGAAATTGGTCCTCTTTTATGGATGTTAGAACCATCTGAACCATTATGGGGACGAGCCCTTTTTCTGGTGGGGACGATTTCCTTGGTTTCTGGATCAACTTTCCCTATGCACTTTCGGGTTGCGCGGGACTGCTGCTTTTTCTTGTCCCAATGGGCTACGGATTCATACACATAGGTGATTCCTGTTTGTTTGCTGGTCTGATATACAATAGATGACATCTTCGCCACCTCCTTTTCATCGTTACATATAGTATAACCGTAACGATGGGTAAAGCAAAAAAAAATATGCTGATCTCCTTAAATACTGTGGAGTTGTCTCGATGCTCTCGTTACACTATTGCGGGAAGGCAGGTTTTAACAATAAATAAAGTCTTTGTTGCAACGATCCCAAACATGCTCATCATTGTCTTTTAGGCTTGCTAAATCTGTCAAGCGTAAAAGTTCACCTTATTGCTTCTGGAAAAAGGAATTCAACATAGTTTTCCCGGTCTATTCGGCAAACTCCGGCATCGGGATAGACACGCCCAAAAGCCTCTGTGCGAATTGCCCTTTTAGGATTCCATTTAATCTCGTAGGCTTCCAGTTTGCCATCATAGTTTTCCAGATAGTCAATTTCAGAGCTGTTCACATTCCGCCAAAAGTAGGATTTGCGATATAGCCTGGTATTATCAAGCAATTTCATCCTTTCCGAAACTATGTAATTTTCCCACAGTTTACCGATGTCATCACGGCTTTCAGGTTTTCTAAAATCCTCAATCAGGCAATTTCGCACCCCGTTATCCCAGAAGTAAATCTTGCGGCTGCGTTTAATCTCATTACGCTGGTTGGAACTATAATTTGGCAGCCGAAACAGGATAAAGGCGTGCTCCAAAAGCTGGATATAGCGTTGCACGGTGCTGTGATCTGTTCCCACAAGCTGTGCCAGTTCCGTGTAAGATACTTCTGAACCTATCCGTAAAGCCAAAGCACGCAACAGCTTATTTAACAATTCCGGTTTTCGCAAATCCTGAAAGACAAATACATCTTTATAGAGGTAACTTCCTACAAGCAGGTTCAGCAGACCTTGTTGATCGCCAGGGTTATTTACTATTTCAGGATAAGAACCATAGATCAGCCGTTGTGCCAATAGCCGTTTCTCTTGATAGGCTCCATGATGTTCTGCTAATTCCTGATATGCAAAGGGATGCATTGCATACTCAAATTTCCGCCCGGTAAGCGGCTCGTTAATCCGGTTGGAAAGCTCAAAAGAAGATGAACCGGTAGCGATAACCTGAACCTCTGGTATGTTATCTATAATCAGTTTTAGCGTTATTCCAATATCCAGCACCCGCTGAGCCTCATCAATCAGAAGCAACTTACACTGGCCGACCAGGTTTTTTAGCCCTACGATGGATTGTATCTCCAAGGCATTTCTATCCTCGGCATCGTCACAATTCAGATATAGCTTATTGCTTTCATCCTTTCCAAGTTCCTGCAACAGAGTGGTTTTCCCGCTTTGGCGCGCACCCAGGATAATGATGGCTTTGCCCCGATATAGGTTTGTTTTGATACTTGAGCTAATCTGCCGCTGGATCATTACTTTCTCCTTGTATTATTGCATACTGCGCTTTGGCATACAACGGATACAACTAACTGCATCAGGCAGAATCTGTCAAGTAGAATTATCCCCTATCACACGACTATAGTCTTGCAATAAGGCACGTATCACACGAATATACTCGTGTGATAGGGTGTTTTTCCAGCCCCCTTTTGCTGAACGCAGTGCTCTTCTTTATGGCATTATCATCGATCTTGCTTAAATTGTCTGTAAACACTCAATAGACATAAAAGGAGACAGCGTGGCTACAAACAGAGTAGAAAAAGCTTGGGAAAACATGATTATCAACCTGCAGACTAAGACGGGTAAAAGCCTGGAGGAATGGATTGAAATTATTAACCAGCAGCCGCTTACCAAAACCAGCGACAAGGTGAAATACCTAAAAACCGCCTTTGGACTGGGACAGGGCTATGCCGGGCTGATTATCTATCATGCCAAAATTCAGGCAGCCGGAAAGGCAGATACTCCGGGACAGCTTGTGGCAAAGCAGTATAGCGGCAAGGAACAGCTAAAGCCCATCTATGATAAACTGCTGTCCGAAATCCAAAAGTTTGGCAACGATATAGAGGTGTCCCCAAAAAACTCCTACGTCAGCCTGAGGCGAAATGTGCAATTTGCCATGCTTACTCCGGCTACCAAAGTTCGTTTTGAAGTAGCCCTAAAGCTAAAAAACCAGGAACCAAACGGAATTCTGGAAGCCTTGCCCAAAAACGGAATGTGCACTCATCGCATCAAACTAAGCAGCGTTGAGGACATCAGCAACGAAGTGCTTGGCTGGCTTAAAACTGCCTATGACAAAGCGGATTGAGGGCATTTGCCTATATTTTACAAACGTAACTCTTCCCTCATTGCATTCCCATAGCAATGTCAACTCATTCTCAATAATATTGAGAATGATATGGGAGTGATATGGGAATGCAAGCAAGGGGGAGATGAACAAAAACACTTGCCAAAAAAGTAGCGATACAAAAGATACGTTTATAACCTGTTTAGGGAGATAAACATGGCTACAAAGCTATATCTGATTGATGGCACGGCACTGCTATACAGGGCGCATTTCGCCTTTATCAAGAATCCGCTGATCAACAGCAAAAAGATGAATACCAGCGCGCTATTTGGCGTAGTGAATTCGTTTTTGTATTTGGTGAAAAGCAAAGATGCTGAGTATCTGGCTATATCTTTTGATCGCAAGCCGCCAACCTTTCGGCATGCCATTTATGAAGCTTACAAAGCTCAGAGGCCTCCCATGCCGGATGACCTGGTGGCACAGATTGAGCCGGTAAAACGCTTTTTTCATTTGATCGGACTGCCGGAAATTGGTCTGGACGGTTACGAAGCGGATGACGTTTTGGGCACCTTGGCAGAGCGCTATAAAGCCCAAATGGAAGTGGTGATGGTTACCAGTGATAAAGATTATTGCCAGCTTGTGGATGAGCGCGCCACCCTGTTTGATCCTATGAAAAACGTTTCGCTGAATCCGGATGCGGTTTTTGCCAGGTATGGGGTTAGCCCGCAGCAGTTTATAGATTATCTGGCCTTGGTGGGGGACGCCTCGGACAACATTCCCGGGGTGCGCAGCATTGGTCCCAAAACTGCGGAAGCCCTTTTGAAGCAGTATGGCAGCCTGGATGGCATCTATGCCAATCTTGCTGCGATCAGCGGAAAAGTGAAAGAAAAACTGGCTGAAAACAAGGATAATGCATATCTTTCGCAAAACCTGGCTACAATTATTCGCAATGTCCCCTTGCCGGATTTGGACTTGGAAGAGTTACGCTTTGAACGACAGCGGCTTAGGGCCGCTTTACCATTGTTGGAAGAGTTTGAGGTCTATTCCATAAAACGTGAGATAGAAAGCAAGTTTCCCGCTACTCCCACTGTCGCTGCTGCTTCTTCTAATGCAAACACACTTACTACCTCTTCTGTCGTTCCCGCTTCTTCCTCTGTCGTTCCCGCGGAGGCGGGAAACCAGCCCCAAAATGGATTCCGGAACAAGTCCGGAATGACAGAAGGCGAAAATGGATTCCGGAACAAGTCCGGAATGACAGAAGGCGAAAATGGATTCCGGAACAAGTCCGGAAAGACAGTAGGAAAAAATGGATTCCGGAACAAGTCCGGAATGACAACGGAGAAAGCGGCATCAGAAGGGAAAGCGGGAGTAGAAGTTAATTCAGGGTCCGAAACAGAATTCCAGGATGATATTTTTAGCGGGACAATAGCGGTAGCAGAAGAAAAGCCAGAGCCCACAGAACCCACAGCGCAAGCCTTTGAAGCGGTGTTGGTTAGCAGTTCCAGTTTTGTGTCGCTGCTAAATCTGTTGAAAGCTGCAAACCCCATCAGCCTGGATACCGAAACCGATTCCATAGACCCCATGCAGGCAAACTTGGTGGGGATTTCTTTGTGTGTAGAGCCTTCCAAGGCATATTACATTCCCTTGGGGCATCAGCTGGCAGATAATTTGTCTATCACCGAAGTCCTGAGGCATTTAAGTGCTGCGCTGCAAAACAAAACCCTGATTGGGCATAACCTGAAATACGACTTGATTGTGCTGTCCCGCCATGGTTTGAAGCTGGAGGGATCGTTGTTCGATACCATGCTGGCTGCCTACGTGCTGGATCCCGGAACCAATGCTTACTCTTTGGATGCCTGTGCTTTACGTGAGTTGAATCATACAATGGTGCCCATTAGTGATTTGATCGGCAAAGGCAAAAACCAGATCACTTTTGACCTGGTGGATGTAAATACTGCCTGTTACTACGCTGCGGAAGATGCCTGGGCTGCCTATGGTCTGTATCCCATTTACCGGCGTAAGATAGACTTTTCGCCCATGGCTAATCTGTATGATAACATAGAGTTACCCCTGGTGAAGGTGTTGCAAACCATGGAAATGAACGGCGTGGCGATTGATTGCGGCGTCCTTAGCGAGATATCGCATCTGATTAACAAAGAGCTGAAGCAGCTTACGGATATCATCTATAGCTATGCAGGTTACGAGTTTAACCTCAATTCCACGCAGCAATTGGCCAAGCTGCTGTTTGAGGAAAAAAGGCTGCCGAATCGCAAAAAGACCAAAACCGGATTTTCCACCGATAACAGCGTTTTGGAAGAGCTGGCAGAAGACCACGACATAGCAGAAAAACTGATCCAATACCGCCAGATGACCAAGCTGCAATCTACCTACATTAGTGCTCTGCCCAAAATGATAAACCCCGATACAGAGCGGATTCATTCGTCTTTTAACCAAACTGTGGCCTCCACAGGCAGGCTGTCTTCCTCCAATCCAAATTTGCAGAACATTCCGATCAGGACGCAGTTGGGACGCGAAATCCGCAAAGCCTTTTGTGCCTGTGATGATCAGCACCTAATTCTGGCAGCGGACTATTCGCAGATAGAGCTGAGGCTGCTGGCCTTGATGAGCCGTGATGAAGTGCTGCTGGAGGCTTTTCGAAACAGCCTGGATATTCACAAAGGCATGGCTGCCAAGATTTATGGAGTGGGGCTAAAGGACGTTTCGCAAGATCAACGCAGGGCTGCCAAAACCATAAACTTCGGCATTTTATATGGCATGGGTCAGCGAAAACTGGCTCGTGAGCTGGGAATTAGCCTGTCCGAAGCTAAAAGCATGATTGAAAGCTACTTTGCGCAGTTTCCCTCCATCCGCAATTTTATCTCGCAATGCGTGGCCAAAGCGCATCAGGAGCATTATAGCGAAACACTGTTTGGACGCCGACTTTACCTGCCAAACATAGTTAGCAAAAATCAAGGGCTGAAAAGCGAGGCAGAAAGAGTGGCGGTAAATATGCCCATTCAAGGCTCTGCGGCCGATATAATCAAGCTGGCCATGCTGGATATTCATACAAGGCTGAAGCAACGCAAAGACATCAAAATGATTCTGCAAGTGCACGATGAACTGGTGTTTGAAATTCACAAAGACGCAGTGGAAGAGGCAAAGCAACTGGTAACAAATTGCATGGAAAACGCCCTACCAGAAGAGTGGAGAGAGATTGTGCAGCTAAAAACTGATGTGGGAGTGGGGAGGAATTGGTTTGAGGCACACTGAATTAATTGAGAATTGAGAATTGAGAATTGAGAATTGAGAATTGAGAATTGAGAATTAGTGGAGGTTTGCTTTGGTGGATTTGACTATAGAAGTGATAATGCGTATAATTTCGATGTTATCTTCAAGTAGATTGTTGTCATTTTGCAAATATTTGGATTCATGCAATAATTTAATCCAATAGCTTGTTTCTCTGGCTTCTTTTAGTGCGATAGACATTTTACTGATGAAATCTGCTTTGGATTGAGCTTCAGTTGCTTCGTTCACATTAGCTCCGATGGATGTGCCAGAACGTAACAGTTGTTTTGACAAAACAAATTCGTGTTTCAATTCCACTAAAGTTTTGTATGTTTCAACAATCTGCAACGCAAACTTGAACGTTTTATCAACAATTATATTCTGTCTTACCACAAGCTTTTTTCCTATCTAATTCTCAATTCTCAATTCTCAATTCTCAATTATTCCTCATGATGCTTCAGCCTCTCAATCAGATGCGATTTCCTGGCAAAGCGGAACAGCCAGTGCGTAATAAACACAAGCAGGACAAAGGCTATAAATCCAATAACCACAAGCATCCAGGGAAAACCTTTCCGCAATTCCACAGTCATTAGTTCTTGTTTGTTCCACATGTTATTGGTATTAAAGCTCCAGAACAGGGTTCTGCCTGCCATATCAACGTTTTCGGGCAAGGCGTTGGAAGAGATAATCTTCCAGGGGACGTGCAGCTTATAATTCCAGGTGGGATTTTCGGTTTGCAGTTTGCTAAAGATGTTTTCAAAATCATCGTCGCTTTCCTGGCTGCCCAAAGAAATTCTGCGTTTGAAGGTAATTCGGCGGCCTGGTTCTTTGTTAAGGGTGATTTTACCCCAAAAATCCGCGGCTCCCAGTTGGTCATTTACGTTATTGAACGCTTCCACGTTTTTAAACTTGAAGGAAATGGTATATATAACGTCCGCACCCCGTCTTTCGATGTTATAATTTTGCAGGCTGATTCCTGGAAGAGCTGCTTTGCGCATAATTTCTTCCGGGTTTTCATAGGGTGAGCGGTGTACAACGCGCAGCTTCGCTCTGCCGGAGCCATCACGATTTAGCCAAAGCTCTTCATCGTAATGAACGCATCCAGCCAGCACAATTAGCGTTAGCAGCAACAATGCAAGGCGTTTCATTTACCAATCCTTCTTATATTTTCAGCAATTTAAAGCATTAAAACAAAAGGCGTTTTTTTTGGCAAGGAAATTCTGAGGAGGTTCTCGCACAAAAATTCCTATTGACAAAAGAATCACAATTGACTATCTTAGCTACTAAATATAAGACACTGGAGGAAAAGATGATAGCTTTACGTCAAATTTGGCATTGCCCCCTTTGCGGCAATACTGTGGAAGCAGTTTTTGCCGGCGGCGGAGAATTAGTCTGTTGCGGGCAACCGATGAATTTATTAATAGCAAACACTGTTGATGCTGCCAGAGAAAAGCATGTGCCGGTGATTACCGATCTTGGAAATCAGATTGAAGTCAGCGTGGGCAACGTGGCGCATCCGATGGAAGAAAAGCACTATATTGCCTTCATCGAGGTGCTCACCGCCAAAAAGATTTACCGTCATGAGCTGCAACCCGGCAAGGAACCAATGGCCATTTTCCATGTTAAGAAAGAAGATGTGCTTGAGGTGCGTGAAAACTGCAATTTACACGGGCTGTGGAAAGCCTGACCATATAAGGAGAAAATATGTCATTTAAAGATTCAAGAACTGCCGAAAACCTGCTAAAATCCTTTGCCGGTGAGTCTCAAGCCCGGATGCGTTACGTTTATGCCGCCAAGACTGCCAAAAAAGAGGGCTTTGAGCAAATCTGCAATATCTTTACCGAAACCGCAGAGAACGAAAAAGAACACGCCAAAGTATTCTTTATGCATTTGCTGAAATACGGCATGGAAGGCCAGGTGATAAATATCATGGCTTCATATCCTGTGGGCTGGAGCCCCGAAGACACGTCCCAAAACCTCACCTACGCTGCAAATGGCGAAAAAGAAGAATGGACGGAGCTTTATCCCATGTTTGCCGAAATTGCCGAAGAAGAAGGCTACAAGGACGTTGCACTCTCCTGGAGACTGGTAGCCAAGGTGGAAAAAGAACACGAAAAGCGCTTCCGCAAACTGTATGAAAACATCAAAAACCTGAAGGTATTCGTGAGGGACGAAAAGGTATTCTGGAAATGTTTGAATTGCGGCTACATCCACGAAGGCACCGAAGCTCCCAAAACTTGCCCCACTTGCAATCATCCCCAAAGTTATTTTGAAATTCACCTGGAAACTTACTAAAAGAGACAAGGAGGTAAAAAATGCAGAAATATCAATGTATCGCATGTGGATGGATATATGATCCCGCTGATAACGATAACGTTCCTTTCGAACAACTTCCCGAGGATTTTGTTTGCCCGGAATGCGGCGTTGGCAAAGATATGTTTGAACCCCTGGATTAATCTATCCATAAATTGGTTTGGGGAAGGTTTTTGCCTTCCCCCTGCCTTTTAAATAAATCATAGGGGAAAAAGCACTTAAAACTGATAAATTGTGGGAAAGTATCCTGCTCGTCAAGTAATTTAACTGAGGTATAAATGGACAAACAAGAATTTAATGAAATCCTGGATTTTGCTATTGCCCGAGAACAGGAGGCAGTGGAATTCTATCGCCATCTGCAAACTATGGTCAAGTTTACCGATCAGATTCAGATGCTGAAAGAACTGGAAACGATGGAAATGGGACATATAGTAGTTATAGAAAGCATTCGCAAAAGCGGAGTGAAGCCCGAAGACATTCAACGCACCCCAACCCTTATGATTAGCGAATACATTACTGCTGATCCCGAAACTCTGGATATGACCTATCAGGGTATTTTAATTAAGGCCATGAAACGCGAGGAAAACTCCTTTAAATTATACTCTGAAATGAGTATTAAATTCCCAGATGCGGAAATTTCTACTCTCTTCCGTCGTCTGGCAGCAGACGAAGCCAAGCATAAACTGCTCTTTGAGAAACTCTTTGACGATTGGATGAGCACCGGAAATTGAAGCTGGCACTGGACACAACCCTCAGCTCCGGTTCCATTGCTTTGGCAACCGCAGAGCGGGTTATTTACAGCACTTTTTTTGATATCAAAATTACCCACAGCGAAACCCTGATGCCTGCCATAGACCATGCGCTAAAGTTCTGTGGGGCGCAAAAGAGTGATTTGTCTGCCATCTATGCGTGTCAGGGTCCCGGCTCTTTCACTGGCTTGCGCATTGGCATAGCTACTGCCAAGGGAATTGCTTTTGGTTTGAATATTCCGCTGTTTACCTATTCTTCATTGGAATTGGCCGCTTTGGCAGCCAGCGGATTGGGGAAAAATATTCTGGCAGCCATAGATGCCAAAATGAAGGAACTATATCTGGCTTATTTTGATTCCAATTTGGGTGAGATAATTGCCCCACAAGTGATTAAACCGGAAGAAGTTTGCCGGTTACCGCTTCAGGATTTCATCCTCTGCGGAACGGGAGCAGATTTGCTAACGCCCTTGTTAAAAGCATCAGGCCATGAATTTTATAACCTGAATTCCACTTTGCATTTCCCCAATGCAGCAGGACTTTTTGCCTTGCCAATTTTACTACCGGGAAAACATCACCCACAAAACCTGGTGGACTTAGAGCCAATGTATTTAAGGGATTCCTCGGCACAGGTTAAAAGGAGTGAGAGCTTCGCAGTGAGAGCTTTGCAGTGAGAGCTTTGCAGTGAGAGCTTTGCAGTGAGAGCTTCGCAGTGAGAGCTTCGCTGTGAACCCTGGCAGGGGTGAAATTCTATAGCCTGAGGTGTAGCGAAGCGCAACCTCAGGTAAAAGTGTCACCTATCATAAAGCTCTGGAAGAGCGACACATGACCTTTTATCTGGTGTCTGGCGGCTAACAAACTGATTATCAAACCACAGTCATTCCACTCCAGGTCTGGTGTATCTATGTTATGCTTCCGGTGTTCAGGCCGGCATAGACTATTGAATAAATCGGGCACAAAGAAGTAGGAACAGTTAGCAGGCAGGCAAAAACCTTATGTGCAGCTTTCTTTTACATATCTGGGCTTATTCTACAGGCTTGTCTGTATTTTCTGTTTCTTCAGTAGCTGCTTCCTTACAACAATCTGCTGCCTTCAATTTGCGTTCAATCAACTTTCCAAAACGTTTGTAAATTTTGGGCTGGGACTGTTTAATCAGGTCGAGAGTGCTCATGTTTTTGTCGCAGACAATCACTTTAAATCTTTTTTTGATTAAAATGGGATACTTCTCGGCGATAAAACTCTTAACCGTTTCTTCAATATCCTGATGCTTTGTCAAAGTTTCGGAACTGAACTTCGCAATCAGGTTTATTGAGATGACGAAATTTGCACAAATGCTGCAACTTAACTTTGGCTCTTCCCCCAAAAGACTGCTTAGATGTTCTTTTAATTCAACTTCCATTTTCTTGGCGGCCATAACCATTCGAAACAAACGAAAACCTTGATACGCAACTGCCCCAAGACTACCGATTATCAGTCCGCGTTTGATAATCCTATTCATTGTAAACCTCACTATTATTATGATTTAATGGAGGGTTAACTCCATTTTATACACTCCTAAAAAGATAATCGGTGAGGCATATAAAGCCAAACCCAAAATATGTTACTTGTCGTATATTTTATACAGCCCGATCCCAGCCCAATTTCTGATTGACAAATAAAGCCCACTGCCTTTTCCTTGATTCCCTGATGCAGAAAGATAGGAGCTAAGATGAACAGATATATACTTTTTGGTGGTGTGATCATCACTTTTAACCGTGCACAGCCTGTGCTGGAAGACCAGGCCATATTGGTGGAAGACGGATTGATAAAGCAAATTGCGCCTTTGGAAAGCTTTAACGCAAGGGAGTGCGAACGCATAAATGTAGAGGGCAAGATCATCATACCCGGGCTGATAAATGCGCATCACCACTTCTATTCCACGCTGGTAACCGGACTGGGCAAGGCTGCGCCCTCCAAGGACTTTAATCAGGTGCTGGAGAATCTGTGGTGGCGGCTGGACAAAAAGCTGCTGGATGAAGAGAATTACATTTCTGCGCTGGTTTCGTCTCTGGCGGCCATCCGCAAAGGCTGCACCACCATTATCGACCACCATGCCTCGCCTTTTGCCGTGCGTGGCTCGCTGGGTCAGATTGCCAAAGCGGTTACTGCCACAGGAATCCGTGCCAGTTTGTGCTATGAGGTTTCGGACAGGGATGGAGCGCAGATAACCGGTGAAGGCATAGCGGAAAACGCGGCCTGGATAAAAAGCTGCAACGCCAATCCGGATGAGCACTTAAAAGGTTTGTTTGGCATGCATGCAGCCTTTACTTTAAGCGATGACAGCCTGGGGAAAATTGCCGCTCAGGTGCAAGCCCTTGACTGCGGAACGCATGTTCATGCTGCCGAAGCGGAAGCGGATGAACGCTTTAACATAGACCACTATGGCAAACGCGTGGTGGAACGGTTGAATGAATTTGGCCTGATAAATAGCCAATCTATACTGGCGCATGGCGTCCATCTTAATCCCAAAGAAATGATGCTGGTGGCCGAAAAAGGCGCAGCCATAGTTACCAATCCGCAATCTAACCTCAATAACGCAGTGGGCATCGCCGATGTGTGTAAAATGAGCGAACTCGGCATCACAATTGGCCTTGGCACCGATGCCATGACGGTGAATATGCTGGAAGAATTGCGCGTGGGTATCTGGGCTCAGCACCTGAAACAAAACGACCCCTCCAAAGGCTTTATGGAACTGGCTTCTGCCTTGTTCTTCAATAACCCCGTCATCGCCCAAAAATACTGGGGGAAAGGGCATGGAATGATAGCTGAGGGCAGTGCTGCCGATCTGGTAGTGGTGGAATATCTGCCCCACACACCTTTGGATGCTGAAACCTGGATAGGACACATGGTGTATGGCATCTCGCAGGCCAGTGTAAGCTCTACCATCTGTGCCGGTAGAATCCTGATGTGGAACGGTGAACTGCTGCTGGATCTGGATGAAACAGAAGTGAAAGCCAGGTCGAGAGAATTGGCAGTTGCGCTGTGGAAACGGTTTTAGTTGGGTGATGAAGTGATGAGGTAATGAAGTGGTGATGAGCTTGGGTGGAAAGGTGAAAAAGTGGTAATGAGCTTGGGTGGAAAAGTGAAAAAGTGGAAAAGTGTAACCAAGCTGAGAGATAGTTGCAAGAGCATAATAATAGGAAAGTTTAACACCTCTTTTCTCTTTTCCTCTTTGTTACATAAAATCCCTCTGCTTTTCTCTGCTTTTCTCTGCTTTTCTCTGTGTTTAAAAAAAGAAAGCACTAAACTTAATTCCATCTTCACAGCAAAACACACCCAATCAAAAATCCCTTTGGTAAACCCCTCTTTTCTCTTTTCCTCTTTGTTAAATAATAATCTCTGTTTTAGCAATATAAGGAGCTACCATGTATAAAGACATTTTGAACAAAGCCAGAAGTTACGAAGACACCAGTGCCCGCTTTTTGATGGACATGATTCGTATCCCTGCCTTTAGCACCAAAGAAAAGGAAGTGGTGGAATGCATTTTGAAAGAGATGCAAGCCATCGGTATGGACGAAGCCTACATCGATCCTTTGGGTAATGTAATTGGCAGAATTGGCCACGGAGCCAGAGTTATAGCCTTTGATGCCCACATCGATACTGTTTATCCCGGCGACCTTAGTCTGTGGGATTTTGATCCCTTCGCTGCGCATGTGAAAGATGGCAAGGTCTGGGGTCGCGGGTCTGTGGATCAGGAAGGTGGCATGGCAAGTATGCTGACCGCTGCCAGGATTATCAAAGACCTTGGTCTGGGCGATAAATTCAGCATCTATTTCACCGGCACGGTGATGGAAGAGGATTGCGATGGCTTGTGTTGGCAATACATCCTGAAAGAAGGCGAAATAAAGCCGGAACTGGTTGTAATTACAGAACCTACAAACCTGAATATCTATCGTGGCCACCGCGGACGCATGGAAATGCAGGTGCATGTAAAAGGCTTATCCTGCCATGGTTCGGCTCCGGAGCGTGGTGATAACGCCATCTACAAAATCAGCCGCATCGCCCTGGAAATAGAAAAGCTGCATGAAAGATTGCACTACGATGAGTTTTTGGGTAAAGGCAGCGTGTGCGTAACGGAAGTTTATTTCACCGGGCCCAGCCAGTGTGCCGTTCCGGATTCTGCCAGAATTCATTTGGACAGAAGGCTAACCTGGGGCGAAACCAAAGACAGCGCGGTGGCAGAAGTGAAAGAAGCCTGCCGGCTTGCAGGACAGGAAGATGCCGATATAGAGGTTTTAACCTATAACGAAGCAGCCTTTACGGGATTGGTTTATCCCACCGAAAAGTATTTTCCCACCTGGGTTACGCCTCTGGATTCACCCTATGTGCTAGGTGCTGCCAAGGCTTATGAAGCCACGCTTGACAAGGTTCCCAAGATTGACAAATGGACTTTTTCCACCAACGGTGTAGCCATAGCCGGAATGTTTGGCATTCCCTGTATTGGTATGGGGCCAGGCAACGAAATCTATGCTCATGCGCCCAATGAGGCTTGTCCGGTGGAGCATCTAACTGCTGCCGCAGCGTTTTATGCCGCGCTGGTGTATGAACTGGGATTATGAGTGATGGAGTTCTGGAGTTTTGGGGTGCTGGAGTGTATATATCAGTCGTTCCCGCTTTTCCATTTGTCGTTCCCGCTTTTCCATTTGTCGTTCCCGCTTTTCCTATTTGTCGTTCCCGCTTCTCTATTTGTCGTTCCCGCGGAGGCGGGAATCCAGCCCATTAATAAATAGAGCTATTTATGCATAGCTATCTGCTCTTCTACCGTTGCACCCGGTGTAGCAAGGAATTTGGCACCGACAAACTGCATTATCTTTGTGATGACTGCAGCCGGGATTATACGCCCGGAATGCCATTAAAAGGCGTTTTGGAAGCTGTTTTTGACTATGAGGCCATTGCCAAAGCCTGGAAAGAAAAACCTGACCCATTGCTGTTCAGTGCGGTTGACCCCAAGTTTTATCCCCCAATACCTGTAGGAGGGACAGCATTTTTTTCTCCGACCCTGCTGCAGACAAGATGTCCGCAGCTACGGAATGTCAGGATCAAAAACGATGGTTTAAACCCCAGCGGTAGCTACAAAGACCGCGCTTCGCAGCTTGTGGTGGCGGATGCAGTGCAAAAGGGTATAGCAGAAATTGTTTGTGCCAGCACAGGCAATGCCGCTTCTTCTTTGGCTTGCATAGCTGCTTCAGTTGGCAAACAAGCCGTTATCTTTGCCCCAAAAAGCGCACCTCCAGCCAAGCTGATTCAGATTCAGGTGCATAGAGCAACCTTGAATAAGGTGGATGGCACTTATGACGACGCTTTCAAGGCTGCGCTGGATTACACTGCCACCCATGAATGCATGTGCCGCAACACTGGCTATCACCCTTTAACCGTGGACGGCAAGAAAGGTGCCGGACTGGAAATCTATCTGCAAAACGGCTTTACGGTGCCAGAGTGGATAGTTATCCCGGTGGGCGATGGAGTTATTTTTGCCGGTATCTATAAGGCGTTTGTGGATTTGCAGAGGGCTGGAATTACGGACAGGCTGCCAAGACTTCTTGCCGTGCAAGCAGAGAGCAGTGATGCCATTACCAAATACTGGGAAAGCGGCGTTTATGCTGATGCCTTCAAGCCTTCCACAATTGCTGATTCCATCAGTGTGAAGACTCCGGCTTTGGCGCATTGGGCTGTGATGGCTCTTATTGATACGGATGGCAAGGCGGTCAGGGTGTCTGATACCGAAATACAGCAGGCACAGCTTGAGCTGGCACGCTACGCCGGTGTGTTTGCAGAGCCGTCTTCTGCAGCAACCCTGGCGGGACTGAAGAAGGCAATTGAGATGGGCTGGATTCCCGCCTCCGCGGGAACGACAAATAAGGAAGCGGGAACGACGGATAAGGAATCGGGAACGACGGATAAGGAAGCGGGAACGACAAATGCAGGTAGTATTGTTCTGCTGATTACAGGCCATGGACTTAAAGACCCCTCTGCGGTGAAGTTATGACATATCCAGGCATCTTCGATTTCCACGTTCACATAGGCGAAACCATTGCCGGACACGAATTGGCGGATGACTGGCACAGCTTTTCCCGCCTGTATGAGCACCAGGGACTGGAAGGCATAGGCCTATTCGTTACCGAAAGCGAAAAGGAAGAATTAGAGCCCAAACTGGAACGCATGCGTGAAGCAGCCAAAGCCTATCCCGGCAAAGTATTCTGGCACTTAACTCCCCGAAACCTCGATCCCCGCAAACTGGAAAAAGTGCTGGCCCCGGACACAGATATAAAGCTTTATACCACCTATCGTGAGGCGGGATTATTCTGCAGTTTTACCGATATTAAGCGTTTCATGAAGGACATGCATTCCCACAAAACCAGGCTGCTGGCTCATTGTGAGGACGATAAAGTGGTAGCTGAGTTCAGCGAGCGCTATCCCTTTATCAAACCTTCAGATCATGCCTTGCGCCGTCCCGAAAAAGCTGAGATAAGCGCGGTGGAAAAGCTTTTAGACCTTGCTATTCAGCACCACTATCCTCTGCATATTGTGCATGTGTCCTGTCCCAAAGCTGCGCTCTTGATTCAGGAAGCCAAAAAAGAGGCTGATTACATCACTTGCGAAACCGCTGCGCACTATTTACTTCTAAACGAAGAGTCGTTAAATGACCCGCAAGGGCACAGATGGCTGTGTTCTCCTCCCCTGAGAAGCGAAACCAGCCGAGGGCAAATGGTGGAATTGCTGCAGGATGGCATTTTTGATCTGGTTGCCAGTGATCACTGTGCCTTTAGCTGTGAGGATAAGGATGTTGGCATTCTGCATCCGGCTAAAACCCCTATGGGGATTGCTGGCAGCGGAGCTTTGTTTACGCTGCTGGCGGAGCATTTGGTGGATAAAGGCAAGCTAAGTTTCGAGCAGCTTTTCCGGCTGATTAGTTTTAATCCTGCCAGTCTGATGGGTTTTGATACTCAAAAGGGAAAATACCAGGTTGAACGTTTGGGCGCACCCAATCCGGTGGTTCCCAGTCTGGCAGAAACACATAACCCCTGGATGGATTTCTGGAGTCACTTTGAACTGCGGAGAATTATATGACCAAGAACCATAAAGCCTTTCGTAATGACGCTTATGCCAAAGTTACCGGCATCGCCAAATATACCGACGACTATGCCATGCCTGGTATGTTGCATGCAGCACCACTTCATGCAAGCGTGGCAAGTGCCTGGATAAAATCCATCGATTACTCCGCTGCTCTGGCCTGCCCGGGCGTAGTGGCTGTTTATACGGCTTTGGACATCCCCGGTAATATCAAGTTTGGCCAGATTATCAAGGACTATCCAACCCTTGTCCACGAGCGGATTCGCAGCACCGGCGATGTTTTGGCCTTGGTGGTGGCAGAAAGTAGGGAGATCGCCTTGTCAGCTTTACCTTTAATAAAAGTGGAGTTGGATGAAATTCCCGGCATCTATGACCCGGAAGAGGCTTTGAAACCTGATACAGCACTTTTACACCCGGAGCATGGCAGTAATGTGTGCAATTATCATTGTGTGCGCACCGGCGATATCACCCAAGGCGAGAAGGCGGCTGATCTCATTATCGAGCAACAGTTTAACACTTCGCGGGTAGAACATGCCTATCTGGAACCGGAATCAGCACTGTGCCACCTAAGGCCGGATGGCGTAATGGAAGTGCTGGGCAGCATGCAGCATCCCTTTAGCACCAGACGTTTTGTGGCTTCCACTTTGGGCTTTCAGCTAAAGGATGTGGAAGTTAGAACCGTTCCCATGGGTGGCGGGTTTGGCGGCAAGGATGATACTGCTGCTTTAGTTTGTGCGCGGGCTGCCTTGTGTGCTTATTTAACCAGGAAACCCGTGAAGCTAACTTACACCCGCGAAATGAGTATGTGCGAAAGTTACAAACGCCATCCCTACAAGCTTGATTACCGCATGGGTTTAGCCGGTAGCGGCAAGATCCAGTTTGTGCAAGTCCGCATGGTGGCAGATGGAGGTGCCTATTGCAGCGTAACTCCATGGGTTACATGGCGTTCCACAGTTCAGTGTGGTGGCTGCTACGAAGTGCCCAATGTCCATTGCGATGTTTATGGCGTTTACACCAACAACGTTTTTTCAGGAGCTTTCAGAGGTTTTGGCTCACCCCAAGTGAATTTCAGTATAGAGCAACTCATCGAAATCGCTGCCGAAAAACTCGGCATGGACGAAAGCGAATTCAGGCGCATCAATATGGTTCACCAGGATAGCATCACCATCACCGGTCAAAAGCTGGATACGCATACAGTCTCCCTGAAACAGGCCATGGATGCGGTTCTAACGGAAATTGGCTATGAGCACAAAAAGCAGAACTGCAGTTTTGGCGATCCAAGCCAGGAGGAGTGGTATGGCATTGGCTATGCTATTTCTTACCGGGGTATGAGTTTAGGTGCCGAAGGCACAGATTTTAACAGCGCGATTATCAATATCCAGCCCGATGGCAGCATGCTTTTGGAAACGGGGGTGCACGAAAACGGACAGGGTGCCGAATCTGCCATGATACTGATTGCAGCAGAAGAGCTTGGCATCTCTAAAGACCTGATCCGCTACCGTTTTCCCTCCACTTCCAATATCCCCGATGGCGGTACCACAGTGGCTTCCCGGGGAACACTTCTGGGGGGTGGGGCAACGGTTAATGCCACCAAGCTTGTCAAACAACGCCTCTGTGAAGGGGTGCAGCTCGCTTTAGGCCTGGAGAATTGCCGCTACGAAAACGGTGAAGTCAAAGATGCAGACGGCACCACTGTGGCATCCTATTTTGAAGCTGTCCGCATGTGTTACAACAAGCAAATTTACCCCTATGCCTTTGGCGTGTTTCAAGCCCCGCGGGTTAGCTGGGACGAAGAAACAGGACACGGAAATGCCTATTTCACCTGGGTTTATGGCTGCCAGGCGGTGGAGCTGAAGGTAAATAGCAAAACCGGTCAGATTACTCTGCTGAATCTGGTGGCAGCGCATGATCTTGGCAAAGCCATCAATCCGGCCATGCTGAAAGGTCAGTTTTTTGGAGGTCTGGCAATGGGTTCCGGCTATGCTTTGTGCGAAAATGTGCCTGTTAAAGATGGTAATCCAGAGATTAGTAACTACCATAATTACCGAGTTTTACGCAGCACAGACCTGCCGGAAATGACCGCCATCATCATCGAAAACCACGATCCACTTTCTCCTTCTGGGGCCAAGGGAATCGGTGAGCCAACCTTGGAAATAACCGCTCCAGCCATCGCCAATGCACTTTACCGGGCAACGGGACAACGCTTTACCAGCTTGCCTTTGGCTCCGCAAGTGGCTAAATATTGCCAGGAGGGCAGATAAATGAAGCTGAACATCAACGGCACCGAACATGAAATCCCAGAAGTCTTACAGGATAAGAAACTGGCTGCATACCTACGGGAAGACCTGATGCTTACCGGCACCAAGATAGGCTGTGATATCGGCGTTTGTGGCAGTTGCACCGTTTTGGTGAACAACAAAGCCCTGCGTTCCTGCAAGCTGAAACTGAAAGATGTGGCTGAAAAACAAGTAATTACCATCGAAGGTATAACACCGAAGGACGGGACATTACACCCCATTCAGCAGGCTTTTGTGGATTGTGGAGCCATCCAATGCGGTTTTTGCACGCCAGGTATGGTGCTTTCTGCCTGGGCTTTATTGCACGAAACCCCTCACCCCAGCAGGCAGCAAGTGCGAAATGCCCTGAAGGGAAATCTGTGCAGGTGCACCGGTTATCAGCAGATCATCGATGCCGTCATGCAAGCTGCCGAGGTGATGAGAGATTGACTTAGAGAGTGAGGGTGTGGTGTGAGTGGAGTTTTTTTTACAAAGAGTATAAGAGTAAAAGAGCTAAAAGAGAGGGTGTGATTTGAATTGGGGTTTTTTACAAAGAGTAAAAGAGTAAAAGAGTTAAAAGAGAGGGTGTGATTTGAATTGGGGTTTTTTAC
>DIXL01000044.1 GCA_002428685.1 Cloacimonetes bacterium UBA6081 | reverse complement strand
GACTACTGCTTAAATTTATTTCAGCGGTGCAAAGGACTCATGACGGGCACCTGCCAACTAATCACCACTTCCCGCATGAGTCCTCTGAGCCGCTATAAATATAGGTTTTGGCCAAATGAGAACAGGCTCAGATGACTACTGCTTAAATCACTCCATCACTTCACCCCCTCCTCACACTTTCCATTGACTAAAACCCCCCTGCCAATATCATGGCACTCTAATCTCACAATTCCAAAGGAATAACATGCAGAAAATCAAGAACATAGCCATTATAGCCCATGTTGATCATGGCAAAACTACCCTGGTGGACGCAATGCTGCGCCAGGCAGGTGTATTTAGAGAAAACGAGCGAATGATAGAGAGAATAATGGACTCCAACGACATCGAAAAAGAACGTGGAATCACCATCTTTTCCAAATGTGCTTCGCTGGTTTACAAAGACTACAAAATAAACATAGTAGATACCCCTGGTCATTCCGATTTTGGCGGCGAAGTGCAACGCATCATGAAAATGGTGGATTCGGTGTTGCTCTTAGTGGACGCCTTCGAAGGCCCCATGCCCCAAACCAAGTATGTGCTGAAAAACGCCCTGGAAATGGGTTTGCAGCCTATCGTAGTGATCAATAAAATCGATAGGCATAATGCCCGTGCCTATGATGTGCTGGATATGATCTTTGAACTGTTTCTGGAGCTGAATGCCACGCATGAACAGCTTGATTTTGCAGTTATTTACGCCTCCGGCAAAGACGGCTATGCCGTAGCGGAGCTTTACGACGAGCCAAAGAGTATCTTTCCCTTGCTGGATATGATTATTGAAGAAGTGCCAGACACCAAAGGCGATATCGATCAGCCGTTCCAGATGCTAACTTCGGCCATAGAATACGACAACTACCTGGGCAAACTCGGCACCGGCAAAATCCATAACGGCACCATCAACACAGGTGATGAAGTCCTGCTGCTAAAACGCAACGACGAAAAGATCCTGTATAAAGTAACCAACCTCTTCGAATATGAAGGCACTCAAAAGAAAGAAGTAAAAACAGCCTATGCAGGTGATATTGTTACCATAGCCGGTCTGGAAAAGATTGACATCGGCGAAACCATTGCCAATAAAGACAATCCTATCCCTCTGCCCAGCATCAACATAGACGAACCCACCATTGCCATCGAATTCATCATCAACGATTCCCCCTTCATGGGCAGAAGCGGCAAGTGGGTTACCTCCAACAAAATCTGGGAACGCCTGCAAAGTGAACTGCAAACCAATGTTTCGCTAATTGCCGAAAAAACAGATTCCAGCGACACCTTCATCGTGAAAGGTCGCGGTGAATTGCAGCTTTCCATTCTGATGGAAAACATGCGCCGCGAAGGCTATGAATTTCAGGTTTCCAAGCCGCAAGTGCTCTTCAAAGAAAAAGACGGCAAGGTTACCGAGCCGATAGAGCTTGCCATTATAGACGTGGCAGAAGAATTTGTGGGCACCGTGATAGATATGATGGGTGGACGCCGAGGCGAATTGGTAAATATGACTCCCCCCACAGATGGCTATTCGCGTTTGGAATTCAAGGTTCCCTCGCGTGGTTTAATCGGTTGTCGCAATGAGTTCTTAACTCAAACCCGCGGCACCGGCATCATGAACCAATGCTTCTATGAATACGACTTTTACAAAGGCGAAATCTATGGCAACAATCATGGCTCTATGGTAGCCATGGAAACAGGTGTTGCTTTGGGCTATTCGCTGAATAACTTCCAGGCACGCGGCACTTTTTTCATCAATCCCAATACCGAAGTGTATGGCGGCATGATAGTTGGCCAGCATAGCAAAGATAAAGACCTGGTGATAAATGTTTGCCGCGCCAAAAAACTAACCAATAACCGCGCCGCAGGTAAAGATGACGCCATCAAGCTGATTCCGCCCCGCATTTTCAGCCTGGAACAAGCCATGGAATACATCGGCGACGACGAACTGCTGGAAATTACTCCGGATAGCATCAGATTGCGCAAAAAAATCCTGAATCACACCGATCGCAAGCGCAACGAGATTTCTGCTTGACTTAGTTTAGCCCCTTGCCAGTCTGACAATCTGCCAAATTATTATACAGTAAACCCAATTGGCCAACCCGATTGAAGGAGCCTCATAATGATAAAGAAATTGATGTTAACGTTATTGGTCGCAGGCTGTTTTAGCCTGATTTTTGCCCTACCCCCTCAGTGGGAATCCTTTCAAAAAGATATTGGCATTCAAGCTGCACAATATAAGGACTCTCCAACCCATCAGGAATTGCGCCGGCGCGACACCCGAAATTATGAAGTAGGCGACACTAAAACCTTCTGGCGTTGGAATTTGGCTGTGATGCCACCCACCTGGATTCAAACACCTTCCACCTGCCGCGCTGTAGGTGCGCATAGCTATGTGTTTGTTGCAGATAGCGAATGGAATGTCCACATCAACCAAGCCAATATTGATACCATCATGGTGCGCCTGGAACAAAACACCCCCAATAATCCCAATCGGGGTGCCATAGCCATGGATATAGACCTCTTTGGCCCAATTCCGGACGAGCTGGATAACGATCCAAAGCTAATTGTGTTCTATTCGGCCTTAGGCTCGTTTCAGGGAACTTCTTTTGACGGCTATTTCAGTGCCTACAATCAAGTTACCGAGGCTCAGGCACAGCAAATGAACCCTTCCGGCCACAGCAACGAATGCGAAATGGTCTATATGACCTGCTACCCTCTAAGTCCCATCGCACCAATCCGTTTGTCTGTTCTGGCGCACGAACTGGAGCATCTGATTCACTGGGGTCAGGATTCCAACGAAGAAAGCTGGCTGGATGAAGGTTGTGCCGAACTTGCTATGGTGGCCTATGGCATTCCCGATCCCATCAGTGGCTTTAACGGCAATCCCGACAACGACCTTACAGCCTGGAACCAAACCACCGCGGACTATGTGAAAGTAATGCTGTTTTTCACCTATTTGCAGGAACATTACGACCAAACCGGCCTGATTAGCACGCTTGTCGCCGACCCGGCCAATGGCATGAATTCTTTCACCAATCAGCTTGCAGCCCACTATCCGGCCTTGAGCGTGGGTGAAGTTTTGCGCAATTGGAATATTGCCAATGCTTTGGACGATTTGCAGCCCGGGGATGGACTTTATAACTATTTAACTCTGGATTTACCCGGTTTTTCCATGCTTAGCGTAAATGCGCAGCCAAACCAAAGCAATTTGGGTATCCAAGCTTATGCTGCCGATTATTTAAAATACGCCCGCAACAACCAAACCAATTCCATCACCATCCAAAGTTCCGCCCCAATCATCATCACCACCTTGCTTATGAACCAATCCGGTCAGTGCTATGCAGTTTTGGATGGAGCTCCAACCGACTTTTTTAACTATAATCCCCTGCCTTTGGATGCCTACAACTATATTTTTGTACTATCTAATGCCGGTTCAAACCCCGTAACCTATTCCTATACATCCACTTCGGTGTCCAATGAAGATATCCTGGTGCCTGCCAGCCTTTCCCTACTACTAAATAGCTATCCCAATCCCTTCAATCCGCAAACCAGGCTTAGCTTTTCTGTCCCACAAACAGGACCCACCAAGCTAAGTGTCTATAATATAAAGGGACAGAGGGTAAAAACCCTGCTTGCTGCCGACCTAAGTATTGGCCAGCACAGCTTGGACTGGAATGCCTGCGATGACAGCGGAAATTCTCTTTCCTCCGGAATCTACTTTGCCAGGTTGGAACAAGGAACCCAGGTAAAACTGCACAAACTGATCTTGATGAAATAATTATGTGCAAACCCCAAAGAGCTTTTTCGGGGCTGGATTCCCATCTCCGCAGCAGCGACAGAATTGTCCGCAACCCATTCTCCCGCATATATTTATATAAACTGACACCCAAAGCTGCAAGAAGTGACACAAGGGGATTGTGGGAATAAGGCCTTGTGTCTTGTCAAGCCAACTCTGACGGTGTCGTTCCCGCGGAGGCGGGAATCCAGCATAGAAAAAGCTCTGGAAGAGCGGCAGATAATATACGACATTTTGCCATCCCTACGGGATTATCAAGGGCTGGATTCCCGCCTCCGCGGGAACGACATTGCTGTTACGACATATGGAACTTGACAAGACACTAGATATGCCCACCTGGGGA
>DIXL01000006.1 GCA_002428685.1 Cloacimonetes bacterium UBA6081 | reverse complement strand
ACGTAAAATGTCCAAACTCCAGAGGGCTGGAAAATTCCAGCCCCAGTAACTATTTATAGGTTTGATACTATTTTAGTAGCACGGCTTTATTGACAAAATTCTTCTTGTCAGCCTGCATTTTGATGAAATAAACACCAGTGGAACATGTATAACCTCTATCATCCCTTCCATCCCACTTTATTGTATATGTATCAGCATTCAAAGATTGATCTAATAAGGTGCGGATTAGTTGTCCTTTTGCGTTGTAAATCCTCACGCTAACCTGGCTTTTGGTAGCTAAATCAAAGGGAATGAACACATCGGGGTTAAAAGGATTGGGATAAACATCCTTCAGGGTTGTAATAATTGGGGTTGGTGTGCCAGGATTATCTCCACTGTTGGTAACTAAAACCGCAATTGGCCCAAAGAAGGAAGACATTCCATCCAAATCAGCAATTTGGAGCCAATAATAGTAAATGCCATTGCTGGGTATTTCTCTATCTTCATAGGAATAAGCTACTGCAGAGGAAGTGTTAGTAGCCACAATTATCGGGCTAACAATTTGCGCAACACCCAAATTAGTATCTGTGTTACGCAATAGATAAAAACCTTGGACACCAGTTTCAGATTGAGTAACCCAATCAATACGCACGGTTCCATGTGCCATCGCAATGGCTGTAAAGGTTGACAGCACCACAGGCAGAGTTTGGCCACTTTCGTCGTTTGCCACAATCTGGAATTCATAAGCTGCCTTGCCGGATTTGGAAAGCCCACTGATGTTAAAGGTAATGGTTTTATTCTCGGTGTCTATTCCAGATCCACCTACGGAATGTAACTCGCCACCGCTAATTCGATAACCGATATCGGTGGGATCGTAGTCCAGGCCTGCGTAGGAAATGATAACGGTGCCATTGCCGATGCTGGGATTATCAAAAGACAGGTTGAACTGCAAACCTTCGGGCGCAGAACCATAACTGATGGATACCGAGATTAGATCATTACCGGAAGGGCTGAAGGCAGTAGGATTGATAATCACATAGGGGGTTATAGTGCCATGAGATCCCGTAGCATAGTTGCCTATATTTATTGTAACGGCATCGCTGTTAACAATATAGGTGTCGCCAGTGCCGGATCCAGTAGTTGTGGTGGTAACGGTTTTGGACGTAGATGTGTCGCTGGTAAGGTCTTCTGTTGCTCCCGTAGCCCTAAGCCTGTAATAATATGTGCTGTTGGCGGAGAGGTTGTTTATTACCAAAGAAATCACATCCCCCACAGCCAGGTTTTCGTAGCCTGACAAGAAACTGCTGAAATTGCTGGCAGTGGAAACATCGAGCCTGTAGCCGGTGGCATTGGTAACCGCTCCCCATTTTGCTGTGAAGCTAGAGGTGGTTTGGTTCAGGTTACTGCTGCTTTCCGGAACCGGTGTGGCAAGTTTGGATATTAGAGTAACAGTATAGCTGCATGTAGAGGATGTCTCCTGAGATGTGGTAAGGACATACACAACCGCACTGGAGAAATCGTTTGAGGTGCTTCCGCTTACCTGGGTTGTTCCGCCTACTTTCACGGTTGCGCCTGTGGCTGTAAAGCTGGCTATCAGCGTAGTCAAATTGGTACCATTGGGAACAATTACCTTAATGGTCTTATTCTCATGGTCAATGGTTCCGGTAGCACTGGGGCTGGCAAAACTGAAAGCAGTGATGGCTAAAGGAGTTCCCTTCTGCTCTGCGGATGATTCGTTGGTTCCAGCACTGTAAACTGCCTGGATTTTGTAGCGATACATGGTGCCATTGGTGGCAGCAGAATCTGTATAATAGTAAGTTCCCTTGCCTTTGGATAGCTCTACGGTGTCATATTGTGAATCATTGCGAATGATGTTATAATAGCTTAACCCAGAGCCACTTTCCTTCAGGCCATCAGGCTCATTCCAGGTTATCTTGGTGTAAGCGTTGCCCACGGAGTCCAATGATAAATCGGTGGGTGGGTTATTAATAAACAAAATATTGAATCCTGACGGGGTTGTCTTGTCTGTTGAGACACCCTCTAACTGACCAGCCGCTACAGTAATTGTGATATTATTCACGCTTGCTGCATATTCATGAGCTACAGCACTACCCGTAAAGGCAAGGCGAATTTCTGTGGAAGAAACCCACGTAACCGCGCCTTTGGTTAAACCGTCATTAAGCCCTGATAAAGTAAGATGCGTGTTATCTATAGACGATTTGAAGGTTGTGTTGGTAGATTTAATCTTGATAAGCCCTGAACCCAAAGAGCCGGCATTGGCAGAAGTTTCCTGAATGGAAGTAGTGCTGGCATCAATCTCCACAAGAGCTGCTCCCGTTACCTGAGATGAAGCTGCACTAAGCACAACTGTGCCCGGGCTTGCTCCGGCAGAGGCTACCGGTGTAACTTCAAACTTTAAATACTTGGTCGCATCAGACAATGTAACTGTGTAGCTTTGGGTTGTAGCACCACTGATAGCAGTGTAAGTTCCATTTTCGGTGGAAGAGCTTAACCAGCGGAAGGTAGTAGTCCCTTCGGCATCACTATCTGCATCACTATATGAATAGCTACCAGTAAGGGTTTGACCAACTTTGGCAAAGGTAGGATTGTCGATTACAACTGAGGATGCTACCGGAGCACTATTGATTGCAAGGTAACCTGATGTTTTTGATCCCGAATAGAGATATGTAAATTCATCATCAGAAGTCGCAGCATAGACTCTGCCATAGGCTTTAAAACTCTTATACGAACTGCTTGGCGGAGCAGGAAGAGTGAAAGTAGCCGTGTGGCTTGTAGTATATCCGTCACCCTCAGAATCATAAATAATATCGTTCCCAAGCTGGATTACTGATACATTTTGAGTGGCTGCAGTACCAGTACCATCTGAGCTTGGATACCATTTTACTTGAGCTTGGTCCACCACACCCGTGGCCATACCATAAACTGTCATTGTTTCGCCTTCTGGAATATCGGCTGCAGTATAGTTCATGGTTATAATAATTGTAGAGCCTGCAGTGGGATATCCTCCTCCGGAAACAGCAATCGATAACGAGTTCAAAGTAACCGACGCTGCGCACAGCATCGAAATGCCAATGACTATAAGTAACATGAGAACGAAGACTTTTTTCATCTGATACCTCCAGATAAAGGACACTATTTTTGGGTTAAGATGTTTCACGCTATAACCTAACTCCCAAAGGGAGGAAATGGTATTCCAGTTCTTTTACAATTTCTGTTCCTTCTGACACTAACGACTGCAAGCTAATGGGGATTGATATTTATGTCAAGAGGAATAATGCAATCCACAACTTTAATAGTCAGGAACGAATTCAACAAGTTAGGACTATCAAGACTTTGATCTACATCCAACATGGAATCGTAGTCAAGAGCAATTTGTGGAAATGTTTCCACAAGCTAATCAACAAATATTTTTGCAAAACTTGGATTAACTGCATAAGCCGCACTTAACTTTTAACAATAATCTTGGCCAGCTTCACTTCCAAATCCCCATTTTTCAGGCCTTTTTTCCAATGGGCTCTAAGCCGTAACTCGGGAACCAGGTCTTTGTTTCCGCACAAAACGAACGCTTCACTATTGGGGCATTTTTGCTTTAGAAAATTCCCAAGCTCATTGTAAAGCACGATAGTGGAAGAGTTACTCCCCAGGCGGATACCATAAGGAGGATTGGTAATCAGGCAAAGTCCGGATTTTTTGGGCAAATCCTGAAAGCGTTTTGCCCTAAGCTCTATCTCTTTTCCGGAAGGCAGGTTAGCCAGATTATCTCTGGCAATTCTTATGTTTTCTGCGCTAATATCCGAGCCTTCAATCAAACCTTTTGGTAAAGCTATAATTTGTTTATTTGCTTCGTGCTTAATCTGCTTATGCAGCGTGGCATCATAATCTGGCATATTGCTCAGTCCCATATCGTTACGCAAATATGCCGCAGGGATTTTGCAATAATGCATTAGAGCTTCTGCCAAAATTGTGCCTGATCCACACATCGGATCAAGCAAGGGTTTTTCTCCTTTCCATCCCGAGAGCCTGATTATGGCGGCAGCCAAGGTTTCCTGCAGAGGTGCTTCACCCGCAGACAAACGATATCCGCGTTTATGCATGCTACCGCTGATATCCAAAGAAATGGTAGCCCAATTTGCTCGGATATGCAGATTAAAATTGATATCTGCACCCTGGCTACTAAAATTAGGGCGGACCCCAAATTTTGCTCTGAAGCAGTCGCAAATGGCATCTTTCAGAAGTTGACCGGCATACAACGAATGGCTTATCTTACTTTCGGAAACATTGCTTTCGATCCCAAAGCTTTGCTGAGGCGAAAACAGCAGAGTCCAATCCACGCCACCTAAGGCTTGTTTGTATAAGTATTTCTCACTGTGGCAATTAAAGCTGATTAGAGGTGCCAAAACCCTTTGAACTAAGCGAGAGCAGTAAACCACTTTATACAGTGTGGCTTTATCACAACTGAACCGCAAACCACGGGGGACTTCCTGAATCACTTGTGTCCCAAGCTCTTCCAGTTCCTGCCTGGCATGAGCCTCCAAGCTTCCTGCCACTTGTGCAAAAAACTTACCGTTTTTTAGATATTCCATCAATTCCTTAGTTTTTTATGGCCACCACTTTATAAAACATTGTAGCAGCAATGGGTGAAGCAGTCCAACTCAGGTTTGCAGTAGAGCCTGCAAAGCTGTAGGTTCCATTGGGTTCAGTGCAGTAAAACACATTGTAAATATCAGCGTGGGGAACAGCATTCCACGTGATTTGGATAGATGCACCTGTGGCAAGGATTTGCACTGAAGGGACTGCCAAAACCAGGTTGCTTGTGCCGTTTAACGGGATGGGACTGCCATCTCCATAGACCATTCCCGGTTGCATGGGCAAAACTTCCTGCACAGGATATACGGTATCCATAGCGTAAGAATACACTTTGAAATTAACCGTTTCGCTGCCGGATAGATTTACCTGCAAACTTGTGTTGGCGGTGGTTCGGCTGATTGAACTGATCTGTCCGCTGCCCCTGCATTCATTGCCTACAAAGGCTCCAACCATGTCGTTCACATTGGCAGGAATGTTGTTGATGGTGATTGCGGCGTTTAAGGTGGCGGGAGTATTGCCATAGCTAACTGGCTGCCAATTGGGTGTGTTGCTTGGAATGTTCACAATCAGCTTAAAGGGATCACTTGCTGCGCACAAAGGTAGGGAAGTGCTTCTGGCAGTGGTGTCTGTGGCTTTAAACCAATAATACAGGGTGTCGCCATAAGCCGGGGCAGTAATGGTGGATGTCCAGGAGTTTCCGCTTACATAGCTGAGGCTGGAATTCTGCCAAACACCAGCAAATCCGGCTTTCCAGGCAAGATAGGTTTGCGATGTGTTAAGCGGATTTGCATGGGCTATATCCGCATTTATTACCAGGCTTTGATTGGCAGTAGCACCGGCTGGAACCACGTGTTTTACAGAAACCATCTGTGCATCAAAAACAGTGTTGACGCGGCAGTGGATGGCATCGGTGGATTCAAAGGTGCTGTAGGCAAATCCGGTAACAGTCCAGCCGGGCATGGCATTACGGTAGGTTGTTAGAGCTGCAGCATCATTTGCCGTTCCCATTTGGGGGACATAGATTTTACTGTTTAGAATGAAAGAATTGGAGTATGGTTCGTCGTTTGGTGTATCCACTCTGTAGATTTTGTAGGGTGTGCCAAAGCTGGAAGTTTTAGTGCGCCAGGTGTTTACAACAGCTTCAATAGCACTGTATTGAGCATGAGAAGAGGGAACTCTGCGGATTATGACCTTGTCCACATCCAGCAGCTTAGCCCAGCAATCGATGTGGTCGATGTAGGTGTTATTTGGATCTGGATAAAGCTGGTAATCCGTTACGCCTAAATAAGTTTGGAACATGCCGTTTATCTGAGCTTGAGTCAAACCGGTGTTTTCCGATAAAACAAGATCGGTGCTCATCGCTTTACCCATGCCATCTGTCATGATGTTGCCACCGGTGTGCGAAACGGCGAAGGGATAGGCAGTAATGCCAAGATAGTTTGCTATGGTAGTGGGAAGGACATCGTCGTTAGGACGGGGACGGTTGTAGGTGAAATCCACTATCTTCATGTTGTTATTGGCATCAAAGATGGTCCATGGGCCATAATCCCGCGTCCAATAGGAATCGGTGGCAGCATTGATGTAGCGGACATTGGCCATATTTACACCGTTGGAACTTAGTGCTGTATTGCAGGTGGTTTGGCTGGCAGAAGTTACTATTACATATAGCAGGCCATTATTGGATAGATCTGATATCAGCGTGTAAGGAATGCCAAAAGGATAGCGGATAATTGCTCCCGTAGCAGGTTCCCATTCTGCCACAAAACGCGGCTGATTGGGAACAAGATCGGATACCGTGAAACTGATGGGGATGCTTAAAGTGGGGCTGTTAGAGGCGTTGGAGGTGATTGTTATGTTTTTGTTGTAAGTCCCACCCGCCAAACCGTTGGAATTTAAGGTTAGGTTTATCACCACATTTCCACCCGCTGCTATAGTGCCGGAAGCTGGACTGTAGCTGAGCCAGGTGGTGCGTTGCGAGCCAAACGACTGAGACAACTCATTAGTGATACGCAGCTCTTCTTCACGATCTGAAGAGCTCCAGATCAGGGGGATATTGCCGGAATTGCTCAAAGTGATCTGAGTTGAAGCCGAAGCACCAGTATTCACAGTCTGGGAAACAGAGGTTGGATTGGAAGCAATGTTGGCATAATCAGTCTGAACAGGCGGGAACATTTTTAGCTGCAAATTTGGCAGGTTTGTTGTGGCCGATAAACTTGTTGGGGCTGTATAATCGTCGCGAGATTGACGAGCCCTAGAACTGGTAGTAACTGAATAAGTCCAAAGAGGATAAGAAGATATCCAAGCCTGGTTACCTTTTACAACAAGGACAGAAAGATTGGTTCCGTTATGACTGAACTGAGTGTTAAGATCAACTGACATCCACCCGCTGGTGCTGCTATTGGGAAAAACACCGGAATACACTTGTGTATAACCGCTGGTGCTATATGTGCCTGTAGTAAGAGTTGTGGCCGTTGTATTCTTCATGTATATGGTAACTGAGACAATACTATTTACATCTGTTCCGCTGGATTTATAGTACCCGATTGATTTTATCATACCAGCCATGCCAATTTCGGAAGCAAGGTATATTGCCTCATGGGCAGAATAGTTGTAATAACGGTCAATGGGATAAGACTGGGATGAGGTGCCATTGCCAATTGTTATGACCGTTGGAGATCCAACTTCCAATGATGTATTGTTTTGGGCGTTGTATGCACCGGCTGTGGCATTGAAAATAAAATTGGCCAATACACCATTACTCATACCAGAAGCTGCGCTGACATAGAAGCTCAGGTTGGCAGAACCGGCGGCTGTGATTGCAGTAAAGTTTATAGAATTGGTATTAACCGTTATGCCTGTGGTTGCACAAGACAAAGTAGCCGCTCCGGATGTTGAAGTTGCGTTTCCATTATTGCTAAGAGGCATTGTGATGGTAACAGTTTCTCCGGGATCAAGGCGACCATTGTTGTTACCAGGGGCAGGATCAGAAATTGTGATACTTCCAAAAGCTAAAGCCGGGGCATTAATGGTTAAGCTAAAATTATGCGTCCAGGTTTCGGAGCCGGCAGACATGGTAACGGTGAAACTGGCCACGGTTCCATTAGTCAAGTTGTTGGCAATGTTAAAGCTGTAAGCATTGTTGATAGTAGTGCTGGTATTGGCAGCCAGGCTGGCAATGGTTTCGCTGTTGTCTGTAATGGTAATGCCGACAGTAGAGCAACTGAGCGTGGTGCTTACATTGGTGGCAGCAGCAGAACCGATATTTTTAAACGCAACATTAAAACTCCCGCTTTCGTTGTATTCGGCAACATTGTTGTTGCTATCGGTATAGGTGGCGGTTTCCACAGTCATGTATGGTCCCGTTCCTGCAACCTGCTGCAATGTCCCCACATAAGTTACACGGTTGAAAGCCGTAGCTGTTACACTATAAGTAACTGCACCTGTTAGAGCATTGGCAAGGGCAACAGTAGCCGCCCCAGAACTATTGGCAGTAGCCACACCATAGATTGTATTGTTGTAAGTAATGGCTACTCTGGCATTGGCTACGCCGGTATTAACGGTAACGGATGAAGCTCCGGTAACAATGGTAGCAGGATGTGTAACACTCATGGCAATAGGGGTTTTCGTGCGTACTGTTAAAGCAGCATCCCCGAAAACATGCCAGGTTTTATACATGTTTACGCCATCAGTGCCATAGATATCCATCATATTGCAAGAAGCGTTGTAATATAACCCGCCAGTAGTCGTTTTGGTTTCAGCTACCATCAAGTCGGTTAAATGATCCTGTGCCCGCATGGGAGAGCTCCAACTTTGGTTGATGGAACTGGCGTAAATAGCTACTGAGCCACCATTGGCATTACGCATCCAAGCTTCAGCAAAGCAGGTGATGGAGACAAAATTACCGTTTACGCAAGCTACATCCATGATAAATGGTGTTTTACTGCCGTTGGTTAAAGCCGTCGCATTGGTATTGTTAAATCCTGAAGTAACCCAAGATGTGTCGGAACCGTGGCCAACATAATTAATAAACCCACGTCCGGTATTTACATTGGCAGTTACTTGCGCCGCTGTTGCGCTTGGTTCATATATCTGATCAACCGTGGAATACCCGTAATTCATCAGTTTAGTGCGGATATTATTCATATGTGCAATATCTGTTTCGCTATCATCGCCAAGTGTAGTTGCAGCGTCTGAAATACCAATAGCAGTGCTGAGCCAAGTGGCAGTTGTATTTAAATCCCGTTCATAAACGATAGCTTTATTTACCTGAGCGGTTACTTGGGCAGTTGTCTCGGCTGAGAAGCGTCCAATAAAGATATCGGGATAGTTATCGCTTCCGGCAACAAGAGCAAAGGTGGGATCGCTGCCACCACCGCCGGAACTGAGGGTTGGAATCTGGGGAGCATCTCCCACCAATTGCACGTAAGTAATATTATTATCAGCGTTATAACGGTTTTGGATGTAAGTTTGTAATTGAGCAGCGGTGGTACCTATAGTGCTCCATTCCACCAATTCGGTATTGATACCTTTTTGCTTTTTCCAGTTCACGTAAAGTGCAATCTGGCTAAGATAATTAGTGTGGCAAATTACCAAAAGCTTGCCGAAAGAATCACTAACAGGGGTGTAACGATAACTGTTGAAGTTTACAAAGTGATTTTCGTAAATGGGTAAAAAGTCTCTGGAGATAGTATTCTGGCTGCGAGAAATGGTATTCTTTGTGTCAGCCCCGTCAGCATAAATCCGGATTTTATAACTGGTGTAAATACGCAGGGTATGAGTATCGGGGTTGTAGGCAAAAGGGATGGTTTTAACGGTAACCGCACGAAAATCTCTAAGGATATAGGGTTCGGAAAGCTCCGCCACTTTCAGGGGATAAAAGTCTTTTCCACTATACACTGTTTCAAAAGTATAAGGCACCGTGGCAGGATCAATATCGCGGGTAATTACGCCTTTAGATGGGGCTATATCAAGCTGGATGTCCTGATACTGCACATCGAACACATCAAGTTTCATGAGCGATTGATTGGGGATAATCACACTGCGATTAAAAACTGGTAATTCGGGAAAGCCTTTGTCCTGAGTGATGCCTTCTTTGGGAAGCCGGATATGATACCACTCAGAGCCATTAATCTCCACTTTGGTTTTCTCAAATTGCGAGATATTGTATTGCAGCAATGCTTCGTTTTCTGAGTTACTAAGCACGGCAATGGAATTTTGGCCAAAGCCTACCTGCATCAATTCTGCTGAAAGGCTCAAGGCTAACATTAACAATAGGCCAATAAAGCATACTGTTTTTTTCATATAATCTCCTAAAAAAGTATTGACAATCACTTTATCTAAATACTACTTAATAATCAGTTTAGGCGCATCAATCCACCAGCCTGTAACTGGTTTTTGACTTGTGCGAACAATTGTCCCCATAAACATACGGGAGTCAAGTAAAATATTCGAAGGGACAAACAGAGTATCTGCGTACTGAGCAGGAAACTCAACTATGCCTTTGTTAATGACTATTTGCAAATCAGTTAGCCTGAGCGAATCTGCCACTAATGTGGCATTACAACCAAGTTCGGTAAATAATCCCTTCTTCCATTGTGAAAAAGTGAAGGCACCCTCCAGGTATTCGGGTCTGCTTTTCAGCTTTGATCCGGGAAAGCCAAAACCATTGTTTTGATAGGAAAAGTAGCTGCTATCGGCCAAAATTACGGACAGGTTCCCAATCTCCAGGTCCAAACTAACTTGGTATAAATCCAAACCAACCTGCTGCTTGCCAATTTCGAATTCCCGTTTGTCGGAATAGGGCGTAGCCAGCATCACAGAGCAGATTATCAAAAGGCCAAGGCTCCATAACAAAAGCTTTTGATGAAGTTTCAGGCGTTTTGAAGTCCTTCCTTCAGCTGGAACATAGAACAGGTTTTTAT
This sequence comes from Cloacimonetes bacterium UBA6081, assembly GCA_002428685.1. GTDB lineage: Bacteria > Cloacimonadota > Cloacimonadia > Cloacimonadales > Cloacimonadaceae > Cloacimonas. The sequence continues at coordinate 13,110 of DIXL01000006.1, read as the reverse complement.
GTAAACCCATAATTCTGTAAATGGCAAAAGAGCTCAGATAAACCAAGCCTCCAGCCCATAAGACATCGCTGGCAAAATGACCACCCATCCCCATTCTGATCCAGCCTATAATCGTCCCCCAGACAAGGGCAGTAGTAAAAATTCCCAAAGCCATGCGGGGACGCCATTTCCTAAGCACAAAAGCAAGCGAAAACAAATAGAAACCCGTGGTAGCATGCCCACAAGGGAACGATTTACCAGGGCTGGTGCTATCTATGCTTAGGGGGTTTTCGTATGCGTATGTGCCAGCATAGTTTACTATCTCACGGGGACGAGGCCTTCCCCAGTTGTCTTTCAAAAGCGTGTTGGCTATCAAGCCAGGGCCAATAATCATGGCCAAAACCAAGTAGCTGCCTATCTTTCTGTATGGCAAAATGGCAGCCTTGCTGTAGCTGAAAATAAAAAGCAACAAGCCCGCTATACTAACCAAAAGGGCAGGGATGTTGCCATAATGATAAATCAGGCGTGGGATTGGTAAACGGTTAAAAGCCCATTCATTTGGGGGGATGAAATACTTTGATTGGATTGCAAGATCCAGATTCGTTTTGCGAAAAACAATTGTGCCCACCACAAGCAAGAGCATAGGAATAATAAAATCCCAGGATAAAAGGAAATGACGGCTCGCTTGAGCCGCCATTCCTGATATTGGTTTATTAGTCATTTTTTGATTTCGGGTTCTTCTTCTGTTGTTACTTCAGCAGGTTCGGGAGTAGTCTCTTCTTCCAGCGGAGCTGGGATTTCTTCTAATTCTATCACTTCCTGGATATCTTCCACAAGGGGAATCTCGACTACGGGAGCGGGAATTTCTTCCACCACTTCAGGAGTAGGGGTTTCTTCTATGATAGGCTCTTCTTCCACCACTTCAGGGGCTGCTATTTCTTCTATGATAGGTTCTTCTACCACAGCAGATTCTTCAATAATAGGAGCGTCTTCTACATTTGGGATATCTTCTGCAACATTTTCCACAAATGCTTCTTCGGGAACCAGGATTGGAATCGCTGTCTCTTCTATCGGAGCATCATCGGCATCTTTTTTGGGTGTAGCCTGTTTAGATTCTTTATCTTGTTTTTTCTTCTGTTGTTTAGCATTTTTTTCGCGCATAAACTGTTCGTGAATGGCGATGTATTCTTCTTGCAATTTGGCATCGCGTGAGAAGAAGAATGCTTTTACAGAAAGGATCAAGCGCCGATTATCCATATCAAGTTCAATAACTTTCAGCGGCAATTCCTCACCCACATGGAAGGCATCGTCAGAGTGTTCCAGCTTGGGCAGTGCCAGATGCGAGATCGGAATAAATCCTTCCACCACATCGTTAGCCAACGGCACATCAACCAGCAGACCTTTGGGGATCAGCTTGCTAATTTTGCCTTTTACTTCGGTATTAACGGGTAGAGTAACATTCAAGGTTTCCCAGGGATCGGCCACCAACTGTTTCACACCAAGTGCAATGCGATGCTGAGCGCGGTCTATGGATAGAATTACGGCTTCCACTTCTTGTCCCTTGCGATATACTTCGCGGGGATGATAGATGCGCTTAGTCCAACTGATATCAGAAATATGCACCAAGCCATCTATGCCTTCTTCAATTTCCACAAAAGCACCAAAGGCAGTAAGGCTCTTAACTTTGCGGGTAAGAACTGTGCCCATGGGATAGCGGTCTTCAATGGTAAGCCAGGGATTGGGATCCATTTGCTTCATACCCAAGGAGATACGCTTGTTTTCCTTGTCCAGTTCCAGCACGATGGCATTGATTGTATCGCCACCTTTCAGGAATTTACGGGCATCGGAAATCTTCTTAGTCCAGCTCATTTCAGAGATGTGAACCAATCCTTCCACGCCGGGTTCAATTTCCACAAATGCGCCAAAGGACTTAATGCTAACCACTTTGCCGCTTATCCTGGTTCCTTCCGGATACTTTATTTCAATGGTTTCCCATGGATGTGGAACAAGTTGTTTCAAACCAAGGGAAATCTTGTTGGTTTCAGGATCAAAGTTTATAACTTTAACCTTCACTTTATCGCCAATTTGCAGCATTTCGGAGGGATGATTAATTTTGCCCCAGCTCATATCAGTCAGGTGCAAAAGACCATCAATCCCGCCTAAATCTATAAAAGCGCCATATTGAGTTATATTCTTCACTTCCCCATCCAGTTCGGAATCGATTTGGATTTTTTCCAGCAGTTCTTTACGTTTGATGCTGGCTTCCTCTTCCAAAACCTGGCGACGGGAAAGGATGATATTGCGGTGTTCTTCATCGATATTAACTACTTTAAAACATAGTTCTTTACCGATGAATTGATCAAGATTGGGGATAGGCTTCAGCGACATCTGCGATCCGGGTAAAAATGCTTCTATACCCATAATATCTACAATCATGCCACCTTTTACACGACGCCGGATAACTCCACTGAGCACGCTGCCATCTGCATAGGAATTCTTGATTCGTTCGATATTAAGGTTATAGTCTGCTTTCTTTTTGGATAGCAGCAGCTTACCATCGCCATTCTCAATTTCGTTGATAAATACCTTAATTACGGTATTGCGTTCCGGCACACCGCTATAGGCAAATTCCGAGATCGGGATTACACCTTCGGATTTAAAGCCGATGTCAACGCGCACTTCCTTATCGGAAATATCAACGATTGTGCCTTCGATTATCTCGCCTTTCTTAAAGTTTGAAAAGGATTCTTCATACATAGACAGCATGGCTTCGTGTTCCTTTTCATCCTGCGAAAGTTCTTTCGGAGGCATCAATGGTTGGGGTGCAGGTTCTTCTGCCACGGGTAAAGCAACAGGCTCCTCGGCTACGAAAGGCTCTTCAACAGTCTCTTCCACGGCTTCGGGAGCAGGTTCTTCAGTTACGGGGGTTTCTTCCACAGTTTCTGATCTGGGTTCTTCTGTGGGTTTAATTTCTTCAGGGGTTTCCAACACAGTTTCTGTTTCGGGCAATTGCTCTTCGGCAGATTCTTCCTCGACTAATGGTGTTTCTACTTCCGGTGCGGCAATTGAAGGCTCTTCCACGGATTCTTCGTCTTCAATTGTTGGTATTGACGTGTCGTCTTTCCCCATTTCCAGATCGGATTCCACTTCCATGGTCTCAGTTTCCTTTATTTCGGGATCGACTGGGTTTTGATCATGATTTAACATGATTCCTCCTTAAACATGGGAATATCCCCGATGCTCTTTGCAGAGCCGGGGCTTCCGCTTTTTTGTAAAACTTTATTATACACTTTTATAATCATATCTTCCGGGGTCGATGCACCCGCTGCTATACCTATGCGTTTGTTTCCGCCAAAATCCAGAGTCTCCAGCTCTTGTGCGTCTTCTACATGGTAGGTTGGACAAACTTCTGAGCTCATAGCTGCCAAAGCCCGGGTATTGGAACTTTTCAATCCCCCGATAATAATCATCAAATCGCTGGCTTTGGCAAGTTCCAAAGTTGCGTCCTGACGTTGGGTTGTGGCCAGGCAAATAGTATTAAAGATCCTTAGTTCAGTAACCATAGGTAGCAATTCGCAAGCCAATTCTTTCAAATTTTTCAATTTTTGCGTAGTTTGAGAAATCATGCACAAACGTTTTGTGGGAATTGACGGAATTTTATCCCCCAATCCCACAATAAATGTCTGCTCGTTTCCGTAGGACTTCAGTCCGATTACCTCGGGGTGGGTTTTGTCTCCAAAAATTAGCACGGAATAACCTTCGGAGGTCATTTTTTGCATAATCTCGTGAGTGCGGTTCACATAAGGGCAGGTGGCATCAATTATTTCATTGTTTTGTGCTTTCAGGGCTTCATATTCCTGGCGTGTGATTCCATGCGAGCGAATAATAACCACACTGTTGGAAATCTCACCGGTATTGTTGGCAACATGAATTCCAAGCGCATCCAAATCCCGGACAATTCCGGGATTGTGAATAATTTCGCCTATAGTATAAACCGGTTTACCGTCTCTTTTGGCTTCCAGTGCCAGGTTTATGGCGCGGCGAACTCCAAAGCAATAACCGGATTGTTTTGCCAGACGGACTTGAACAGATTGTTTTGTGTTATCTGTAAGTAGCTTTTGGACAAAACAATACAGTTTATCCACCTGCTCAGTAATACTGAGTTTGCTGGTATCAATCAGGATGGCATCATCTGCCGGTTTCAGGGGAGCCATAGCACGGTTTGAATCTGCAGTGTCCCTGGATTCCAGGTCTTTTAAAACAGTTTCCAGAGGAGTGTCAATTCCCTTTGCAGCCAATTCCAGGGCACGTCTTTTGGCTCTTTCGGCCACATCTGCCACCATAAAAAACTTGGCCTCGGCAGTAGGAAAAACCACCGTTCCAATATCCCGGCCATCTAAAACCACACCACCTTCGCCACCCAGCTTACGTTGCAGGGCAACCATTTTGTGGCGGACATCTGGAATGGCCGAAATGGCTGAGGCGAGAGAGGAGATTTCGGGAGTGCGAATGGCGGAACTGACGTCCAAACCATTTAACCAGATAATGTTGCCTTCATCACCATGCCCAATTTTAAGCTCAATGCCTTCCATCATCTGGCTTATCGCTGCCGTATCTGAAATGTCTATGCCACTCTGCACAGCTTGCAAAGCGCAAGCACGATACATGGCACCCGTATCCAGATAAATATAGCCCAGCTTTTTTGCCAAAAGCTTTGCAGTAGTGCTCTTTCCAGAGGCTGCAGGGCCATCGATCGCAACGATAATTCTTTTCATAATTTGCATTTATCTCCAAAGGACACCCTTTTTAGAGGGTGTCCATAGAGTCAACTCTTTTTTTTTATGCATACGATTACTGCTCTAACACCGGGGTTGCATTGCTATGGCATTACTATCATTCAGAGTAGTGCCATAGTAATGCTAAAGTATTGCAATAGTAGTGTTTGTTAGTGTGGATAAGCGGAAAAAAAGCGGGAAATTATTGTTCGATCAGGCGGACAATACGGGTGGCAACATCGGTGCCAAAGATTTCCGGATGCAACAAAGGAGGCTTAAAAGTGCGGATTGCAGCAGGGAATTTGGGATCATTAACAGGAAGCAGAAGATTCCAGCCACTTTCCACAGTTTCCATCCACTCCGTTTCGTAGCGAAGCGTTACACACGGTTTATTCAGGATGTAAGCTTCTTTTTGGATACCGCCGGAATCGCTTAAAATTGTGCTTGCCTCACTCATCAGGCAAAGGAAATCCAGATAAGCCTGGGGTGGAACATAGTGAATGTTTGCAAAGCGGTCGGTTTCCATTTGTTGAAGAATGTTGCGGGTGCGGGGATGTACCGGGAAAATAATGGTTTGGCCAAGGGTATCCAATTGAGACAGGATGTGGAACAGGTTTTTGGGATCGTCCACGTTGTAAGGACGGTGCAGAGTAAGCAGTAAGTATTCTTTGCCGGTAAGATGCATATCGGCCACAACAGTAGAAACTTGCGTGGCTTTGTTTATGCCAAAAATCAGGCTGTCCACCATGATATCCCCAACCAAATGGGTTTTATCCGATAAACCTTCACGCCGGGCATTGACTATGGCCATCTTTGTGGGAGCCAATAAGATATCACACACATGATCTGCCACAATGCGGTTAATCTCTTCGGGCATGCTGCGGTTAAAACTGCGCAAACAAGCCTCTACATGTGCGGTTTTTATGCCCAGTTTAGATGCAGCCAAGGCTCCGGCCAGGGTTGTATTGGTATCTCCGTAAACAATTACCAGATCAGGCTTTTCGGCTATCAGGATAGGCTCTATGGCGGCTAAAATTTCACCGGTTTGAATCCCCTGAGAATTGGAACCAACGCATAGATTGTAGTCCGGATTGGGGATTTCCATATCGCGAAAAAAGACTTCGTTCATTTGGATGTCGTAGTGTTGTCCACTGTGGATAATTATTTCCTGATGGCTTTTTCTGATCTGCTTGGAAAGGGGAGCCAGCTTTACAAATTGTGGCCGGGCACCCACTATCTGGGCTATTTTCATTGTTTACTCCGTTGATGTTTGCGCGTTTGCACCAAGAAAAATGGGATGCTTTGCTTGTCAAGTCCGGTTGCAAGTATTGGGCTTTTTAAACGAGGATTTCAGGATTTAAGGATGATAGGATTTAATCAACTAAACCCAAATCCATATCCTTGAAATAAGTCTCGTTGGGAATGGTGAGGGTTACCGGCTCGGTGCCTTTGGTGAAAGTAAGCTGTTTATATTTTCCCATATTGTTTGCCGAGGCATTATGCTCGGTGAATTCCACGTTTACTTTATAATCGCCATCGGGAAGGCTGTTACCTTGATAATCTTTACCATTCCAGGTAATGTTGTGCAATTGATGGCTGTTGAGCGAGGCACTGGTGATGGCAACTTGCATTCCAAATACAAAGTGAACAAAATGAGGGGTTTATTACTAAAAATATCTTGTGCTGGAAGCAAAATTGCATATAATGTCTGCAAGGCTTTTAGTTAGCTGCTATGGCTGCTACAGGATTACATAATAGTAAAAAAAGAGAGGTTGATTATGAAAAAGCTGATAATGTGCTCAGTGCTGATTATCATTGCTGTGATGGCGTTTGCTCAAAACACTGATGACACGGATACTCCAACCCGTTACAAGGGGCTTGGTTTACATTTCGGTCAGCTATCCGGCAATGGATTCAGTTATAGGACTTTTTACAAAAACCGTGGATTTCAATACACCCTAGGGGGGATTACTTTGGGCAGCAACGATCGTAACTTCAGTGGAAGTATTTATGATGTAACTCCCGGCCCTGCGGTGATTACGGTTAAAGATGATGGCCGCAGGACTAATGTAAACTTTGGCGTAAATTACCTGGAAACTTTGGCCACAAATCAAACCGGACGTTTTTATGTGTTCGGTGGGGCTTCTATCTTATTTTCGCGTGTGAAACAATACGAAAGGGATTATCAGTTGAGTGGAAATTATTACATGCTGATGAATACTCCCGAACGCGTGTCCTGGGATCCCAGAACATATTATTGGGTTGGAGCTGGCTTGGGCTTTGATTTTAAGATGGGACAGAATTTTCACTGGGTGCTGGAATTACCTTTGACCATGAATCAAGATCAGGAATTTATGATGTATATTCCTCAGACAGGTCTATATTATCACTTCGATTAATACCGGATCATGCAAACAAAATTTAAGGGCGGGAGAAATTCCCGCCCTTAACATATATAACCTGTTACCTGTTACCCTATTTTACCAGCATCAGTTTGCCGGTAAGGGTGTGGTTGCTGTTATTCATGCGGTAAATGTAAACACCGCTTTTTGCCTGTTTGCCGTTGGCATCCAAGCCATTCCAGGCAGCATTTGCTTTTCCGCTTTCGTCGGTGCTGATAGCCAGGGTATTGACAAGCTGACCCCGAAGGTTGAAAATCTCCAAACGAGTGCTCAGATTAGCTTTGCCGCTAATCTCAAAGTGGGCAATACTGGAGAAAGGATTGGGATTAACTTTAATACTCTGCTCCGGAGCGACTACCAAATCGTCATTGGCTACGCCCACAATAATAACCACTGAAGGGGAGGGATCGGACATATTGGTGGGATCACTGAAGACAGCGCAAATGTAATATTCATAGGTGCCGTTATCCAGATTTGCATCCGTGAACGTGAGGGTATTGGGATTTGGGATGGTTTGAATATTTAAACCATTGCGATACAAGCGATAACCCACAAAGCCACGGCCATCAAAATACTGCGGTTTTTCCCAGGTGCAGGTAACTGTATTGGGAGGAGTTAAAACAGCGGCAAAATTCTGAGGTGCGGGTAAGGGAATTATTACTTGCGTGGGAGCACTGGTTACAGGTGTTCCAGCCAGCCCATAAAAATCTACCGGCGTAACTTTGTAGGCAATTGTGTTGCCAAGATCAGCTTCGGTGATTTGATATATTGGATTTGTGGCACCTGCAATCTCAGTGGGTGTTCCGTTTACGATCCTAACCCAGTTTCTTAGGGTAGCTCCTTCAATATGGGTGTCCGGATCGCTGTAAACGTAGCTGCCTTCAAGGAATTGATACACAACAGGGACACCGGAAAGCGTAACATTTGTGGCAATTGGGGCTGTATTGGTGAATGCTGTTCCGGTTAAAATAACCTCTATTGTAGGATCGGGGAAGTTGCTGTTAACAGTTAGGACACCATTGTAAACACCTGCTGCATTTGGCGAAAACTGGACGTCAATAGTCTGGGCAGAATAGGGTTGTAGGGTAAAAGTGCTTACGGCAGGAACAAAAGCAGGATTGTTACTGGTTAAGGTTCCCGTAGCCACACCCGTGGAAAGGTTTGCCAAAGTAAGAGGCATTGAGGTGGTGGTGTTAACAGAGGTATCGGGGAACATAAGCAGGTCAGTTGAAACGTTTGTGGCAGGTAAAAGAGCATTTAAGGCATACTTCTTACCTTGCAGAATCTCTTTGGATGTAGTGTTTTGCAGCCACAGCACCAGTTCCAGGTCTTCCAGTGGCCAGGTAGCCTGAACGGTGAAATTTAAAGTTATCATGGTGGATTCACCCGTTGCCAGATTGATCGGAGTTCCATTCTGGTTGGGAGCCATAATGCGGTTCACATTGTCAACTTCGGTTTGGTTGAACCAGTTTACGGCGATGTCCGATTGCGTAAGCGAAGAATGTAAAACAACATTGGTATTTGTGTCAGCTTCAGGTTTGGCAACATTGACCAATATGGTGTAATCGTTGCCGGTGTGCATTCCAAAGGCAGAAAGAGTGTAGTGCGAAGGTATTGCCAAACGTGCGTTTACCTTGGGAAGGTAATTGCTATACATAGATTGAGTGCTGCTGCCGCCCAGGGAAGGGTTTAAGCCATCAAACTCAGCAGTGGGGTAGCCGGTAATACCATAATAGGTGTTGCGGGCATTGGAATAGGTGTTGGCATAGGCATCGCCGTTATGGTTTTTTACTACGGCAACTGCATGTCCATTATTCAATAAATCATGTGCTCCCATTGCAGCTCCGGGGCAGTATTGACACCAGGTTCCTGTGCCAATTTCCACCACAACAAGCTCGCGTGGGACTGCGCTTAAGACTGATAAAACTCCTATCAGCAGGACTAAAATGAATAGGCTTTTTTTCATGTTTTCTATCCTTCTACAGTTTATTTAGACCTTTGAATAGGATGCAATTATTGTGCCAATGCTAAGGAATTGTTGAGGTGGAAAGGAAGAATAATCAGGATGCTGCCACCTGCTCCAGCGTTTCTTGCTCTCTGCGATTCTTGTTTTGCTTGGTCATCATGATCTCCTTCTCGGTTACCCGACTGTTAATTTATGGGTCTAATGTACACCCCTCGTAACCGTGGTCAAGTCCTTTCCGCTCAATATGATAAAGAATCTGCAAGAATCTTCATTGACAGAAAACCTGTCAAATCTCACAATGAAAACAGCCTACAGACCCTACATAGAATGCTCTCCGAATCGTGGGGACACCGCCCGGTGCTCTCCACGATATTTTTTATCCTTCAATCTGAGACTGATGGCCTGCCATTTGCAGAAATCGTGATACTCGCTCTCCGCTGTTTCAGCCGATTTGCAGCCGATGTGGTAAGATTTGCAGATTAAAGTGCGACTTTATACAAGGTGCAATACGATCAAGATAGTGATGGATGCTATTTCGCTTGACAAAGAGATAGGGCACAAACTTTGTAATCCGCAAATATGACAAACGGCGTAAGCATTTAGCAAAGCCGGGATAAAGGAGTTTTTTGCCATGGTGAATGACAATCGCATCACCGATCATCCAATTCTTTCCATTCCTGAGATGGAAGAAATCAGCTTTTATTGGAATGGAATCAAACTAATTGCCAGAAAAGACGAAATGATCTCCTCTGCGCTGATTGCCAATGGGATTACCATCTTTGGGCATCATCACAAGGATGGCGGAGCGCAGGGCATTTTTTGTGCCAACGGTCAATGCGCCAAGTGTAGCGTAATTGCCAATGGCGTAGCGGTAAAATCGTGCATGATGGCCGTAACCGAAAACATGATTGTGCAAAGTGTGGAAGGTTTGGCAACCCTGCCGGAAGCTGATGAAAAGCTAAGCTTTGAGCCAATTGAGCACATAGAAACAGACGTCCTGATTATAGGTGGGGGTCCCTCCGGCCTTTCAGCAGCCATAGAATTGGGCAAAAAGCACATCAAAACCTTACTCATTGACGATAAAAACGCCCTGGGTGGCAAACTGGTGCTGCAAACCCACAAGTTCTTCGGTTCGCAGGAAGACAGCCGGGCAGGAGTGCGTGGTCATGATATTGGTAAGCTGCTGGCAGAAGAAGTATTAACCTTTCCCAGCGTCCAAGTATGGCTGAATAGCACCGCCGTATTTGTCTTCAGCGACAAAAAAGTGGGCATCCTCAAAGACGGCGTTTACAAGATTGTCCATCCCACCAGGATTTTAAACGCAGCAGGTGCCAGAGAAAAGTTCCTGCGTTTCCCCGGAAACAATTTAGCCCGCATCTATGGAGCCGGAGCCTTTCAAACTCTGGTAAACAGAGATTTAGTCCGACCCACGCAGCGTTTGTTCATCATCGGCGGAGGCAATGTAGGCCTGATTGCCGGTTATCACGCCTTGCAAGCAGGCATTGAGGTGGTTGGTTTGGCCGAAGCCATGCCAAGCTGCGGAGGCTACAAAGTCCACGCAGATAAGCTGATGCGTCTGGGCGTTCCGATTTATACAGCGCATTCCATTCTCTGCGCCAATGGCACAGAAGCCGTGGAATCCATCACCATCACGGCAGTAGATAAGAACTTTCAGGCAATTGCCGGATCGGAAAAAACCTTTGCCTGCGATACAATTCTCATTGCAGTAGGCCTTGATCCCCTAAGTGAATTTACCCTCGAAGCCGAAGCAGCGGGTATTCCGGTTGATTCTGCCGGTGATGCCCTGGAGATTGCCGAAGCCAGTTCCGCCATGTTCAACGGCAAGATAGCCGGATTGAAAATAGCAGCCCTGCTAAGCGGAGAAGATAGCAATCCCATTCCTACCGACTGGTATGCCAAAGCCGAAGCTCTGAAAGCTCATCCGGGCATAACAAAAGGTTATAACAATTGCGCTGACGAAAGCGGCGTCTTCCCCATCATCCACTGTCTGCAAGAAATTCCCTGCAATCCCTGCACCACGGTTTGCCCCACCAATTCCATCCATACCGAGGATGGCAGCCTGATGACCGTTCCCTTATACAGCGGTAAATGCATCGGTTGCGGCAAGTGTTTGCTCATCTGTCCTGGGCTTGCCATCACCCTGGTGGATTACAGAAAAGATGCGGAACACCCTATTGTAAGCGTAGTTTACGAGGTTTCCAACCATTCTGTAAAAGCAGGGGATAAGCTAAGCTTGAACGACATCAACGCCTCTGCGCTGGGCACTTTTGAAGTGCTTGCCGTGCAAGATTATCCCAAGCTGCATAGTCAGATAGTAAAATTATCCGTGCCCAAAGCCATTGCCAAACAGGTTGCGGGCTTTGTAATCCAGGCTGCGGAAGTATCGGCACCTCTGGCGGAACCTATCATCCCCCAACGTATTGCCGATGATGCCATGATTTGCCTGTGCGAGCGTGTGAGTGTAGGTCAGGTTCGCAGTCTTATCCGCAAGGGCATCAGCGATTTGAACCAGATAAAGGCCATCACCAGAGCCGGAATGGGTCCCTGTGGAGCCAAAACCTGCGAAGTCATGATTAAAGGCCTGCTGCGGGAAGAAGGCATTCCCACTACGGATGTTGTCCCCAACACCAAGCGACCCTTGTTTATCGAGATCCCGCTGAATAAGTTTCCCGATGGGAGCGTAAAATGAATAAATCCTACGATGTAATAGTAATCGGAGCAGGTTCAATCGGTGTTCCTGCCGCATATAACCTTGCCAAATCCGGCCTCAAAGTCCTGGTTATAGAGCCGGAACATGGCCCCGGACAAGCTAATAACAAAAAAGCCATCGGCGGGATTCGTGCCACACATTCGGACTTTGGCAAAATTAGCGTCTGCCTGCGCTCTATTGATATTCTCAAGAACTGGCAGGCGGAAATGGGAGACGATATCGGCTGGCTGTCCAATGGATACAGTTATCCTGCCTACACCGATAAAGATGCCACAACCCTATTGAACCTTATGAAGGTGCAGCATAGCTATGGCCTTAATATAAAGTGGCTTAGCCCGCAGGAATACAACAAGCTTGTTCCCGGCATTATGATGGAAAACCTAATTGGCTCCACCTTTTCACCCGAGGATGGTTCCTGCTCTCCCCTATTGGTAACTTCTGCTTATTACAGCCATGCTTTGGCCGCCGGAGTAGATTTTCATTTTAGCGAAAAAGTTACGGGTTTCGTTGTGCAGGCCGGCAAAATAACTGAGGTCAAAACCGATAAAGGCAGCTATTCCGCCGCCATGTTTGTAAACGCAGCCGGTAACAATGCCCGCGAAATCGGTACTCTGCTGGGTTTGGATATTCCCGTGTTTCCAGATAATCACGAAGCGGGCATCACAGAGCCGGTGGTCAGATTCTTTGAACCCATGGTAGTGGATATGAGGAAAGCTCCAGGCAGTGCCAACTTCTATTTTTACCAAAACAACGAGGGTCAGGTAGTATTTTGCATAACACCCGAGCCTGCAATTCTGGGCGTGGACAACCGCTCCACCTCAGAGTTTTTGCCCCTTTGCAGCAAGCGCATGATAGAGATATACCCCCGCCTGCACAATCTGAAAGTCCGCCGCACCTGGCGAGGCCAATATCCCATGACGCCTGATGGCTTTCCCATTGTAGGCATCATGAACGAGGTGCCAAACCTGGTAAACGCTGTAGGAATGTGCGGTCAGGGCTTTATGCTTGGCCCCGGAATGGGCGAGCTTGTTACCCGCATCTGCCACAATCAACTTAGTGCAGACGACCATAGAGTTCTGAAAAGCTTTGATCCCTATCGCCAGTTCACAGGCCAGGAAGCCTTTAAATAAACGATAAAATCCATTATGACTCAAGTTTGACAGTTGTAAGTGAATTTTGAAAAAATAATGTTTATTTAACAGTAACTTACGAAACTGAGTTTTCTAAAAATTCCGATTTTGTTGTGCCAACAAAATA
>DIXL01000123.1:709-9191 GCA_002428685.1 Cloacimonetes bacterium UBA6081 | reverse complement strand
TCCTAACGAAGTAATCCACTTCAATTGCTCAAGACAATTTGAATCTGAGAAGGTAGATCATTATGCTCCTCAGGTTGGGCTTGTTTCGCTTCCCAAGGCATGGTTTCATCTACTTCAGATGTAATTATCTGAGACAAACCCATGGAACCCTGGCCAGCGGGTAGTTCTGCGAGAATTGCGTTGATCCTGTGTTTACTGAGTCATTCTACTTGAGATAGGAAGAGCCATTGATCATCAATCCTATGCATCCGGTGATCAACAAACTCACTGTGCCCACTCTCCCGGGCTTTCTTTTGCAGGGGCAAGGCAATCAGGTTTCCAAAACCACCTTTGGGCATAGTATCTTGACTGGGGAACATGCGGTCAAATGAATCAAAGCCGATTTGGTGGCGATTCTCCATTGCATTTGCGAGGAGGGTAGTTCCTAAACCTGCGTGCCTGGGCTGCAGATATCGTTTCCTCAAAGAAGAACCAAACATGGGCACCGTTCCCTGACCTGGATATCTCAACATAGCCAGGAACATGAAATTGCTTGCAGATATCGATCAATGCCTTCACATCATCTCGCCATCCCTTCTTGTCAAAATCTATAGCCAGAAAATTGCATGTATCGTCTTCCAGAAGGGGATAGATGCCAATAATGATCTCGCCACTCAGATGCCTGTATATCTGTTTATCATCGAGTGGGATGAGCTTTCTGTTCTCACAGTTTGCACAGGGGATTTTCTTATACCTACCGCACACTTCGTGTTTCCAATCATTATAGCAGGCTGGTGAGTAGCCTGATCTGTTGTCTTTTCCAACCCATCTGATCGCAAACACGTCTTCTCTTCCTCGAAACAAGCAGCGAAAGAGCCGTACCTTGTCCTCGGGACTGGATTGATTGTTGATCGGAGCATCTACCGAAGTTGATCTTACAGTATGTGTATCTTCGGGGGGATGCTTTTGGAGACTTTCAGTATGAATTGAGGGTTCAGTACTCTGGTCTGATGGGTGAGTAACAATCGAAACCAGATTTCTCAACTTGGAGTTCTCTGCCTCCAGTTCGCTGATTCGCTTTAGCGCATCTTCGAGTTTCTTCTTTAGTTCTTCATTCTCAGTAGTCATCTCATCCTCAACTGACAGAGCTTGGATAGTATATCAAGATGTCAATCCCAAAAATAAGGGGAACCTATGAATACCCCATTTTCAAACCAATGCTGAGATCATTCGATATGCAAATTTCCTGTCAGAATTTGAAGTTTTCGGTGATCTAATTTGCAGAAATCCTGTCAGAAACTACCAAAAAGGGTCTTGGAAAGGATGAGTAAGGATGTCCTACGATGCGACAGTTTGCAGTTTTCGCTGCACAATTTGCAGAATTCGTTGTCACGTTACAACAAGAATAGTAGCAAGACGGGTCTATGCTTTTTATTTGACACAATTCCCCCTTTCAATTCTATGGCAGAGGCGGGTGGTATTGTGCCCGCAAGCGTTATGCAGGGCTTATCTGCAAGCGCACAATAAGGATACAACATGTTAGAAAAACTATTGAAAAAGCTGTTTGGCGATAAAGGTAGCCAGGATTTGCGGCGTTATGAACCCTTGGTTGCCGAAATAAACAACATTTATGAAGGCTTGGAAAAGTATGACGATGAGCAGCTAATCCAGCGCGTAGCGGATATCAGAGCTGAAATTGCCGAAAAGCTGAAACCCCTACGCACAGAATTGGCAGAATTGGAAAAAAACTTTAGAGAAATTAACGAAGACAGCGAACGCAACCGCATAGATAACAGCATAGACGCCACCAAGAAGGAGCTGAAAAAGCTCACCAAGGAAACTCTGGATGATTATCTGCCGGAAGTGTTTGCCATTGTAAAAGATACCTGCCGGCGTATGCTGGGGCAAAGCTTTATGGTGCGCGAACATGAACAGGAATGGAACATGGTGCCTTTCGACGTGCAGTTGATTGGCGGTATGTGTTTGCACGATGGCAAGATAGCAGAAATGGCCACGGGTGAAGGAAAAACCCTGGTTGCCACTTTGCCACTGTTTCTGAATGCCCTGGTTGGCCGCGGTGCGCATCTGGTAACCGTGAATGATTATCTGGCCAGCCGCGATGCCGAATGGATGACTCCAATCTTTACTTTTCATGGCATGAAAGTAGGCTGCATCACCACCGGTATGGATTTTGTTAGCCGGAAAGCAGCTTATGAAGCAGATGTAACCTATGGCATGAACAGTGAATTCGGGTTCGACTATCTGCGTGATAACATGGCGGTGCAACGTGAACAGCTTGTGCAGCGTGATTTTTACTATGCCATTGTCGATGAAGTGGACAGTATTTTGGTGGACGAAGCCCGAACCCCTTTGATAATCAGTGGTCCTGTGGCTCAGGACAAGAATTTTTACCATGAACTCAGGCCGACTATAGCACAGCTTGTGCAGTCCCAAAATGCCTTGGTGCAAAGGTATTTAACCGAAATCCGCGAAGACTTGCGGGCAGATAATCCCAATGCCAGCAACGAACGCCTGGGCAACAATCTGCTTCTGGTGAAACGGGCAGCCCCGCACAACAAGGCCTTTGCCAAGCTGATGCAGGAAGGGGAACTGAAGCGAATGGTGAACGATGTGGAAGGCATTTACCTGCGCGACAAAAAGATGCACGAACTGGACGATAACCTGTTTTTCGTGGTGGAAGAGCGTCATAACAGCGTTGACCTGTGCGACAAAGGCCGCGATTTATTAGCCAGAAAGGATAAAGACCTGTTCATTGTGCAAAGTTTGGACGAGTTACTCTCAGATATTGATGGAAATACTAATTACACAGATGCGGAAAGGGCCAAACAAAAAGAAGCTCAAACTAACCGCTTTATGGATAAAAGCGAGAAATTGCACAATATCAATCAGTTACTGCGTGCCTTTACTTTGTTTGAAAACGACCAGGAATATGTGGTGATCGATAACAAAGTGATCATTGTGGATGAATTCACAGGCAGGCAAATGCCCGGCCGTCGTTTTTCCGATGGTCTGCACCAAGCCCTGGAAGCCAAGGAAAATGTGGAAATTGAAGCCGGAACTCAAACCTTTGCCACCATTACCTTGCAGAACTACTTTAGAATGTTTGAAAAGCTGGCTGGCATGACGGGAACGGCAGTAACCGAAGAATCTGAATTTATGGAGATTTACAAGCTGCCCGTGATGGTGATTCCCACCAATGTGCCGGTTACCCGCATTGATCACGATGACATGATTTACCTTAGCAAAAACGATAAATACCAGGCTATTATAGATGAAATCAGCTATTGGCACGAAAGGCAAAAGCCGGTGCTGGTAGGCACGGTGAGTGTGGAAGTATCAGAAATTCTCTCCCGATTGCTAAAGCGCAAAGCCATAGCACACAATGTGTTGAATGCCCGCCAGCATCAGCGCGAAGCAGAAATTATCACCGGTGCCGGACAGCCGGGAGCCGTAACCATTGCCACAAACATGGCGGGACGCGGAACAGATATTAAGCTGGGCAAAGGCGTAGTAACCGGCACCTCCGAAAGTTACCGCAATCTGCCTAATACTCTTACGGAACAGTATCCCTATGGTTTACCCTTGGATGGCTTGCATGTAATTGGCAGCGAGAGGCACGAAAGCAGACGTATTGACAGGCAGTTACGCGGCCGGGCCGGACGACAAGGGGATCCCGGAACCTCGCGTTTCTTTCTTTCCTTGGAAGACGATTTGATGCGGGTGTTTGGCTCGGACAGGATAGCCCCAATGATGATGAAAATGGGATTGAAACCGGGTGACGCCATCCGCCACCCCTGGATGACAAAAGCGGTGGAACGCGCTCAAAAACGGGTGGAAGAGCATAACTTTGAAATCCGTAAAAACCTGATTAAATACGATGAAGTGATGAACCAGCAACGTGAAGTGATCTATTCTTACCGGCGCAGCGTGTTAAAGGGTTATGACATGAAACCTGAAATTTTGGAAATGATAGAAGAAACCATAACGAATGTGGTGGACGATGTAATTGGGCACGAAAACTATCCAGAAAACTGGAATCTGGAACGTATCTGTCAATGGTTCAAGAACTTCCTGAATTTGGGGATAACGCCTGCCGATTTGGAAAGCGATCATCTGAACCGCGATCTGCTGCTGCACACCCTTACCGAATTTGCCCTGCAAGCCTATGAGCACAAAGAAACTTCCATGGGAGCAGATCAATTGCGCAATATTGAGCGCAGAGCTCTGTTGGAAGTGGTGGATGATGAATGGCGCGATCACTTGCACGAAATGGATTTGTTGAAAGATGGAGTGCATCTGCGTTCCTATGCCAACAAAGACCCGTTGATAGAGTATAAAAAAGAGAGTTTCGAGCTTTTCCAGGGCCTGATTGGCAGAATCCAGGAAAACGTTACCCGCAAGGTGTTTACCACCTATATTCTGTCTCAGGCACAGATGGATAATATGCTGAAACATGCCAATATGAGCCATGATGAGATGAGTGCTTTCTTGCATGCCCAGCAGCAAGAGCAGATGCAGCAGTTTAACCAGAATATGAGTGCTCCGCCGCAGTATAACAATCCCCCTTCGGAAGAAAAACAGCGTCCGATTCGCGTGGCGACCAAAGTGGGGAGAAACGATCCCTGCCCTTGTGGCAGCGGCAAGAAATATAAGAAATGCTGCGGACAGCATGAAGATGATGAGAATTAGGGGACAGGGGACAGGTGTCAGGTGTCAGGGGACAGCTTTGGTGGCTGCGAATTAACCCGCTAACCTGCTAACCTGTTAACCAGAAAATTAAAGATAAGGATAAATAGATGGCAAAAGGACTAATAATTGTGGAATCGCCTGCCAAAGCAGGCACAATCAGCAAATTTCTAAAGAACCAGTTTAAGGTGAAAGCCTCGATGGGACACATTAGAGATTTACCTCAGCACGAATTTGGCGTTGATGTTGCTAACGATTTCAAGCCCAAATATGTGATAGATAAGAAGAAAACCAAGATTATCAGCGAGCTGAAAGAAGCTGCCAAAGATGCGGATGCCATCTATCTGGCCAGCGACCATGACCGCGAAGGGGAAGCAATAGCCTGGCACCTGAGCAAGGCATTGGATAAGGAACTGAAGGATAAACAGGTCTATCGCATTGTATTCAATGAAATTACCTCCAAAGCAATTAACGAAGCTATAGATAAACGTGGCGAACTCGACATGGCAAAGGTGGATGCTCAGCAGGCACGCCGCATTCTGGACAGAATTGTTGGCTATGGCATTAGCCCCCTGCTGTGGAAAGTGATTGCCAAAGACCTCTCGGCCGGCAGAGTGCAGTCTGTAGCCCTCAGAATCATCTGTGAGCGCGAAGCAGAAATCCAAGCCTTTGAACCCAAAGAGTTTTGGAAGATAGATGCCGATTTCTGGAGGGGGAAACTCCCCAAATTCAGCGCAACTCTGGAAAAGCTGGATGGCAAAAAGCTGGAAATGGCTGACGAAAAAAGTGCTGAACAACTGGTGGAAAACCTTACAGATAAAGAAGCCAGCCTCAGCGAAATTAAACGCACTTCCCGCAATGTAGAGCCTCCAGCACCTTTCATTACCAGCACTTTGCAGCAGGAGGCATCCAAGCTACTCGGTTTTCAGGCACAGCGAACCATGAGCATTGCCCAAGCCCTTTACGAAGGCATAGACCTTGGTGGCGAAAGTGCCGGTTTGATCACTTACATGAGAACAGACTCCACCCGCATAGCCGATGAGGCAGTGCAAAGCGTGCAAAGCCTGATTAAAGACCGCTTTGGAGCCGGCATGGTAAACAGCAGCGTCCGCATGTATAAAAACAAGCAAAGTGCTCAGGATGCCCATGAAGCCATCCGTCCCACCGATCCTTTCCGCACTCCCGAAAGCATTGCCAACCATCTTTCCAAAGAGCAACTGAAGCTCTACACCCTTATCTGGCAACGCTTTGTGGCAACTCAGATGAAGGGCGCAAAACTATTGACTACCATCGCAAAAATTGACATTGCCAAGGCCCAGTTTGCAGCCAGCGGAAACCAGATTGTGGAAGAAAACTTCCTGAAAGCTTATCCTCACGTGAATATTCCTCTGGGCGAAAAGATACATCCCGATTATGCCAAAGCAAACCTCTTGGAGCACAGCGAACTGGTGTCTTCTCAGCATTTCACTTCTCCCCCCTCCCGCTACACAGAAGCATCGTTGATTAAAGAACTGGAAGCCAAAGGAATTGGCCGTCCCAGCACCTATGCAGCCATCATCAGCACCATCCGCAATCGTAAATATGTAACCATGGAAAAGAAAGCCTTTTTACCCTCGCAGCTTGGCAACGATGTAAACCGCTTTCTGGTGGAAAAATTCGACAGCATCTTCAATGTAAAATTCACCGCCGAGATGGAAGACAAGCTGGACGAAGTGGAATATAACCACATAGCCTGGAGCACTTTGGTGCAAAAGTATTACGACCAGTTACAGGGCTTGATTTCGCTGGTGGACGTAAAAAAAGAAAAAGACAGCTTTGTGCAGGAAAGCGGCATTCCCTGTGATTTGTGCAAAATTGGCAGTATGGTTATAAAACACAGCCGTGGCGGGGAATTTCTTTCTTGCAACCGCTATCCGGAATGCAAAAACAGCAAAAGCTTTAAGCGGGATGAAGACGGCAACATCGTCATCTTTGTCCCCAAAACTCTGGATGAAATGTGCCCCACCTGCGGAAGCCCTTTAATGCTGCGCAGCGGCAAATTTGGCGAGTTTATTGCCTGTTCCAACTATCCAAAATGTAAGTTTTCGCGTCCTAAAACCATGGGCATAAAATGTCCCGAATGTGGCATTGGCGAGCTTACCTCCCGCAGAAGCAAGACAGGACGCGCATTTTACTCCTGTAACCGCTATCCGGATTGTAAATTTATCACCAATGACAAACCCCTGCCAATCGCCTGTCCAAATTGCGGAAACCCCTACATTGTAGAGAAATACACCCGCGAAACCGGCACTATAAAAATATGCCCGAAATGCAAAACTGAAATGGGATAAAGCATGCACTTTCGCGATGGCATCAAAAGTGCCTTCCAGAGCATCTTCAGCCACAAATTGCGGTCGCTGTTAACCCTTACCGGAATCGTGATTGGGGTGCTGGCGGTGGTTACCATGTTTTCCAGCGTCTATGCCCTTAAAGACCTGATAAACAAGAACATGAAAGGCATGGGCTGGAATCTTTCCCTGATTATTTTTCCCGGAACCGACGACACCAAAGATGCCACAACCCGTAACCGTGATGGCATCAGACGCGCCAAACAAAGCGTTCCCAGCCTGAATTACGACGACTATCTGGCCATCAAGAGCTCACTGAAATACAAAAGCATCTACGCCCAAATTGAAACCAGCAGCCTATTTCGCTTGGGAAACAAAACCAGTTCCGTGCGTTTACGCTCCACTGATGCCGAGTTTTTCCGCAATAAAAGTTACCCAATCGGCCAGGGTCGGATGTTCAATTCTTATGAAGATGAAAGCGCAGCCTCTGTAGCAATCTTGGGCTATCATTTTGCCCAGGAGCGTTTTAAACAGAAAAACCCCATTGGACAAACCCTGACCCTTGGCCAGCACCGCTTTAAAATAATAGGCGTTCTGGCCAATGATGTGCTTTCCAGCGGAAATGGCATGAATTTTAACAACTGGGAACGGAAAGAAGACCTGAAAGCAGTGTATGTTCCGCTAAAATATGGCGTAACGTATTTTGGAACAGGTGGAATGGTGCATCAGATATACCTGCAAGCCGCTTCAGAAGCGGATTACGGCACCTTGAAAAAGGAAGTGCGACAATTGCTGCTGGCCAGGCATAACATGTTTCCAAACTTCCAGTTTATGGATATTGGGGATTTGCTGCTTACTATTACCAACGAAATCAACAGCTTTATGAAAAAGTGGAATATCACCCTGATTGCCATCGCCTCCATCTCTTTGATAGTAGGGGGGATAGGCCTGTTTAGCACTTTGCTGATCAGCATTCAGGAGCGCATGAGCGAAATCGGCATCCGCAAAAGCATTGGAGCCAGCGAACACGATATCTTTTTTTACTTCATCTTTGAAGCCCTCGCTTTGGCCTTTATTGGTGCCTCTTTTGGCGTTCTATTGGCCTGGCTGATCATCACTGCCATTGCCAAAGGGATAAATTTTCCCCTCTATTTACCCATCCAGGGCGTGGCAGTAGGCCTTGGTTTTTCGATGTTGATCGGCTTTTTGTCCGGCCTTTATCCTGCCTGGAAAGCGGCAGGGATAGATCCCATCCAGGCAATTTATTACAGAGAGTGAAGGGGAATGCACCCGTCAAGCCCAGGAGGGGCGAAATTCTATAGCCTGAGGTGCAGCGAAGCGGAACCCCAGGTTAGGGATGACCACCCGACAAGCCCTGGAAGGGCGAAATTCTATAGCCTGGGGTGCAGCGAAGCGGAACCCCAGGTTAGGGATGGCCGCCCGTCAAGCCCTGGAAGGGCGACATTCTA
>DIXL01000123.1:0-702 GCA_002428685.1 Cloacimonetes bacterium UBA6081 | reverse complement strand
GGATGACCACCCGACAAGCCCTGGAGGGGCGAAATTCTATAGCCTGAGGTGCAGCGAAGCGGAACCTCAGGAATGCAACCCCCACCACAAACCCCGGCAGGGGTGACACAAAAAGGAGATAAAAATATGCCAACCTCATTATGCCAGATTGCCGTTCACATTATCTTTGGTACAAAACGCCACCGGCCTTTTTTAACGGACGAAATTCATCCGTATATCCATGGCATCATTACCAATGTGAAGGGAGTTCCCATCCGCATCAACGGCACCGAAAACCACATCCACATTTTAACGATGTTACCCAAGGACATGTCCGTGGCCGATTTTGTGCGCACCATCAAAGCCAATTCCAGCAAATGGTTCAAAGCCACAAATCCACACATGGAATGGCAAACGGGGTATGCCGCATTTGGAGTGAGCAAACCTAATATCCCGATTATAGATACATATATCCAAAACCAGAAAGAACATCACCATAAAATGAGTTTCGCCGAGGAAATGCAAAAGTATTTGGTGGAAATGGGTGCCGGGGAAGTTTACAATGAGTGGTTTGAGGGTTTGGATGAAGAGTGATTGTGTCACCCTGCCAGGGTTTGGTGTCACCCCAAAAGGGGTTTGTGTCACCCCAAAAGGGGTTTGTGTCACCCCAAAAGGGGTTTGTGGTTGGGGTGCATAACCCCTGAGGTTTCGCTTCGCAGCACC
>DIXL01000104.1:18945-28711 GCA_002428685.1 Cloacimonetes bacterium UBA6081 | reverse complement strand
TAATTGTTTATATAGCAGTATATTAGGTGTCATCCCTCCGGGATTTTAACTGTGCTGGATTCCCGCCTCCGCGGGAACGACAACTATTTTTTACTGTGAAATTACAGGATTTGACCTTGCTTTTTCTTGGCATATCACTGGTCTTTCTATTGACATGACACAAGTCTTTTTTCGGTATATGCGACTTAGCTTCAGACTAATTTTACAAATTGATAACTGCTTGCAGGATAGCTGTCTGTAATCATAATTCCAAATATCCAATATATGGCTTTAGCCAATTATTCATGTTTTCTGCAAGGATTTAACGATTTTTCATAGCTTGTAACCAGTAGAAACCTGGGCATTTAGCTGCTTGACAAATCAAAGCGGAAGATTTTTTTGGCGAGGTTGCTGTTTGCCTTTTTGGTTAGGATTCGTAAGGCATACAGAATTAAGTTTTTAGTATTTTTGGCTGCCCTGCATGTGGATAACATGTGGATAACTTTTTCAGGCGGTCGCTTGCCAGCTCTGGCATCAAATAGATATGTGCCATGTTTGCAACTCTTTAGACGAGTAATGCATTATTGAGAAAAGCCGGAAGCTGATTGTGGATAATAAAGTTTTACAGGGGATGAACTTATGGATCAGGACATTTGGCAGAACATACTTGATAAACTGGAGGATAACATAAATCCTCAAAGTTTCAAGACCTGGTTTTCAGATACAAAACTGGTGGATATGAACGATAGAGCACTCATGGTCAGAGTAGCTACTCAGTTCTCCGCCAATTACTTAAATCAAAATTACAAAGAAGCTCTCAGTGAAATTTCCTTTGGCTTGTATGGACGTAAATATGACATTCAGTTTATCACCAATCCGCATCGGGTTTCCAGTGAAGGTTCCGAAGTTCCGGAATACAGTGGCAACCGGGTAACTCTGAATGCCAAACTTAATGAGCGTTATAGCTTTGAGGAATTTGTGGTGGGTCCCAATAGCAATTTTGCCTATAGTGCGGCGCGGTCTGTGGCAGAATCTCCTGGCTACACCTATAATCCGCTGTTTATCTATGGCGAAAGTGGAATGGGAAAAACCCACCTGATGCAGGCAATTGGAAATTACGTGCTGAAAGAAGGAAGGAATTGTTCCATATTTTACATCACCTCCGAGGCTTTTACCAATGAGATGATAGATGGCATCAGAAGCAATAAAATGCCGGACTTCCGGGCAAAATTTCGCAAGGTGGATTTGCTGCTGGTGGATGACATTCATTTCCTATCCCGCAAGGAAGGAACTCAGGAGGAGTTCTTTCACACTTTTAACGCCCTTTTTGAAAATAAAAAACAGATTGTGCTTACTTCCGACCGTCCCCCCAAAGATATTCCAGATCTTGAAAAAAGGCTGGTTACGCGCTTTGAAAGCGGACTTCTGTGCGATCTGAAGAATCCCAATTTTGAAACCAGGGTTGCCATTCTGCGAAAAAAGGCCGAACCGGAAAACATCATGTTAAAAGATGAAGTGTTAAATTATATTGCAGATAGCATCACCAGTAGCGTTCGTGCCCTGGAAGGCTCACTTATCAGGATTCTGGCTTTTTCATCTTATAACAAGCTTAATCCCGAGGAAATTGACATCAGTGTAGCCTCGGAGATATTATCCGACATGATTAGTGAAAAGCTAAAACACATCTCAATGGACAATATTACGCAGCAAGTTTGCAAGGCTTATGATCTTTCCATTCCGCAATTGATGGAAAAAACCCGCAAACAGAATGTGGCTTTTCCGCGTCAGATAGCCATGTACTTGGCTAACTATTTAATTCCCCAGCTTTCTTTGAAGGAGATTGCAGAATACTACAACCGCAAAGATCACACCACCGTTATTCATGCTAAAAAAATGATCGAAAACCAATTCAGAGATGATGATAGATTTCGCTCGCAGCTTGAAATGCTGATTAAGAATTTGAGGGATTAGTTTTAGTGGAAAGGTGGAAAGGTGAAAAGGTGAAACTCAGTTCATTTATAAATTGTTATAATATGTCATCTCTCCGAGATTCATCAGGGCTGGATTCCCGCCTCCGCGGGAACGACAATAGGCCCGCAGCTATATCTTTAAAATTAGTTACACTTTTTCACTTTTTCACTTTTCCACCTTTTCACCTTTTCACTTTTTCACTTTTTCACTTTTCCACTTTTCCCCTTTTCCCCTTTTCCACCTTTTCACCTTTTCACTTCGTCACCCTTATCCACAGCTGTGGATGGGACTGTGTGTTTAGCTGTGGATAACTTGTGGACAAACAGAAGAGCGGATATTTTATGTGGATAACACCTCAAAAACAGAAAAGTTATCCACAGCTTATCCACAAAGAAGCCATTGCAATAAAAGCAGATACAGCAGAGGTTAAAGAAAAAGCTTGACCGATTATCCCCCTATCCACAGAGCCTACTACAATTACTACAGAATAAAATCTCTCTTTAATAGGATTAATTATATGGATTCATTAAGAAAACCTACCTTGTGGTTCAGTCTGATTGTTTTGGCTGTTATGATGCTATCTGGTTGCACCAAAAAGAACAACCTGACAGGTAACAACTGGAGTGATACTCATGCCCTGGAGTGCAACGACAAAACTGGTTTGATCTCCGGTTACAGCTTTCCGGCAGAAACCCTAAGCATAACCAGCGGACGCGAGATAAAGCTATTGGCAGGTAATTATGGCGGAGCAACTTCCATTGCCTATTTACGCTGGACCGGACTGCCTGCGTCTTCCACCCTTACTTTTGAAGATGAGGATAGCTGCTATGTCGAGCTGAATTTACTAAAGCGTTCTCCGCTGTCCCGCAACCCTTTAAAACTGCAGCTCTATAAAGTTAACAAAGCCTGGAATGATACGCTTTCTACCATTACAGAAGCAGATTTGAGCATTATTCCCAACGCCGAATATACCGTGGATGACACCATCAGCATCGTAGGTAAACAAGTTAAGCTGTATCTGCCTTTTTCTGCCATCCGACCCTGGGAAAGCACAGCAGATTCCACCGGCTGGAATTTGGCAATAAAAGCCGTGAACGAAGGCTGGGTGGAAATTGCCTCTGCCGAGGTAAGCAGCGGAGCTAAGATGTTTATAAAATACAAAACTGATTCAGATGCCACCAGTTTTAGCACTTATAGTTCTTTACCATCCAAAGACAGCTTTTTGCTGGATGCTCCTTTGGCCACAGCTTCTCCTTCTTGGAAAATTGACAACCTTACCAGCAGACGCATGTTTGTGCAGTTTAATCCTACCACCACCCTGTTTAAAGATATTGATGGGACCCAGTTGGATAGCTTATCAATCAGGCGTTTGACCATCAATAAAGCTACCCTGGTTTTGCATGTGAAGGATAATAGTTATTACACCGGAGCTAGCACCTTTAGTTTATTTCCCTTCAATGTGGTAAGCGACAGCAATACAGCCCTTACTCCGCTTGTCAGTGGCGATTATGAAACAATCACTTATACCACTTCTTCACTTGGTCTTGTGGTTGGTGATAGCATCGAGATTGATATCACGCCTATAGTTCAGGCTTACACTTCCGGTGATAAACCCCCCAAAGGCATCATGATTCAATCTTCGCAGGAACGGCAGAATTTTGGCTATCTGGAATTCTGGGATTGCTTTACCGCCGATGTAACTAAACAACCCTATGTGCGGATTAAATATACGCCTCCGTTTTTGTAAACTATGAACAGATTTTTACTACTTTGCCTACTGCTGCTTATTCTGCTAACGGCTTGCGGCAAAAAGGCAGAAAAAGGCATTGCTTTGGCTCAGGTGAATAAAGAGATTCTGTATCTGGAGAACTTCAAAGCCACTTTTGGTGTGGAAGAATGGGATGCCCTGAATCCTGAGCTTAGAAAAAAATATATTGAAGACTGGGTAAATCTTACGGTTTTAGCCCAATATGCCGATGAGCAAAATTTGAACAAGAGCCTGGCGGTGCGGCAAAAAATGGACTATGCTGCTAAGAAAATAAAGGCAAATGCGCTTATTACCCAAAGGCTTGCGCAGGTTCAGGTGTCCGAAGATCAGATGTTCAATTACTTCCGTTTGCATCAGGCAAATTTTCAAAAGAATGCAGTAGAATACAACATTCAGCGTATAGCTTTAAAAGACAAACTCAATGCCGAAAACGTGATGACCCAGCTAAATCAGGGTATGAGTTTTAACGAAGCGGTGCAACGCTATTCCAGCGAAGAATTAAAGGCTAAAAACGGGTTTATGGGCTTTATCAGCTCTGCCGGAGCGGATTCAAGTTTTTGGCTGGCAGCCCGCAATTTACCCGAAAAGGGCTTTGGCTTGATAAATAAAGATCAGCTTTGGTTCATTTTTCGCATCTTGGAAGAACGCACCACTTCGCAGGAAGCAAATTTTGAAGATTACCGGGCGGAGATTAAGCGGAAAGTGATTTTAGAAAAACAAGATCAGATTTACCAAGAGTTGATTAAAGAAGTTAAATCCCAAACTGGGAAGATATTTTATTATTAAAGAAGGATTACTCATGAAGATTGCCATTAACACCATACTGATGTTGCTTCTATGTATGGCAGCACTTAGCGCAGAACTGGTTGATAAAATTGTTGCCAAAGTGGGCACAGATATCATTTTGCTCTCGGATTTGCAGAAGCAATTGGCACAAATGCAACAAGCCAAAGTGCTTACCCCCGAAACCGATCCCCTTGACGTTTTAAACGATCTGGTGGCACAAAAACTGATGATTCAAAAAGCCAAGGAACTGGATATAAAAGTTGATGAAAGCCGCGTAAAGAAGATGGCAGATCAATATCTGAAACAAATAAAAGCGCGTTATCCCAGTGATACCGTATTTAATGCCGAACTAAAGAAAAGCAAACTAACCGAGGCAGATTTGGTGAAATACTATGTGGATATGCTTACCGAAAGTTCGCTCACCGAACAACTGGTGGACAGACAAATTACCGCGCAGATTACGGTTAACGAGCAAGAAATGCAGGACTTTTACGAAGCTACCAAGGATACCCTGGCGGTAAAACCTGTTTCCTGGAATCTGGGTATGATTATGCGTGAAATTGGCCCCAGTCAAGCTGCCAAAGATGAAAAACTTACCCTGCTTAGAAGCATCAAAAATCGGCTGAATAATGGCGAGGATTTTGCCACGTTGGCTGCCGAAAACAGCGATTGTCCCAGCAAGGAAGTAGGCGGAGATTTGGGTTTCTTTACCAAGGGACAAATGGTTAAACCCTTTGAAGAAGCCGCTTTTGCACTCGATTTAGGCGAGATTAGTGAAATAATTGAAACCCAATTTGGCTATCACATAATTAAACTGGAAGAAATCCGTGGCAACGAAATCCGCACCAGGCACATCCTGAAAGTGCTGTCTGCCTCTGCAGCAGATTCCTTAGCCGAAAGAAACCTGATGGACGAGATTAGCAGCCGCTTCGCTAAGGGCGAAAAACTGGCAGCTTTGGCAAAGCAGTATTCCATGGATCCCGAAAGTGCCAATGACAGTGGTTCTTTGGGTGAATTCAGCGAGCAGGATATGCCTCCGCTGTTTGCTTCGCAAATTATGGCAGCCCCCGTAGGGCAACTTACTCCCGTGCTGGAAAATGAAGGCTTGCTCTATTTGTTTATCCGCACCGAAGAATTTCCACCGCGCATCTTCAGCTATGAAGAAGTGAAAGACCAGGTTCAAAAAATGATCTTCACCAAAAAACAAATGGATGCCTATGACAAGTGGATCAGCGAGCTTAAAAAAGAATCATACGTGCAGATAACTCTGTAATGCAAGCTAAAAAACTGAATCTCAACACATTTCTGGCCACTTTTTTTGGCATAGGTTTCATGCCCAAAATGCCTGGGACTTGGGGCAGCTTAGCCGCTTATGGATTGTATCTTTTGCTCCCTGCTGCCTGGTTTATGGGAAGCAATCTGCCGTTCAGTTTACCCCTGTTTTTGTTGTTTTGCCTGTTTGCCGTATTTGTATCGGGTAAAGCCGAGGCAACTTTGGGGCATGACAGCGGTCATATTGTGATAGACGAGGTTTGCGGTTATTTTGTAAGTGTGATGTGGTTACCGCATAACTGGCTAATTGGCCTTTACGGCTTTATTTTATTCAGAGTGTTTGATATTGCCAAGCCTTTTCCCATAAACCGCTCACAGCGTTTGCCGCGAGGTTGGGGAGTAGTGGCGGACGATATCCTGGCAGGCATTTATGCAAGTGTTCTGCTGTTAATATTACTAAAAATCTATCCAAAGTTCTTTGGATTATAGGAGATAAAAATGCAATACATACTACTTCAAGCTGCCACAGGCGCAGCAACTTCACAGGGAGGATTTGGCGGCAGCAGCATTATTTTCATGCTGGCCATGTTTGCCATCCTTTACTTCCTGATGATCCGCCCTCAACAGAAGAAAGCCAAAGAAACCCAAAAGATGCTTGAATCCTTGCAGGTTAACGACAAAGTGCTCACCACTTCCGGCATCTATGGGCGTGTGGTTTCTTTAAAACCCGATAAAGGTACAGTAGTGGTGGAGATAGACGACACCAACAAAATCAGGGTGGAATTTCAAAGAAGTGCCATCCTAACCATTTTGAACATACAGGATTCAACCACTGCAAAATGAAACGAACTAACAAGTTGCTACCTATCCGCCTGTATGGAGACGCTATCCTGCGTGAAAAACTGGCGGAAAGCGATGTCAACGATCTGGGACTACTGGCTTTGATTCCGGATCTTGTTTACACTATGTATGAGCGTGACGGCGTAGGCTTGGCCGCCAATCAGGTCGGTTCCCATTTCCGTATGTTTGTCATTGATCCGCATTGGAGTCGTGAGGACCTAGCCCCAAATCCTATTGTAATGATCAACCCCGTTATCGAAAGCACGGAAGGTGAAATTGTGGGAGAAGAAGGCTGCATCAGTCTTCCAGGCATTTATGCCGATGTGCACAGAGCTGCCAGAATCACCATTAGTTACACCAACGTAGAGGGAAACAGACAAACCAAAAACGCCGAAGGCTTTGAAGCAGTGGTTATTCAGCATGAATACGACCACCTGGATGGGATTGTGTTTACCGACAAGATTGGGACTCTGGCTAAGCTGAAACTGAAACGCAAACTAAAAGACCTGGCAGCCAAGGCTGTGGATGGCGTAAACATTATGGAAGACCTACCGGAATGATTAAAAGCGTGTTTATTGGCTCTTCTGCCTTTGCTTTGCCTATCCTGAAAGCAATGTGTCAGCAGGGCTATAAACCGCTTTTAGTGGTTAGCCAACCCGATAAACCAGCCGGACGCAATTTACACCCGCAACCTACACCGGTATCCAGCTATGCAATAGAGCAGCAACTACCGCTGTTTACACCAGAATCCATAAACACGCCCGATAGCATTAGCACAATTGCCAAAACTGCCACGGACATTATTATTACAGCCTCTTACGGTGGTTTTTTGGGTAGGGAACTGCGCAGACTGGCACCCTACAAAGCCATAAACATTCATCCTTCCTTGCTTCCCAATTATCGTGGTGCCAGCCCTATTCAGAGTGCGCTGCTGAAAGGCGAAACCACCACGGGAAATTCCATCTTTCGCTTGGTGGCGCAAATGGATGCAGGGCCTGTTATTATGCAGGAAAGCCTAGCGATTTTACCAAATGAAAACTACAGCAGTCTGCACGATCGCTTGGCAGAGCAGGCTGCGCAAATGCTGCTGAACCTGTTAAATACCCCCACGTGCTTAGCTCAGGAGCAGGCTCAAAACGCAGAACAGGCCACTTGGTGTCCCATGATAGACAGCTCTCTGTGTCAGATATCGTGGAAGAAACCTGCTTTGGCTGTTCATAACAAGATTCGTGCCTTTTCTCTAAGTCCCGGTGCCTGGGTTTTTCACCGTGGTATAAAACTAAAACTTCTGGGTGCCCAGTTACTGGATTTGCCTGCTGCAGGCGAACCCGGCACCATAAATAACCTCGTTAAAAACTCCGGTTTTACCGTTAACTGCCTGGATAATCAAATTCTGATTACTTTGGTTCAGGCAGCTGGGAAAAAGCAAATGGATGCCGCAGCTTTTGCCAATGGCGCCAGGCTGATTTCCGGCGAAAAACTATGGATGTGATACTATGAAAAAGCATTATTTTGCCATCATCAAATTTCCCATGTATGTCAGCTTATCGCTGTTTATACTTGCCCTTGTTTATTTTATCATGGCTCTGGCCAGCTATCACCGTTTGGGTTTATCTGGCTGGGGAACAGCAGCCTACACACTACTATTCATCATTCTGGTGGTTTTGGTTAGTTCTTGGATTCTAATTTTGATGAGCACTCACCAAAAGATAAAACCCAAAGGCTTAAAGCTTTACACCGCCTGGATGCTGGTAAACATCTATTACTATCTGGCCAAATGGCTTAGCAAGCTGTTTTTGCAGAGTAAGCAGATTCTGCAGGAGTCTTTTTTACATTTTAATAACGAGATTGTGCTTACCAATTTTAACGGCATTCACAGCCAGAAGATCTTGTTATTACTACCTCACTGCCTGCAAAGTTCCGAGTGTAAAATCCGTATTGTAAATGACATTATAGAATGCGAAGAATGCGGCAATTGCGATATTGCAAAAATGAAAGGAATTGTAAACAAATACAACGTTAAGGCAGTTGTAGCCTCGGGTGGTTCTCTGGCGCGTAAACTGATTATCGATACCAATCCGGACGTAATTATTGCGGTGGCCTGCCATCGTGATCTTACCGATGGTTTGCGAGACAGTTGGCGTTATCCCATTTATGCAGTTTTAAACGAACGTCCCAAGGGCACTTGCTTCGAAACCACGGTTAGCACTGCCCCAATTGAATTTGCCATCAAGAAATTTGCCTAAGAGGATGACGTGAAAAAAATCAGTTGTTTCACCATTATCGTCATTCTCTTGCTGAATGCCGGCATCACCATAGCTTTAATTAACCATTACGATCAATCCCAAACCAAAGTTAAGGACATGTTTTCCAGCGGCAAAACGCAGGCCACAAAGTCTGTGGACACTTCAAGGCAAAATGCCATTACCAAAGCAGTGCTCGAGGTGGAACCGGCTGTGGTAAGCGTAAACGTAATAAAAACCGAGCTGGTTAGAGCACGCAGATCCCTCGGTTTCGGCTTTTTTGATTTCTTTGATTTTGCCCCGATGCAGCGCCAGGTTCAGTCCATAGGCAGCGGCGTTATTTATGATCCCGATGGCTATCTGATCACCAATGCGCATGTGGTCAGCGGGGCCACGCAAATCAAAGTTGTGCTGCCCGATAAACGCGAATTCGACGCCGGTATCATCGGAATTGATCAAATTCACGACATCGCCAAACTGAAAATAACCGGAAACAAACTCCCCTATGCCAAGCTTGGCAATTCCAGCGATTTAATTATTGGAGAATGGAGCATTGCCCTGGGCAACCCCTATGGCTTTTTAATGAACGACTCCAAGCCAAGTGTGTCTGTGGGCGTAATTTCTGCCATCAACCGCAGTTTTGCTCCCCGGGCCGATAAACAGGAATATAAACGTATGATTCAAACCGATGCAGCCATCAACCCCGGCAACAGCGGCGGCCCCTTGGCCAATATTAATGGCGAAGTGATTGGGATAAACACCTTTATCTTTAGTGAGAACGGTGGCAATATCGGCATTGGCTTTGCCATTCCGATAAATACCGTAAAAGCCATTCTGGCTAAGATGTAGGGGCTTATTATCAAAAATTATACTAATAAACATACTGTCGTTCCCGACTCACAACTGT
>DIXL01000104.1:0-18895 GCA_002428685.1 Cloacimonetes bacterium UBA6081 | reverse complement strand
TCCCGACTCACAACTGTCGTTCCCGCGGAGGCGGGAATCCAGCACTGTTAGAATCCCGAAGGGATGACACACAATATATTGCTATTTAAACATTTAAATGACGTTCTTCCAGAACTGATCAGGGCTGGATTCCCGCCTCCGCGGGAACGACAAGTTATGGCAGGTTTGTCCCCTGCAACACTTAAAAAAAGCCTAACAAAGAGTAAAAGAGTAAAAGAGAAAAAGCCTAACAAAGAGTAAAAGAGTAAAAGAGAAAAAAGCCTAACAAAGAGTAAAAGAGAAAAAAGCCTAACAAAGAGTAAAAGAGTAAAAGAGAAAAAGAGAGAAAAGAGAGAAAAGAGAATTAGTAAGTTATTAGAAATCAGGTAGATCAGGTAGATCAGGTTATCAGGCTTCTATTATTTTTTTTCACCGAGAAAATCTGTTTAACCATAATAATCTGCACTCTATCCAATCAGCTAATTCGGGTTATATTATCCACCATAGTGTGTTGGTTATTCCCTTCTCCAAATAAGGTATTAATACAGAATCATTACGGACTTCATCCTTATTGATTCCGTATTTATTGCGTAATTAGAGCAGGAATGGCAGATAAACAGAGGGTTTAAGACTGCAATGTATAACCATAACGTATAATGTTTTACGTCTAACTATTTACTAATCAAGGGAGATCCCATGCATAAATGGACGCTGGCAATATTGCTGGCCTTTGCTGTTGTTGGTGCATTTGCACAGATTCGCAGTTGTTACGACATTCAATATACCACAGACGCTTCAGGCGATTCACCCTACACAGGTCAAACTGTTACGGTGCAGGGGGTGGTTACGGTTGCCAGGTTTTACACCGGCACCGGAGCCAACAACTACGGTTTTTGCCTTGCCGATCCGCAAGGTGGTGCTTGGAGAGGATTGTTTATTTACAATCAATCCAATTCCCCCTCTTTGGGAGATATGGTGCAGCTAACCGGCACAGTTACAGAGTATTACGACTTCACCGAAATTACCCAGGTGTCCATTTATCAGCTTCTCAGCCAGGGGAATACGCTGCCCTTGCCTGTGCAGATCAGCACAGGTAATCTGGCTAATGCGGCCACTGCCGAGCAATGGGAAAGTGTGGTGATAAAGGTAAGCGGCGTTTCGGTGCAAACCCAGCCCTCTGCCTATCAGGAGTTTCAGGTTACCGATGGCAGCGGAAACTGCCAGGTGGATAATCAGTGTTTTCCCTATGGCCACACCTGGTCAAACATATCTGTGGGACAAACATTTAGCCAGATTATTGGGGTGGTGGATTATTCCTATTCAACCTATGGCCTAAACCCGCGTTCTCTGGACGACATGGTGTATGATGGTGCCAGCCTCACTCTGGTATTTCCGCACCAAACAACCGCTTTAAACAGCGCAATCACGGTTCCGCTAAATGTGTCCAATATCAGTGCCGCGGATGGCTATCAAAGCTATCAGCTTATGGTTGATTACAACTCCAATGTCCTGCAGTTCGTTAGCGGCAGCGGAAATGGAACCATGTCCTCTGGCGGAACACTGGGGGTAACAAACAACAACGGCACGCTTCAGGTAAATTACTCGGGAACCAACGTTTTAAGCGGCAGCGGAGTTCTGTTTAATCTGGGGTTTTCAGCCCTCCAAACCGGAATTTCTCCGCTGAATCTTAGCGCAGTGCATTTTGGGGATGACATTATTAGCTCTTACATCAATGGCAGCGTTACGGTAAATTCCAATTACAACACGCCGGGCGATACCTTAACCGTTATCCAGCGACCAATTTTAAATGTCCCTGCCATCCACGTTCCCGGCGAAACCATGACCATTACCTGTCTGGCACCGCAAAATACCACAGGATTCAGTGCCTGGCTGCTGCATGGCAGCAAACGCATTAATCTACCCCTGATTTCCAGCACCTGGCTAACAAGCCCCAACAGATGGGAATTGCAGGCTACCATTCCACAAGTGGGGGTGTATGAACTGTATGACCTGGAAGTTAATGCGCTGGGTGGCATCCATGACGTTACCAAAAACGCGGTGCAGGTTTTGCCTTCGCGAAAAACCAGCTATTATTTTGTTCACATCACCGATCTGCACATGCCCACCCGCATCTTTTATCCGGATTTTGGTTATGATACCGATTCGCTTGCGGTGGTGGATTTCCGTGCCGTGATGGACGATATAAACCTGATCAGGCCGGAATTTGTGCTGATAACCGGAGATTTGATTAATGAGGGAGAACTGGAAGGTTTTGCCAATCAGTATTGGTATGGCTGGGTGCAAAGAGTGATATCGGAGCTGGAAGTTCCGGTTTACATAACTGCTGGAAATCACGATATTGGCGGTTGGGATCAAACTCCTGCCGAGCAAGGCAGTTCCCGACGCAGTTGGTGGCGATATTTTGGCTGGAGTTGGCTGGATAACACAGACCTTAGCTGGCCTTATCATACTCAGGATTATTACTTTACCTATAATAACACCGCATATATTGGCCTGGAAAGTTATGACAATTATGACGGCTGGCGCTGGAATATCTATGGGGCCGAAAGCTATACAGATCAGCAAATGAGCTGGCTGTCCAACACCGTGAATGCCTTTCCCAACCATACAAAGGTGCTGTTTCACCACTATGACTTTCAGGATGAGCTGAATCTGACCGCCCTGGATTTGGATATGTCTCTATGGGGGCATATTCATACAAACTATGGTTCAGTTAGCTCCTATCCTTATAACCTTGCCACTCGCAGCGTTTGTGATGGCAACCGTGCCTATAGGGTTATAAGAGTCAATAACGATCAGCTTGCACCACAAAACACCATCTATGCAGGCTCCACTGGTGCAACTATGCGGGTGAGCTATAGCCCTTCAAATTACGGGGTGGCAGATAGCGTGCTGGCTACAATTACCAACGGTCAACCGCTGGCCTTTGAAAACAGCCTGATAAAGTTCGTTATGCCGGCCGGAAACACAGGCTATAATGTAGTTGGTGGCACTATAGAACAAACTGATCGCAGCGGAGTGAATAATGTGTGTTATGTGCGCGTGAATTTACCTGCGGCCAGCACTGCGATGGTAAGCATAAAAGCTAATGGGGTTTCCACTGCTGATCCTGTTCTGGTGCCCGCTCCCTTAAGCATAAAAGGCGTTTATCCCAATCCCGTGTCCGCAACTGCCGAGCTGGAGATACACAGCGACAAAGCCAGAAGCAGCCTGACTTTGGAAGTGTTTAACCTGAAGGGTCAGAAGGTGCAGCAACAGGAATTCTATGACATTATAAGCGGAATGAACACCGTATCCCTGCATCCCAATTCCGGAATGGCCAATGGGATTTATTACGTGCGGATAAAAGGTTATGACACAAAACCACAGAAGATTGTGCTGATTAAATAAAGTAAGGACTATGCTGCAAAGGCATCCGCAGGTTTCCAGGCTGTTCTGTTAACCCGCAGGAGCACATTTATGTGGGAGATATCTGTAAAAATACAATCAGCAATTGTGGCAGGCACCTCTGCTAAAGCAAATCAGGGCAGCACACCGTAGCCGTAAAGGAGATATCTTGTCTTTGTGCCAAAATTGCCACTATGGCTAAAGCCACAACTGCTGAATCGTTTGACCTAAAAAGAGCGATGACACCTGATTGGCAGTTGCAACCATCAATTCAGTGCTTTTTTACTCACTACATAATAACAAATCCGCTCTTTTTGGGTTAAACGAGAGTGTTTTCCCAATACCTTTGGATCAGGCCATGTCTAAGGCCACGAATGCAAACGCTTAGTTTTTGGTAGCCAAGCTTTTCCATTAAGGTTTTGTATAGGATTAGCGCAGGAACAATGATATCAGAGCGGTCTGTTTCCATGCCGGGCAGTTCGTTCCTCTGCTCAATGCTAAGCGGAGCAAGTTGATTTAGCAAAGCGTTAATATCCGCAAGCTTGATACTGCGGCCATCCAGGACATAATAATCATCAGGATCTTTTCCGAAAAGCAGTTTGGCGCAGGCCACGATGCCGCCCCCAAGGCCAATTAAGTTGCCTTTGGGGTTGAGGTGGATTTTAAGGTCTGCCAACACAGAAGTGAGAACCTTAAGCTCATAGTCTGTAGGTGGATCGTTGAAGATGTAACACATTGCCAAATTAACGGCTCCCACAGGCAGGCTGATGCTTTGCTCAATCTGCTTTCCCTGCCCTTGCACAATTTCGGTGCTGGCACCTCCGCTGTCAAATAGCGTTACCTGTTGCTGTGGGTTTTTCAGGCCGCTAATTGCTCCTTCCCAGGACAGTTGTGCCTCTTCTTCGGCACTGATGATCTTCAGTGAGATGTCTGTATCACGCTTAAGTTTACGTATAAAAGCCTTGGAGTTACTGGCGGTTCGCAGGGCTTGAGTGCCCACGGCAATGCATTCATCGACCTCTAAATCGCTTAGAAAGGCACGCTGAATGAACCGGACGTCGCTAATGGTGTCGTTCATAGCTTGGGTGGATAAATTGCCTGAGGAGGACACTGAGGAGCCTAAACGGGTTTGCATCCGGACGTCTTGAAGAAAGCTAAGTCTTTTGGGGGTTACGTTGGCTATCAGGCATTTTAGGGCATTTGAACCGAAATCGAAAGCTGCTATACGCATGAAGCTACTCCAAAACAGAGATTTTCAGATTTTGATTTAAAAAAGAGGAAAAGAGGGAAAGAGGTTAATGTCATGTCAAACATAGGGAAGCCGATCTCCCGATCNNCAGGAGATTGCCACCCCAATACTATTTGTGCCATACCAAGTTTGACACAACACTAATAAGTGGGATAGATTATAGTGGGAGTGTTTTGTTTTGAAGATATAGCACAGGTGGGAGCTTTCTTTTTTTAAACACAGAGAAAAGCAGAGAAAAGCAGAGAAAAGCAGAGAATTACGCTTAAAAAAGACCATTGATGCGGGGTATTTATCGCTTTTTACCGTATTCATTTCACTATTCCTCTTTTCCTCTTTTTTAAATAATTCTTCTCTGCTTTTCTCTGTGTTTAAAAAAAGAAACCACACAAGATCCTCTTTCTTAACAGCAAAACACTCTGTTTATCCCCATAGCGCAGCTTTAATTCTTAATTCTTAACTCTTAATTTCCCCTGTGTTCCTGCGCCAGGATAATCGCTTCCGGGGTGGCAGGAAAGCTTAAAACCGCTTCCGGATTTACCTCTTGCACAGCAGCTTGCAGGGCAAAAAACACCGCCAGTCCATAGATTAGGGGTGGTTCTCCGGTCGCCTTGGAACCGAACACACTGGCCTCGAGGGATTGGGAGGGCATGATCTCCACCTTAAAAACTTCCGGTAAATCGCGAATGCCGGGGATTTTGTAGGTAGAGGGATTAGCACTGGTGTAATGCCCATTGGTGTCCCACACCAGGTCTTCCATGGTGCACCAGCCATAGCCTTGAATGGCTGCGCCGGCTATCTGTCCCATATCTATCTGTTCATGCAGGCTGGCTCCGTTTTCGTGGACGATAAATAGCTTGGTAACAGTATGTTCGCCCAAAAGCAAATCCACTTCCACCTCAGCCAAAGCTGCACCATATACGAAGTAATGAAAAGGATGTCCCTGGCCAATTTCACGGTCAAACCACAAATCTGGAGTGCGGTAATATCCATAAGCTGCCAAAGGAATTCGCTCCGAGTAGGCAAAGCGAACCAGGTCATTAAAGCTAATAGCACTTTCAGGGTTTTTGAGAATAAAAACCTTTCCTTCGGCAAACACAATTTCATGGGGTTCAGCTTCATGCCCAAACTGCTGAGCTAAAAGTTTTGCTGCTGGCTCTTTCAAGTTTTCTTTAATCTTCTCGGCAGCAATTCTTGCCGCATTAGCATTAATATCGCTACCCGTGGAAGCTGCTGTGGGGCTGGCATTTCCCACTCTTTGAGTGTTGCTGCTTTCTACCCTGATTTTGTCTGTGGAAATCCCCAGGACGCGTGAAACCACTATGGCAACCTTGGTGCTAAGCTCCTGTCCCATTTCCACACCGCCGGTGCTGACAGAAACACTGCCGTCTATGTAAACCCAAATGAGGGCAGAGCCTTGGTTTAACAGAGCAGTGGTGAAGGAAATGCCAAATTTAACCGGCACAATACCCAGCCCGCGTTTATGCTGGGTGTGGCTATGGTTAAATTCCGCTACCTCGGATTTTAGTTTATCAT
The DNA here is from genome assembly GCA_002428685.1 of Cloacimonetes bacterium UBA6081. Taxonomy (GTDB): domain Bacteria; phylum Cloacimonadota; class Cloacimonadia; order Cloacimonadales; family Cloacimonadaceae; genus Cloacimonas. Next base: position 12,726 of record DIXL01000104.1, on the reverse strand, counting down.
ACTCTGCATTTGTGGCCAACTTGGCTAAAATAGATGCCATCTGACATTCCTTTATTTCCTGACCGTAAGGGGTGATATTGCCGTTCTGATAAGCGTTCAGGATTCTAAGAGCCAGAGGATCCAGTTGTAGCTGTTGGGCTATCTTATCCAGGATAGACTCGATAACAAAAATTCCCTGCGGAGCACCAAAACCTCTGAAAGCCGTATTAGGTGGCAGATTTGTGCGGCAGGCACGGCCTCTAATGAGCATATTGGGGACATAATAGGTATTATCACTATGGAACATCGCCCGCTCCAAAATAGCCACAGAGAGATCGGTATATGCGCCTCCATTAGCTAATAGCTGGACATCGTAGGCCAAAAGTTTTCCCTGCTCATCGTATGCCACCTTCCACAAACTTGTAAAGGGATGGCGTTTTCCGGTGGCATGCATGTCCTCATCACGGCTAAGCTTAACCTGCACAGGGCGTTTGCACACAAATGCGCCCAGGGCAGCCATGCTTGCCCAAATTGTGGCAGCACGCTCTTTTCCGCCAAAGGCTCCACCTAAACGAGGAACATCCACCACGATGTCGTGAGCGGGAATGCCCAGCACATGAGATACCACTTCCTGCACTTCCATGGTGCTCTGCGTGGCACAGTGTATGGTTATTCTGCTGTCCTCAAAGGGGATGGCGATGGCACGCTGGCCTTCCATGTAAAAGTGTTCCTGACCCGAATTCGTCGTTTTGCCTTCCAATATGTAGGGGGCATTGTCGAAGGCTGTAACAATATCACCGCATTCAATTTTGCGCTCCGGCACATACCATTCTTGCCTGGCATCTGCTTCTTCGGGATCATAAATGGCAGGCAACTCCTCATATTCCAGCTTGATCCGTTTTACGGCAAGTTCGGCGCAGCGTTCGTTTTCGGCCAGCACCATGGCCAGGGGTTGCCAGGCGAACATTATCTCCAAAGTGGGAAATAGTGGCTCGTCCTTAATCACGTGGCCAATCATGTTTTCACCAGGTATGTCGTTGGCTGTGATTACTTTAAATACTCCCGGGTAGTTTTCTGCTTCGCTTACATCCAGTTTCTTGATGCGGGCATGAGCCACCGGCGAAAAGAGGAATTTGGCATAGAGCATGCCCTTTAGCTCTGGTTCATCTGCAATGAAGCGGGATTTTCCACAGAGGTGCAAGGGACCTGCAAGATGATAGGGAAGCTTACTCATAAAACCTCCTTTTGCAGCTCGGATAGGTAAATAATCACGTGATTTTCGATCAATTTATTGCGGTAAAGGGCACTGCCACGCACATCGGAAAGCGGTTTGAATTCAGCAGCCACAGCTTTGGCAATTTGAGCAGCGTCCAGGGAGGAAAGCGGCTTGTTATTAACCAGCCCGGTAAAAACCCTGGATACCAATGGGGTTGCAGCTACTCCTCCAAAGGCAAGGCAGGCGTTTTGAGTATATCCCAGGCTGCGCTGAAGGTTTATTGCGCTTACTACGGCAGAAATATCCACGCTTTTGCGCTTTGCACTCTTAAGGGTTCTGACATAACTGTTTTCCGGGCTAAGCGGCAAAATGATTTCCTTGATAATCTCACGCTTTTGTAAGGCAGTTTGACGATATCCCTTAAAAAAACTTCTGATGGGTAATTGGCGCATTTCCAGCTCTGTTTGCAGCCGCAAAGTTGCGTCTAAGGCCAAAAGCAGCGGCAAGGTATCTCCCACCGGAGAAGCATTGGCAATGTTTCCGCCCAGGGTGCCAAAATTGCGTATCTGTTGCGAGGCTATTTGGCTTATCAATTTGTGCAGATGGGGGCAGGAATTGTGCACCAGCTCGGAATCAAACATTTTTGCATAACTAACGCAGGCACCAATGTGCAGGCCATCAGATTGCAAATAAATGCGCTTAAGCTCTTCAATACAGGTTATGTCTATCAACACCGGAAATTCTTTGCGTCCAATATTCATCTGCACCATCAAATCTGTACCGCCGGCAATGACGACAGCGGAATTTTCCGTTTGCAGATAATCAAACAGCAGCTTCATTGTTTCCGGCATCAAATATTTGCTCACCAAGCGGTTGGAATCTTTGTGAAGCAAAAGCATAGCCGCAGGAACACCTTTTTCTAACAGCTTGGATTCCACCTCTGAACACCAGGCTGGAATCAAATCTTCCTTACAATAATTCCGGCTGATTTCCAGGGCTGCATCCAGGATGCTTTGATATCCGGTGCAACGGCAAAGATTGCCTTCCAAAGCAGCAAAGATGGCCTCTTTATCGGGGTGATTGTGCATGGCAAAGAGGGCAAACATGCTCATCACAAAGCCGGGTGTGCAATATCCGCATTGAGTGCCATGATGATCCAGCAAGGCTTGTTGAATGGGGTGCAGCGCATTGGGAGTTCCCATTGCCTCAATGGTTATCAAATGCTTTCCATGCAGCTTTGCGGCGGGATAAAGGCAACTGGTTATGGCTTCATAAATTACTTTGTCATCCACAGCTTTGGCAATTACCACAGTGCAGGAACAGCAATCGCCTTCGTTACAACTGCATTTGGTGCCGAACATCTGCTTGGTCTGGTTCAGCCAATCCAGGGTGCTTATTCCTGCCGGAAGCTCTTCTGTAATTTGCTGACCGTTCATAAAAAACGTAATCCGGTTGTTGTGGCTTTCAGACGGTAAGCTAAGTGCTTTATCCTTCATGATTTACCACCTTATTTATCCTCTCTTTCACGGTCTCGCTGCAGGTCTTTCTTATGCAGACTTTCGCGCTTGTCATAATAGTTTTTCCCTTTTGCCAGGGCCAGAGTAAGCTTGCACCGTCCCTGCTCATTGATGAATATCTCCAAAGGGATAAGGGTCATGCCTTGTTCATCCACCTTGGTTCTCAGGCGTTTTATTTCATTCTTATGCAATAGTAGTTTGCGGGGACGTTCTGCCGCATGATTGAAAAAAGCAGCTTTTTCCCAAGGGCTTATGTGCAAATTCAACAGCCAGCATTCACCATTATCAATTTTGGCATAGCTATCCTTGAAGTTCAGCATTCCTGCCCGGATGGATTTTATTTCTGTCCCCATCAAAGCAATACCTGCTTCCAGACTTTGGATAACGTAATATTCATGCTGGGCTTTGCGGTTTTTTATCGATTTCATTGTCCTATCTCTTTCAAAATCATATCTTTATAGTCAGCGGCAAGCATAATCAACTGGTCTTCATCCACCGTGCACAGATTGCGGTTTAGCATCACGGTTTTACCGTCTATAATCAGATCGCGCACACTGTGGCTATTGATGGCGTAAACGAGGTGGGAATAGGGATTGTATATGGGTTGGTTTTCCAGTTCGCTTAGCGCAATAACGCCAATATCTGCCAGCTTGTCAATTTCCAAAGAACCAAGCTCAGCTTCCCTGCCCAAAGCCTTGGCAGCATTGATAGTAACCATGGCAAAAGCATCTTTGGCGGGCAGCAGAGTGGGGTCATTGTTCAAAGCCTTATGCAGTTTAGCCGTGATGGATACCTCCTCCAGCAAATCCAAATTATTGTTGCTGGCTACGCCATCGGTGCCCAAACACACGTTTATTCCTTTTTCCAGATACTTTTTAAGCGGTGCAAAGCCGGAGATCAGCTTCAAATGGCTTTCCGTGCAGATGGCAATACTTGCTTTTCCGCTTTCGGCCAGCAAATCCATTTCGTTTTCTTCCACCCAAATTCCGTGTGCCAAAACGCTGCGAACCTCCAACAGACCGAGTTCTTTGATGTATTCCACCGGTCTTATACCATGTGCTTTCTGGCAGTTTAGCACCTCATCCTGGGTTTCCGAAAGGTGCATATGAACCAGAATATCGTTTTCCCTGGCCACTTTGGCGCAAGTTTTTAAGGTTTCTGTGCCACAGGTGTAAATGGAATGCGGAGCCAGCGAAAAATCCACCAGTGGCTCCGCTTTGTAATCTATTCTCAGTTTCTTTATCCGGTTACCAATGCAGCATTTACGCTCTTCTTCCGAAAGCTGCATATCCAGTAGTGCTTCGCTAATCACCACCCGCAAACCTGCTTTAATACAGGCATCGGCAATGGAACTCATGTGAAAATACATATCGTTAGTAGTGCTGATCCCGTTTTTGATCATTTCCGCAGCACCATGCAAGCTGGCATCGTAAACAAAATCTGGTTTTATCAGCTTTGCTTCCAGTGGCCAGATATATTCCTGCAACCATTTATGCAGGGGTAAATCATCTGCCAGGCCTCTGAAATAGGTCATTGCCAGGTGAGAGTGAGCATTAATCAAGCCGGGTATAATCAGGCAGTTTTTGGCATTAATACGTTGTTTTGCTTCATAAGAGCTGCTTCCCTTGGGAAAGATGGCTGCAATCTTTCCATCCAAAATCCCCAAACACTGCTCTTCCAGAATCCGGAAATCGCTGTCCATGGTAACAATTGTGCCGCCTTCAATAACGATGTCAAAGCTCATCCCTGCACCTTTTGCGCCGCTTCTTTGGGTTTGAATATCCCTCTGTGGGTAATAATTCCGGTTATGTATTTGGCAGGAGTGATGTCAAAAGCAGGATTTAAAGCCGGAGAACCGGGATTGGCCAAATAACTGCCATTATAGCGTTTCACTTCATCCTCGTCGCGAATTTCGATGGGAATGTCTGCCCCTTCCTTGCAGGTAAAATCAAAAGTGGTAAGCGGGGCTGCAATATAGAAGGGAATATTGTGCTCATGAGCTAACACAGCCTTTTCGTAAGTTCCAATTTTATTGGCAATATCGCCATTCAGACAAACTCTGTCTGCACCGGTTATCACTAAATCTATCTCATTTTTCCAAAAGTAAAATCCGGCTGCTCCATCGGTGATAATGGCATGCGGAATTCCTTCCTGTTCAAGCTCAAAAGCGGTTAAGCGGGCACCTTGAAAACGGGGACGGGTTTCATCCACATAAACAAATATATCCTTGCGCTTTTTGTGTGCCATGCGAATTACCGACAAAGCAGTTCCCCAATCCACAGTTGCCAAAGCACCGGCATTGCAATGCGTTAATATCCTGGCACCATGAGGCACAATTTCCTGGCCTACATGGCCAATCTGATGGCAGTCTTCCGCGCTTTTTTGGGCAAATTCCTTGGCGGTTAAAATGGCCACCCGACGGGCATGCGCATAATCGGGGATGAACTTTAGAGTGCTTTCATAAACGTGGCTAACTCCATTATTCAGGTCTATGGCAGTGGGGCGCGTGGCAATCAGTTCGTCGTGCGCCGTGCGCAGATAGGCTCGGAACTTCTCATCCGGAGCGTTCTGAGCCGCCAAAGCCATGGCATAAGCTCCGGCTGCTCCAATGGCCGGAGCTCCACGCACTGTCATTTCGCGGATGGCATTAACTACTTCCATATAATTTGCATATTCTGCCACGCAAAATTCCCAGGGAAGCTTGTTCTGATCTATCATTTTTACCCGATGGTGCTCAAACCAAACCGAGGCAAATTCTTTTCCGTTTATCTGCATAAATACTCCATATTTTCAGCGGGCACAAGCCCTTCTGCCTGACGCGAGTTATTTATCTGCAATGCACAAATTTCGTCAATATCTTTCTTGGTTAGGGCTGGAGTTCTGGAGTGCTGTGGTGCTTGTGTGGAGTCGTTTCTGCCTGATGCCGGATACAAAGTGATCTCCAATTTTCTGGCAGAAAGGACTACACACTGCCGGAGTGGTTTATGACGGTGCTTGTGTGGAGTCGTTTCTGCCTGATGCCGGATACAAATTGATCTCCAATTTTCTGGCAGAAAGGACTACACACTGCCGGAATGTGGTTTATGACAAGTAGGGTGTAGTCTTTTCAGCCGTGTTGCTGGGGGATTTTTTGGGGTTTGGGTATGGCTGAAACGACTCCACCAGGAGCTCTGGGCTGTCATTCTTTCTTGTTACCATTCCCATATCATTCCCATATCATTCTCAATATTATTAGGAATGATATGGGAATGATATGGGAATGGGACTATGTAAGAAACCATTGAATTTGGAGAAACTATAGATTGTGTGAGGCAAAAACCTGGCTGCTGTTTTCAAGGATTATGAAGAACAATGATTTGGAATCTACGCCAACCTTTGGGACTCAGTATTACTCCCAGGCTGGAGACTAAGAATAAATATCATCCTATCGTAAAAAAGGAGGTAGGCATACTTAATCTGCCTTAAATATTCAAAAGTTTTAAGGTTTCTAATTCACTCCCCGCTAAGCTTTTTGTGGATGGCATTGGCGGCAATTCTGCCTGCGCCCATTGCAGAAATCACTGTGGCAGAGCCGGTAACAATATCACCTCCGGCATAAACACCGGGGATGGAGGTTTCCATGGTTTCGGGGTTTACTTCAATGTAGCCCCAGCGGTTGCGTGCCAGATTTGGCGTGGTATTAAATATCAAGGGGCTGGGTCCTGTCCCAATGGCGATAATTACCATATCGGTATCTATGACAAAATTGGAATCCTTGATTGGAACCGGTTTTCTGCGTCCATCTGCATCCGGCTCTCCAAGCTCCATGCTGACGCATTCCACTCCCTTTACCCAGGAAATATCATTTCCGATAAAGCGAACGGGATTGGTGAGCAGTTTGAACTTGATACCCTCTTCCATGGCGTGGCGGACTTCCTCTTCACGGGCAGGCAGTTCCTTGCGTGAACGGCGGTAAACAATTGTTACCTCGCTTGATCCACATCGTAAGGCATTGCGAGCACTGTCCATTGCCACGTTTCCGCCTCCAACAACTACTACGTGGCTTCCTTCCGGTTTGGGTGTGTCATATTCGGGAAAGCGATAGGCTTTCATCAGGTTTATGCGGGTAAGGTATTCATTGGAAGAGAAGATGTTACACAGGTTTTCGCCTTCAATATTCATAAATACCGGAAGTCCCGCACCCACCCCAATGTAAACTGCATCGTATTCATTTATCAGCTCATCAATGGTTATGGCGGTGCCAATAACGGTGTTTAGCTCGATCTTGCAGCCAAGCTTTCGCAGGTAGTCTATCTCACTATGAACAATCGACTTTGGCAGTCTGAACTCGGGGATTCCATACACCAGAACTCCCCCAGGCTCGTGCAGAGCTTCAAACACGGTAACCGTGTAACCAAGCTGCAAAAGGTCTCCTGCAACGGTTATCCCACCCGGCCCCGAGCCAATTACAGCCACTTTTTTGTTCAGCTTTTTGTGAATAACCGGCACCTTGATCGAATCCGTTTTCATCGCCCAATCTGCCACAAAGCGCTCTAAATTGCCTATGGCAACGGGGTTGTCTTTGATGCCCAAAACGCAGTGCGCCTCGCATTGCTCTTCCTGCGGGCAAACCCTTCCACACACAGCAGGCAAGATGTTGTGTTGCTTGATCACCTTGGCAGCCTGGACATAATCTTCTGCCCGAATTTGCCTGATAAATTCCGGAATATCCACATTCACCGGGCAGCCATTGACGCATTTGGGATTGGTGCATTGTAAACAGCGTCCCGCTTCCAATTGAGTAAGTTCGGTAGTAAGCCCGTAGGGAACTTCCAAAAAGTTGTGTCCGCGCAGTCTTTGATCTTGTTCCGGCATTTCCTGGCGCGGAATTTTCAGCTTGATGGTGCGCTCATCGGCTTTGGTAAGGCCATGCCACTCACAGCCATGCTTCAAGCAAATAAAGAAGGGTAGCAATTTGGAATATGCCGAAATGGTTATCTTTGCCACGGCAGAACCGCACTCTCCACAGGTGGTGTCAGTATCCACCAGGCTTTGTTTGCAGCCGGGACACAGCAGATCATCCAAGATTTCGCCGGTATTTACTTCCACCGAGCTTTCCACTTCAAACACGTCCAGATAGGGGCTAAGTTTCAGCACCATATCCTGGCCTTTGAACACACCTTTGAACATCAGATGGTCGTGTTCCCGTTCTTTTACGTTGAATGATTTGTTGCAGTGGGGACAGTAGGTGTTTAAATAGGTTTTAAATTTTAGATACTTTACATCATAATCCAGCATTGGCCCCCCTAACGGATTGAGAACAGCAATGCGTCTTTTTCACGCTTCAGATACATGCTGTTGCGCTTTTCCAGCTCATCAAAATCTACCTTGTGCCCGTCAAAATCCGGCCCGTCCACACAACAAAACTGCGTTTTTCCAGCTACAGAAACTCTGCAACCACCACACATTCCGGTGCCGTCTATCATAATGGGATTCAGGCTCACCTTGGTTTCGATGCCATATTGTTTGGTGAGTTTGCACACGTTTTTCATCATGATGATAGGCCCGATGGCATACACCAGTTTGATGTCCGGTCGTTCATCCAGGTATTTTTTCAGGGCATCTGTAACAAAGCCCTGAGTGCCGTAAGAGCCATCGTCTGTGGTAATCATCATTTCATCGCAGAGGTTGTCCATTTGCTCTTCCATGATAATCAGGTCTTTGGTGCGCGCCCCCAGAATCCCGATTACATGGTTTCCAGCGTCCTTGATGGCTTTGGTGATGTGATGCAAAATGGCAATACCGGTACCTCCACCCACAACAATTGCGGTGCCGACTTTCTCAATTTCTGCCGGCTTTCCCAAGGGGCCAACCACGTCTTTGATATAGTCGCCAGCTTTATAACCGCGGAGCAGAGCAGTTGTTTTGCCCACAATTTGAAAGATTATGGTTATAACACCGGAAAAGGCGTTGCAATCGGCAATAGTTAAAGGTATGCGTTCGCCCTGTTCATTCACCCGGATAATTACAAATTGCCCCGGTTTCGCTTTTTTGGCGATCATGGGAGCATGAATATCAAGCCTAATTATTGAACTATCGGCCATCTCCTCTTTGCTGAGAATTTCATACATTTACCACTCCTGGCTGTCTTCCAGCATAATGTAGTTTAGGTCTTCATTGCTAAGCCCATGCCAGACACAGCCTTTGCGTGAACAGAAATAGAAGTCTATCAGACGGCGCATGGCACTTACGTTTATCTGCACCAGGTCAGAATTACATTTTGGGCATTTCTTTTCCGGATGCACCAGGCTGTGGTCGCAGTAAATGCACTTGATGTCTTTGGCGGGAGATTTTTCATGAATCTTTACTGTGGTAGTATGGGTAAACACGTTCAGATATGGACTCATGTATAATATTCCCATTTCCCCATCCTGCTTTTCCACCTTCAGTATCAGCAGATTGTCATTAATCAGGCTCATTTTGCAATGGGGACAATAGGAATTTAGAAAACTGCCGCTTTCCAGCAGTTCTTTGCTTTCAGATTGCTCCGGCTTCTTCTTTTTTGGGGAAACCATCGTTTCCGGAGTGAACTTTTGCAGCTCAAATTCGTTATAAAAATGGTTCATGGCGGTGCCCAAATCTTCAAACTCTACAGAATGTTTTTTGCATCCGGCACGTGAACAGAGGGACACCTTTCCGCCTTCCTCCAAATGAAAATCTACCAAAGGCGCATTGCATTCGCTGCAGGTTTCGGCAGATTTTAGCTCATGGAAACAGTGGGGACACTTGAACATCGCAACTTCCCCTTTTTCAATATCGATGTTGGATTCCAGATTGTAGCTGCCATAAATGGAAGAAAGCCAAATATAGCCTTCATTTTCTCCAATTTTCAAATATAATTTGATGGATGCTACGTTATCAACCAGACGCTCATGATCCATTAGGGAATGTCCGCAGTGGACACACTTCAGCTTTACTGTAACTAAGTTTAACATGATACCTCCACACACTTTTAGGAATGTTAACTTACAAAGTTATAATATGGTGCTTATTGTTAATCAGTCAAGCATTTTTTTTGACTCCCTTCTAAAATTGATTATAGGGGGAACTTACAGAATGATCCGATCCCATGGATGAAGCAAATTCCACCAGTGGCTTCAGTGCGGTGCTTAGCTTGGTGATCACCGGCAGCACTCCCTCTGCCAAAACCTCTTGCAGATCACCCCAGGCATTTTTTAGCTGCGCCACCGATCCCGCTGACGTTCCAGCCTGGTCTTCTGCGAGCTTAAAATATCCGGTGCCAATACTGATAAGCTGGCTCAGTTTTTCCGCTTGGCTGGCGGTTTCATTTAGCACAATCCCGTATCTGCCCAGCATGCTGGTATTTCCGGCGGCGGCTTTGCCCACCAGGTCCATGGCGGTAGCCAGATCGATTCCGAACGCGGCGGAGAGGCCGATAGCTGCCTTGGTGGCACCCATCAGGGTATCGGTATTGGTAAAGCGGCCGATATTCTGCATCTGAGCCATTTGGCGTTTCAGCATATCATCTTCATAGATTGTGGTTTTTTGTAATTGGGCAGCGTATTGGGACATTCTTTGGGCATTGAGATTCACTTCCAGCCCAGTAGCCCGGAAGGAGCCTTTGAGTGCCATATCCGCAGATTCGGCATCCTGGGCGGCGCGCACGAAAGAGCCAATAGTTCTATCCAGGGCACCATATATTTGCTGTACACCGGAGATTGCCAAGCCCAATTGGGAAGTAAATTGGCGAACACCCTCATAGGCAGCGTTGAATGGTTTGTTCAAATTCTGTAAAATGCCAATTTCCGCCTTGGAGATATCCACATTAACGGGGATATTATGCTCTCTTCCAATCTGTTCGATGATTTTTTCAAGATCATTACGGCCTTTAAAATCCAGATTTATGGTAAACTTTGTATCGCTCATTTGCTTTTCCTTAGTTTATGATTATCATGTATAATGAGGTAAAAATGATAGTTCTATTAATTGCCGCCGTGATCGTTTATCTGCTGTACCGCATTGGTACTGCAGGCAAGGGAGTGGGCGTAAAAGACATCGACGATCTGCTCAAGTGATCCCCAGCAGCGGGCAGAGCATCTGCGCCCGTTCCTCGTTATATAGCTTCACCAGTTCCACTGCTTCAGCAATTTCCACGCCTTCAGGACTTGCTCCCATGCGCAAGAGGAGATATCTCAGCTTCATGAAGATATTTCCGGGCTCGGGATCGGCTTCTGCTGAGGCATCAGCGGCAAGCTTAGCGGTCCCACGGTGATATCGATCAAAAAAGGGACTATCACCCCCAGTGCCTCTTCCCGCATGATGCACGGACGCATCTTTCAGCTTGATTCGGCTTCCGGGAGGCTGGATTCCCAAGAGTCCCTGGTGCATTCCGCCTCGTTCTGGCAAGCAAACCAAAATTTTGCCCAAGCCCCCACTCCGGATATGGAACCCTGGCTCCCCCCTTACCATTACAACTGCCGCACACGCGTTGTTCCCTATCTTGAACCCTCCGAGCCTTACGATGCTGCCCTGGATCGCTACAATAACCTCCTCAAACTGCGCGAACAGGATGTTTCCGCCCTGGTTTCCAAAGCCAAAGACCTGGAATTCGCCACAAATGCAAAGCTTTTCAAGCACGTCTCCAACCATAAGGAAGAGCTTGGCATCTCCACCCAAAAACAATATATGTCCCTGGTATCTGAGCTCCTCTCCAATCCCCTCAAACAAGCTGGCCTGGCTCTCTCAAAACGCGATAATTCCCTCAATCTCTATGTCTGGAACCCCCAAGGTGAGGATGGTAGAAGGTGTACAAAAGCACGACTTTGCCGTATTCAGCCTTGACAAAAACACCCTTAAAACTTTTCATCCCAAATCAATAGAGAGAATTATGGAAAACCTCGATCCCAAAGAGCATGGCAAAGTCATGCTGCTATCTCAACAATATACCTCCAAAGGAGCTTATAACATGGTTGATGAATATGATGTTAAATGCTATGAATATATCATAGATTACTTCGAAACAGACGATTCCACCGATGAACTGGAAATGTTCTCCCGCCTGAGCTTTGAAAAAGAATGGGACTCCATCCCCTTGCCCCTCAAACAGCGCATCCTCGCCGTCGATAAGGTTGTCCTGGAGAAATATGCCGATTATTTCAATTATAACGTCTTTAACAGCTATATAGCCTGCATCAAAGCCAGGCAAGCAGCCACCTCTCAACCCCTCGACCATAAGGATGCCCCATGATCATAAATATCTACCGCGATTCCGCTCTCCTCTTCCAGAGCTCCGAAATCATTGCCTGGAGCTTCGACAGCCTGTCCCTCTCCGGAGTGGATTACTGGTCTCAAGAAGCCCGCCAGGCAAGCATTACCGTGCTCTATTCCCCTGCCCTGCAAGATATCTTGGAGGGGAACCTGCGCGAGATTGCCACCGGCTTTCATACCCTCAATTTCGTCGTCATAAACGGTGCTCAAACCCTCTTTGCCGGCGTCCTGGAAGTCGGTGCCTTCAAAGTGGAATACCTCTCTCTCACCGATAAAAAGGTGGAACTGAACCTCTTGGATTACTTTGGCTTGCCGATCGCATTGAAGAACGCGCTGTGGCCTTCGTGGATCGCAATCACATTGTTGCCTGGGGTAAGCTCCGCAGAGGCATCAAAACCAAAGTCTATCACGATAAGTATCAGATTGATGTCTTTGTGGATTCGCAGATCGCCCCTTATGCCCAATACGTTCACGAAGGTCGCAAACCCGGCAAGATGCCCCCCGTTTCCATGATAGAGGAGTGGGCACGCAAAAAACGCCTGCTTTCCTCTCAAGCCCCTGGGGTAAAGCTTTCTGCCCGTATAAATACCTCTGCAAAACTTAGCTCTAAACAGCAGCAGCTTGCAGATCGCTACCACTCTCTCGCCTGGGCTATCGCTCGCAAAATGAAATTCAAAGAGCTGAAACCTCGACGCTTCCTCCTCGAAGCCATCCTCAAATCTCTTATACAGAGTTTACTTTCAATTG
>DIXL01000057.1 GCA_002428685.1 Cloacimonetes bacterium UBA6081 | reverse complement strand
GTGCATATTAAAATTCCGTTGACAAGTGGCTTTTCAAAAGGCTGTGGATACTGCGCACGATATAGCGCACCACAGGTTCAGGGGTATAATAGACTCCCCGTTTCTCTCTCAGTTTGGGATCGTATTCGCTTAAGAAGGTCTCATAGAAGTGCACGATAGGGTCTCTGCCTTTGCCCTCGGTGTAGAAGCGGTGCAGTATCTTTTGGATATCAGTATTGAAGAGGATATCTGCAATGTCATCGATCAAAACTGCCAGAGCCTTGGGCGGCTCTTCCAGGGAGATAAACCTGAAGATACTTTTCAGGATGCCCAGGGTGCCGGGGATGTATTTGTAAATGAGCTCCCGGTTGAACTCACCCTCACTACGGGTGCGAGCCGCAAAGATTCCATAGGTGAGGGTTTGAGCATAGAGATCGGCAAATTGCTCTATGGTCAGGTTGTTGATCAGTAGCTTCTTGAAGGATTCATAAAAGTTCAGCAGCACCTTCTTGCCTTGCATCTCCTCCTCTGTCAGTTCAATGGTGATGATCTCGTCCCGTAGGAAGCGGGTTCGTTTAGCCAGTGCATTAGCCAGGCTCTTGGGGTCTGTGATGGCAGGAAGTGAAAAGCTGAAATAGCGGTCAAGCAAGGTGGATAGCTCATCTACATGCGAAGCTGGAGGAGTGATGTGCATCTGGGTGGCATTGATCGGACTGGCGATAGTTACATAATCTACAAACATCCCATGCTGATAGAGACGGAACTCATAGAAGTTGGTTAGGATAAGATTGGGAAAGGTAGCCAGGTAGTGCTTGAGCTGTTCGCTTACTGCGATGGGATCAAGGTTGTAAGTCTCTGGTTTCTTAGCTTCGATATAGCCAGTGATATGGGCTTTGCCATCCCAGACACGGAAGTCCGGGTTTCCAGCTTCTGTTGTCTTGGGCAGGATACCTACTTCGCATTTGCTAATCTTGCTCAGCTTGGCATAAGCCTCGATCATGTCCTTTAGACAATGATAAAAGGACTCTTCCCGGGCATCTCCCCGGTTGATGATCTTCTGCAGATCGTTTAGGTATGTAACCAGAATATCTTTCAACAACTCGCAACCCCAATAAGCGTTATTTTCTCTTGAGGCAAGTTCGTGGAAGATGCCTATCTGGTCAACCTCTTTTTGTTATAGGTCAAATTGATAGAGATATCATTAGAGGTTTATACAGCCAACAGAGCTTTGACTTCTGTTGCTAACCTGCTCTATCCTAATCAGTCCAGATAACAGTCGTTGTCCTGCACTTCCAATGAAAGGGTGGGAACGGCGTATGCGCTCCGGAGACGCCTACCGGGTTCATATCTGAGTCATATTCGATCTGATCGTCTTTGATCCACGGTGCAAGAGCTTTGATATAGTCTCTGGCATCATCCAGACTGTTGGACTTGGTATCCAGAGCCATGAGATTATCCATCACTTCGAGGGCATCGTTTAGGGGATAGACCTTATCCTGGGCTGCCAGAGCCCGGCAGATGTCACTGGTGCGATCATCCAGGGGATCAAATGGATTCCGGTTCAAGCCCGGAATGACGAGTATTTGGCTTTGGCTTTCTTGTAACCCCTCAACCTACCAAATTCCCTGATCCTGAGTGCGGTGTGCTCTGCCAGTCCCTGCCAGTAGTGGGATGAGCGATTGGCGAGATCATTGAACTGGTCTTTGAGAGTATCTGCAAGCATCTCTTTGGTGTAGCCCTGCTCTATTGCCTGGGAGAGGGTATCGGCGAAGTTCTGACGTACATCGGCTTCAAAGTGGTTCCCGATCCAGAACAACTGCTGCTTTTGGATGGTGGTGGAGAGATGTTGATCTTCTATGCCCCAGAGCCCGATGCTGGTCTTGGTAGGGGCTTGCACTTGCGTGTCTCTCAGTCCAAGCCGCACACAGCGGTCTATTATCGCTTTGGTGGGCTCATTGACCAATGCTGCGACCTATCTCCCAATTGAGTATTGATGATGCCCATAAGCTTATCTATGGAGTCCTTGTTGAGCTTCTCGGCTCGGGGCATATCACTCAACATCTGGATGCCGATCATCTGCATGGCTTCTTCCAGTGTGGGAGGATTGGCTTCATACAACTTCTTTGCCCACTTCTCGTTGCGCATCAGCGTGGCAGGTTTATCGGCCACCGATGCTCCCCGGAAGCTGCTGATGAAGCTGGTTCTTGCTCTTGCAGTCGGCTATCTCCAGGTCGAGAAGCTCACCTGCCGCCAGGACAAAGGTCTTGGTGGTATGGCTCTTCCCACTGGGCACCAATCTGTTTACCGCAGGCAGGTTTCCTTCTTTCACCAGTCTGCGGATTGTCTTGATCGACTTGCCTGTCAGTTCCGCCACCCGCGCAAGGGGCAGCCAGATCATCGTAAAATCTCGCTCTATTTCATATCCTTCCCATGATATCCGATTACCTGTAATTGGACTTGGACAAATTGTAGATGCCGGACTTGGACATGGACTTGGACATTCGCCTGGACTTGGACACGGACTTGGACATTTTGCGTAGCACCTGGACACAATTTCGCACAAAGAATGGATATTGTGCCCGGATGCTATGCGCAGTGAGAGCTTGAAGCTGTTTTGTCCAAGTCCGAGTGGATATGGTTGGACTTGGACATTCTGCGTTTGGCAGGCTTCGCAGCCCGACTTTTTGCACTGTCTCGCGGTCATTTTCACCTCTCTGGTTAGTTTTAACAGGGTGCTAAGTACCTTGCATCCAATATCTTGGGAAGTCCTTTCTGCTGTCTGGCGGATCTTTCCGGCACTTTTTTCAAGGGTGCCCAAACTCGACGGCACGAATGCCATTGGGATAGATACCCTCTGAAAATAAACATTGACACAACTATACGGCTATATATTGATGTTCTGAGTTCACTATAAATCCGTATGGAAATATGTCAATGGCAAATTGAACAATGGAGGTATTATGGCAGCCCCAGAGGTTGGACAACGATTGGCTATGCTGATGAAGAGTATGAAGTTAAAAAACTATCAGTTCGCCAAAAAATATGGCATCTCGGCCGCCTCGTTATCGAGGTATAAAGCCGGAGAACGCTACCCAGATCCCGAGCTTTTGCTCAAGTTATCCGAGTCTGAAGTGAATGTAAATTGGCTTCTGACTGGCAAGGGTACGACCCGGATCGTGCAGGATTTTGATGGTTGGATGAAGGAAAGACTGGAGGAGAAACTCAAGGTCGTCGATAGCAAGACCGGGCTAATTCAGGCTCCTACAATAGATTACACTCGCACCGTGAACCTCACGATTATCGGCGATATTTCCGCCGGACCCAGAGAGCACATCATAGACTGCCGGGATTTAGGCGAGAATATTGAGCTCCCTCGTTCCTTGCTTCCCGGCCAGACTGATAAGTATATGGCATTTAGAGTAAATGGACACAGTATGGAACCCAATATCCTGCATGAGGACATCGTGGTCATCAAACAGGAGCTGGATTGGGAAATTGCCAATGAAAAGGTCTGTGCGATCAGAGCCGACGATGGGGTCACGCTCAAGAAAGTGGAACTCGATCCCACCAATAGACGTATTATTTTACAGCCATTTAATTTAGACTACAAAGTCCAGATTATAGACTCAGATCAGGGTCTCGAAGCATTTCTGATTGGAGTTTTGTCACTTCAGGTGCGGCTTTTCTAAATCGGTATTTTGGGCTGGAGCTGGCGGATGTCCAACTCCAGTCCAAAATCAGCCCTATTTGCAATAATCGATGATACAAAGACGTCCAGAAACGTCCAAAACAGCCGATGTCCAAGTCCAAACATAGTCCGTCATATCTCCGCACCTCATAAAGCGTTATCCCCACTTGTCCAAGTGAGACGGGCTTGCAACTTTGGGTGAGAGTTTATAACCAGACCTCTCAAATTGAACCGTTATCTGAACTAAACAAGAGAATAAAACAGCGAACGAATTATTCCATAATTGCTTTTATGGCATAGGCATAAGTTATGGCAATACTTTTTAACCCCATATATATGTTAGAACTGCCGGTATGCCCTTCAGAACTAAGCAGGCGAAACACGATAGGATTTGAGCCAAGATTGTTTGTGCGAAGCTTCTGAGTCCACTTCAAGGCTTCCCAGTAACCAACCCGTGTATCAAACCAGGCAGCACTGATCAACATTTTGGGTAGGGATGTCCGATGAACATTTTCGTAGGGGCTATAGCTAAGCATGTAGGCGAAGTCATTCGGAAAATTGGGATTACCCCATTCTTCGTATTCCTGCTGAGTTAAAGGAAGCTCTGTATCCAACATAGTGGAAATCATATCTACAAAGGGAACATCAGCTATTACCAGACCAATTTTTTCGGGAACAAGATTCGTTACAACACCCATTAGCAGTCCGCCAGCACTTCCACCTTCAATTATCAATTTGTCTGCAGTGCATATCTTGTTATCCAACAAATAATCTATGCATGCCACAAAGTCATCAAAAGTATTCTTCTTGTTCTGTAAACGCCCTGCATCATACCAATACTGGCCAAATTCGCCTCCGCCCCTGATGTGTGCTGTTGCAAATATGATGTTTCTATCCAATAGCGATAATCGGGAAGTGGAAAACCAGGGATCATTGGGGTCTCCATAGGCTCCATAACCGGATAACCAAACAGCTTGTGGCTTTGATAAATCGAGGTCTTTACGAAAAACAATGCTAAGGCGAATGAGAGTTCCATCCAAGGAGGGAACTTGAACTACCTTCATACTATATAAATCCGCAGAGTATGGTTTTGCCAAATCGCTATGATAGATTTGCACAATTTCTTTGTTGTGAAAACTATAGCGATAAATCCCATAAGGCATAAGCTCGCTTTCCAGGGAATAAGTAAAGCTGCCTGCTTTGGGGTTGGGATTGAACCACAAATTGAGGTCGGAACAGTTATCAGGAATTATCTCATCCGTAATAGAACCATCTTCCACAGAGGCAACCTGTATGCTTTTTTCCCCATTTATGCGCCTGACCAGAACAAGATTATCCGTAAAAACAGCAAAACCATCAATAGGCATAGATTCCTTTGCCGGAATCAGTTGTTTCCAATTAGCAGCTTCCGGGTGGGATAAATCACATATGATGATGGAAAAATCTGGATGCCACAGATTGGTTTGTATATACAAGATCTCGTTCAAGATATCCGGATAATAATGATGATCCTTGCGTCGCTGTTCCAAAACAACAAAGCCCTCAGAGTCTGAACTGCGGCGAATATAATGTGCCTCTGTGCAGGTTTTACTGGATGACAACAGTATTACATAATTGTTGTCGCAGGAAAGGGACAAACCAATATCATAGGCAGAATCTTGCTCTTTATACAGCAATGTTTGTTCATTTGTTGCGGTGTCCAAACGGTAGCAGCTATCTGTTTGCAATCTTTCGTTTTGTTTGGTAATAAAGCAGTGCCGGCTGTCGCTTTGCCAAACAAAATCGCCTATTTCGCTTATCCCGGAATTTTGGGTTTTCCCATTATCAAGGTTTTTTATATGTAAAGTATAAGTTTCATCGCCAGAACAATCTGTGCTATATGCCAGCAGTTTGGAATCCGGACTTATGACAAAAAACCCCAGGGCAAAGTAGTCTTTCCCTTTAGCCAGCTTGTTCTCATCTAAAACTACTTCTTCCTTGCTGCCAGGGCTATCTTTTGTTCGGTAATGAATCGGATAGGGCTTGTTTTTACAGCTTTTACTGAAGTAAAGGTAATTGTTTTCTGCTCTTACGGCACTGGTTTGCTGCTTGGGGATCCAACCGACAAACTCTTTGTAAAGCTGCTTGGATAGTTTTTGGCTTGCTTTCAGATTTCTGGCCGTGTATCTGTCCTCAAGTTTCAGATGATTTCCCAATACGGGATTATCACGGTTTTTTAGCCAGGCCCAGTTATCAACAAGTTCAAAACCCAGGTGTTGTAGGGTATCAGGTTTTGCAACAGCGATGGGGATGAAATCCGCAAACGAGAAGGTGAAAATTGTATAGAGCATGCCAAACAGGATATATCGTTTCATGTTTTTCTCTTTACATAAAAAGCAGCCTGCTAAAAATCATAGCAGGCTGCAATTTCTGAATTATGTTTATTTGCTATTGTTTAGCAACCCTTGCAGGTATTTAATATATGCCTCTGGGCCACCGGGTTGGTAGCTTGCACGGGTTAGTTCTTTTCCGGTATAATCCACAAAAACGAGTGTGGGGAAACCTTCTATACCATACTTTTTTGCCAGGGATTCGTTAGCAGCTTTCATTTCTGGTGTTTGCTCTATTTTGCGGGGAAAATCAAGCTTTAAAAGCACGTAATTCTCGCCGGCGTATTTTACAAAGACATCCTGTGAGAACACTTCTTTTGCCAGCTTGATACACCATCCGCACCAATCTGAGCCGGTAAAATTGATCAGCACGGGACGATCCAGTTTTTTCGCTAAAACCAGAGCTTCATCATAATCGGTCAACCAAGTTCCTGGCGCAACATTAGAGCCTGCCTTGCCCATGGCTTCATCAAAACCAACCTCTTCAGCGTTGGGTGTTTCTGCAGATTCACCTTTAGGAACAGGAGTGCAACCTAACAGCGCAATCAATAGCGTCAGGATAAGGATTAATCCCCATTTCATCTTACATCACCTCTACATCATTAATGGTAATTTTAACAATAACATTGGCTGCTTTTTTCAGCATGGCATTTACGCCACAGTATCTTTCTGTTGATAAAGTAACAGCCTTGATGATTTTGTCCTCTGGCAAGTTTTCGCCAACAAACTTGAACTTTGCCGTAATTGTGTGATAAACTATGGGGTGTTCGCTGGTCGATTCGGCGTTGGTCTCAATCTCAAATTGGTAATTCTCAACCTGCATTTTTTTTAGGATTGAGACAACATCAAGCCCCGAACAACCTGCCAAGGCAGCCATCAGTAATGGTTTGGGGCGCGATCCTTTATCTTCTCCACCCCATTCCGGGTCTGCATCCATCAAAATATGATGCCCGCTAACTTCAGCATCGAACACCATGTTTCCGACCCATTTGGTAACTACTGTAGTTGCCACTAAATCTCCACGTAGGTTTCCTTCAAAACCTCTTCGTATTTTTCCACATACTGCTTAAGTTGTTTGAATAATGGCTCCACATCTTTTTCGGGCAGTTTCTTAAGAATGCGAATTTGCTGATCCACAACAGTTTGCAGGCTGTTTTTCGCCAGTTTTTTACCCTTGTCGGTAATAATGGCAAACCAACAGCGTCTGTCATCGTCAGAAGGTTGGCGATTGACAAGCTTTTTGTTTACCAGGTTGTCCATTATCCGGGTAACGCGGCTGTGAGAAACGTTTAACACTTTGGCCAGCTCGTTCATGTTGGCCGGAGCGTCAATTTTGTTTAAGTAGTTTAGTAGCATGCATTCCATTCTACCTGCTTGCAAGCATGCCTTCTGGGCATAGTCAATTTCGCTGAGCACTACTTGTAAGCGGGTTACAAGATCGTGGAATTTGAGTGAATAGTCAGTCATTTTGTATCTCCTTGTGGTTAATTTCAATGTTTAGTAGCCTATTGATTTTGTCGCGGTCAAAACCAACCACCGCAACCCCGTTGATCCATAGTTGTGGAACCCCTTGTTGTCCTGTTTTGCGGATCATATCACGCTGAGCCGCAAGGTCTTTTGACACATCTATATCTTTAAAATATTGGCCGTGCTTTTTTAGATACTCTTTCAATTTTTTGCACCAAGAGCAGGTGGGAGTAGAAAATACAATTATGTTAGGTCTCATCATTGTCTCCTCGCAACATATTATAGTGCAAATGTTCCGGCATGCAAAACATTTTTTTCAAAGCTTAAAATTGTTTTTAGTCTTGAATCCAAATAATAAAGGCAAGTAATCTGTTATGCATAAGCGTTGAGGGCTATTACAAAAATATCTTGCCACAAAACTCCCGTTAAATATTTGTGAAAAAAAGCAACATAGGGGATATCATGGCAACAGTGTTTTTTTGTGCCGATTGCGGATATGAAACAAGCAAATGGAGCGGCAAATGCCCTTCCTGCGGTGCTTGGAGCACCATGAAGGAATCTACCATGGTTACGGGAAAAGCAGCAAAGAATGTTGCCCCCCACACCCATGTGAGGCCGCAAAGAATTATAGACTTAAAATATAGTGAAGTTTCCCGCCTTTCCACCGGCATCAGCGAATTTGATTTGGTGATGGGGGGTGGAATTGTAACCGGTATGATGCTCTTGATTGGGGGTGAGCCAGGCATTGGCAAATCAACTTTAATGTTGCAGCTTTCAGAGTGGATGGGAAAACAAGGCAAGAAAACCCTTTACTGCTCTGGCGAAGAAAGCCCGGAGCAAATAAGACTGCGGAGTAAGCGCTTACAGGTTTCCAGCGAGCATATTTACCTGTTTTGCACCAACGACACAGAACAGATTGTGGATGCCATCACCGAACAAAAACCCGATCTGGTGATTGTGGATTCCATTCAATCCATCAGCCTCAATTCGCTTGAATCGCTGCCTGGCAGCATTTCTCAATTGCGGGAAAGCACAAACCGGCTGCTCCGTTGTGGAAAAAGCCTGGGGATCCCCATTTTTATGGTTGGGCATGTAACCAAAGAGGGTTTTGTGGCCGGCCCAAAGATCCTGGAGCACATGGTTGATACCGTGCTATATTTTGAGGGAGAGCTGCGAAATCAATACAAAATCCTGCGGGCTGTTAAAAACCGCTTTGGCTCTACAAACGAAATCGGCCTGTTTGAAATGACAAATCTGGGCTTAGTGCAGGTTACCAATCCCAATAGCATCTTTTTAAGCCATGAGGAACGGCAGATTGGCACAGCTATTGGCTGCATTACCGAAGGCAGCCGCAGTTTTATTGTGGAAGTGCAAACTCTGGCAACCGCATCCAATTACGGAACTCCCCAGCGGGTTGTGGTAGGCTTGGAACAAAAGAAACTGGCTATCCTGCTGGCCATTATGGAAAAGAACCTTGCCTTGTATCTACGTAGTAGTGACGTGTTTATAAACCTTACAGGCGGCATCCGAAGTGCAGATCCCAGCCTTGATCTGGCAATTTTGGCGGCTCTGATATCCAGCCTGAAAGATAAATCCCTTGCCGGGAAACCTGTTTTTATCGGAGAAGTTGGCCTGAATGGAGAGGTTCGTCCTGTATCGCAGCTTGATAACCGCATTCATGAAGCCATAAAACTTGGTTACGACAAAATCTTTGTTTCCGGCTACACTAAACTGAAGAGCAATCCTAAAGTCATTAAAGTGAAAGACATAAAGGCACTTTTTGCAGCATTGGAAGCATAAGGTGCTCTGCCCCAAGACTATAACCACATTGTCGTTCCCGCGGAGGCGGGAATCCAGCCCAGTAACAGCTCTGGAAGAGCGGCAGATAGAACAGTATTTGCTTCAATATTTGTGTCATCCCTACGGGATTTCAAAGGGCTGGATTCCCGCCTCCGCGGGAACGACAGTGTTGTGGCGACAGATGAATCTTGACGAGACTACTGTTTTCATGAAAACCGGGGTGCCGATCTCCCGATCGGCACGTAGCAATCAGGAGATTGCCACCCGTGC
>DIXL01000063.1 GCA_002428685.1 Cloacimonetes bacterium UBA6081 | reverse complement strand
GTTGCTCTCCACCCCACCTCACGGTGACGCAGTTACCTTCAGCTACAGAGCTTGACGTGACTCTGAACAGGACTTTCACCTGTCTGATATGCAGCGCACACAGGCGCACGGGTGGCAATCTCCTGATTGCCACAAGCCGATCGGGAGATCGGCTTCCCGATCGGGAGATCGGCTTCCCTACGTTTGTCTATCTGGCCGGTTATCCTGCCATCCACGCGGCAAACGGCACTGCTAACGCGCTGAAGGGTTGGCCGCATCAGTCTATTTTAAAGCCATGGACTTCAAAGCACCCCGTGTTATCGATCCAGACAGAGCCTTCCTTAAAGGGAGGTATGAAGATGCCAAGGCGGCCAAAACGAGCTCCCGGTCTGATGAAACCTGCGCTGATGGTGCTTCTGTTCCACTCTGACTTGGGTAAGAACTTTTGTTTAAAACGGTTTACGATCTTACCGTTTTCCTTAAAGACGATAAAACGAAGCTGGACTTTTGGCGGGGTTGGAGAATCGGTTTTAAAGTAGGACCGCAGATAGTATCCTCCGTAACGGCGCACGACAAAGGGATCGCTTAAAATCAGCACCGCTTTGTTGGATGCGTCTATGCGCAAGGAAGACTTCCCCTCCAGCATTTCCTTGCCATCAATCACCACCGGGCTTTCCTGGGAGTCTGGCGTTTCCAGATGCACGTTCCAGCCCTTCAAGGCTTCGGATGGGATGGTGGAAAAAACACCAAAGCCATTGTTAACAATAAGATTAGGGCTATTTTCAACGTCGTTTTCGGTGAAAACAAGGGTGGAACCAAGCGTGGAGCAAGAGTAAATAACCAGAGCCAAACCAAGCAAAATTAGGAGATGCAGCAAACGCTTCGTCATTTAATAAAACCTCTTTCGTTCAAATATTTCAGGATAACTCCCACGGAGATAGCATTGATCAACAGGTTTGAACCACCGTAACTAATAAAGGGCAGCGGAATTCCCGTAGCTGGAACCAAGCCGATATTCATACCGATATTGATAAACGTCTGTAACATAAGATAAGCCATAATTCCAGAAGCGGCAACCTTTCTTTCCTTGATTTTTAAATCGTTGGCATTGCGAATGATGCGGGAAAAGAAGGCTGCGAAGATGGCTAATAAAAAAATGCTGCCGATAAAACCGAATTCTTCACCCACTACCGAAAAGATGAAATCTGTGTGATGTTCGGGCAAGAAATTCATGTTCTTCTGAGTTCCCAGGAGCCAGCCCTTGCCAAACATGCTGCCGCTGCCTATGGCAATTTTGGCTTGGATGATTTGATATCCGGCTCCCAAGGGATCGCGAGTGGGATCTAAAAACGTGAGAATGCGGTTTTGCTGATAGTCCTTAAGACCCATCCAAAAAACCGGTGTGATGAAGGCGATAAACACGTTTGCGATCGCAGAAACAGTGATGGTAACCCAAGATAAGCCGGATTTTAACAGTAAACAAATTAAAATAATCAACCAAATTGGGATAGCCGGCCACCACACAGAGCTAACCACGCTAACTATGGGCGAAACCATGAGAAGAATGAAGAATAGCGGCACTTCCGCAGCAATCAGCATGGCCAAAAGTGAGGCCCAAAACACCAGGGTAGTGCCAAAATCCGGCTCAATCATAATTAAAGACACTGGTAGCAAAACAATCAGGAATCCATATAAAATCTGGCGGTATTCGTTCAGGTGCTCTTTACTGATGATGCGCGCCACCATTAGAATGGTTAATAGCTTGGCACTTTCAGAGGGCTGAAGGTTTATTCCACCAAGGCTGAACCAGCGGTGCGACCCGTTTACAGCAGGAGTGAACAGCACTAAAACCAGAGCTATGATATTCAGAACAAACAAGGGTATAACCACAATATCGAAAATCGGCATGGGCAGTTTGAGCAGGAGAGCAATTGCCCCAAAAGCCAAAAAGGCAAAGATGATCTGCTTCCACCAGTTGTTTTGAATGCTCATTTGGTCGCCAATCATGGTGGTGGAAGCACTAAAAATGGCAATACAGCCCAGGAAAATAAGCGTGGCCAACAAGGCAAGCAGTGTGAAATCGAACTTTTTGCGGTTAATCACTGCTCTGTGCTCCGGTTGGTGTGGTGGTGTTTTCAGCTGGAGTTTCTGGTTCAGTTGGTTCTGTGTCTATCTCTTCCGGCACGGGATCCACGTCTTCAGCCGTGCGAAATTGCGAGGGCAGGGGGGTTACTTTCTTGATGTTTTCCAGATTTCCGATGTAATAGTTAAAAATTCTTGCCGTGATTGGAGCAGCCATCGCACCGCCACCACCGGCATTTTCCAGAAATACTGTAACCACAATCTCTGGTTTACTCGTCAATAAATAGGCACAAAACCAGGCGTGGGTGGTGCGTCCCATCGCATTTTCAGCCGAGCCGGATTTACCGAAAACGGTTCCACCATTCACTTTGGCATTGGCACCCGTTCCACCCGGGGCATTCACAACGGCCCAAAGTCCTTGCTGGATGGTTTGCAAGGTTAGAGGCTTCATTGGCAAACGATTTTTGGCCAAGGGCATCACCTGCTCCCGCGTAAGACGCCCCCTCCCCACAGTCTGCTTTAAAAGATGAGGCTGAGTCCATAAGCCGTTATTGGCAATGGCTCCATAAAAGGCATTCATCTGGATGGGAGTTGTAAGCACTTCGCCCTGACCAATGGCCAAATTGACCTTGTGCCCAAGAATGCTGGCATGCTTTCCATAGGTTTTGCGATACCAGGCTATGCTGGGGAAAAAGCCCCGCCTTTCATTGGGTAAATCTATGCCGGTTTTGGCGTAAAAATGCGAGTCCTTGGCGTAGCCAAGAAAGCTATCCAAATTCATTTTTAGCGAAAGATCGTAAAAATAGACATCACAGGAAACCCTAAGGGCATCAATCACATTGTTGCTGCCATGTCCGCCGCTGTTCCAGCATTTAAAAAAACGGTTGCCTATCTTCATGCCTCCCACACAGGAGGCTAAACGCGTGTAAGGAGTAACAATGCCACTATCCAAACCCAAAGCAGCCGTTAAGGGTTTGAACACCGAACCCGGTGGGTAGGAAGCATGAATTATTCTATCCAGCATCGGTTTTTCCGCGCGATTCAAGGTTGCCCAGATGTCGGGAGTGATTTTGTGCATAAAGAGATTGGGGTCATAATCCGGTTTACTGACGTAGGCAAGAATGCCTCCGCTGCGGATATCGCTGACTACAATAGCACCATTCATACCCGCAGGAAAAGTATTGGAAACAAACTCTTGCAGGTCGTTATCGATGGTAAGCACCAACGATAAACCGTTCAAAGGCTCTATGTTGCCGGCAGGATCAAACAGATTCAATGAGCGACCCTGAGCATCCACCTGCACAATTTCCCGGCCATCCCGACCCCTTAAAAGCACCTCGTAATAACGTTCCAGGCCTGTTTTGCCGATGTAGCTATTTAAAGAGTAATTTTCGGCACGATAAAGCTCATATTCATCTTCATTGATGCGCCCCATGTATCCCGTGAAATGATTGGGATACATATAGTTGCGCGAAGAACCGATGCGAAAGGAAAGCTCCGGATAGTAGTTTAACTGCTCGGAAAGAATCAGCATAGTTTCGTAGGGAATATTATCGGCCAGCAGGATTTCTTCGTAGGTTTTGAAGCGTTGCTTCAGCACCAGATTGTGCAATTCTGCTTGAGGAATGGCAAAATTGCGCTCCAGAAACCTGGACAAAGCGGGCAAATTGCGAATTTTACCGCTGGTTAGATAGAGGTTATGAGATGGAACGTTTTGGGCAATGGGGCGGTATTTGTGGTCGTAAATTTCTCCACGAGTGGCTGTTATGCGCCTGATACGCACAAAATTACTCTCGGCAATACGCTGAAAATCTTTACCCTTCACCACCTGTAAACGGAATAAAGCACCTGCCAACAGCAAAAACAAAACTGCCAGAGTTATTCTGTAAACCAAGGTGGCCTGGGATTTAATCATGAACGATAATCAACCGTACCTTGCTGAGCAGTTGCATGCTCCAAAAAACCACAAAACTGATGAGCAAATTGTAGAGAAAACCACCCAGACTTAGCAGCATCAAACTGCTGCTAAAGCCATATGACATGCCGAATATGATGTTTTGCACCACGCTGTAGATAAGATTTGCCAACCCGATGGTAAGTAACTTTGCCACAACGCTATCCACTTCGAAAGGCTTGCGAAATGCATCTATGGCCAAAACCAAAAGGCAGAAAACCAGAGCATGCATGCCAAAGGTATCCGGCTGGGTGGTGTCATACATAACGGCAATAATGAAAGCCAGAATCAGGGCATGCTTCTTTGGACGCGTCCATACAAGGTAAATCAGCCAGGGAATCAGCACATTTGGAGTTACGCTGGCTATGGAAAAAGCGGGTATAATTAGTAGCTGAGTGTATAAAAACACCAGGCCGAGTAAAAATGTCCAAAGAATGCTGATAATCATTATTCCGTAGCTACGGACGTCTCGTCTGTAGTGGTTGCTGTGGCTACGGACGTCTCGTCTGTAGTGGTTGCTGTGGCTACGGACGTCTCGTCTGTAGCAGATGTTTCAGCAGACAGGATGTCCGCTGCTACTTTGCGGACTATGCAAAGCGGGGTAAGTTCGTCGCCCTGGCCTTGAGGATTGTCTTTCATGGCAGCTTCAATAAAATGCTTGCTAACCCCCTTGCTGCCTCCAATCATCCAGCTTCCGCCAATATCGTTTATATCCATCACGGCAAAGCCGAAACCAAATTCAGCGTTTAACTCCTCACACACTTTTTGGGGATTGAGCGGGCCTTTGATAACTGTTTCGTTGTAAGGAGGAACAGGTGAAGTGGTTGCAGCGTCCACCAAAGCAGCTTGCATTCCGGCAATGCGGTAAAAATCGCCTTTGCGTCCGCATAATTTGCCTAAAGCACCTATAAATGCGGCAAACATTATCCGGCATTGTCCTGTTTCTTCGATGGCACATTGCATACTTGTGGCTGAGCCTAAACCTATGCCATAAGGAACTTTGGCCACATAGTGGCTTAGTAGTTTTGCCAGGGGGCTTACCTTGATTTCCGAAACTGGAATGGCACGTCCCTGGGTGATGGCCAAAGGACTTTCACTGATGGTAAGAATATCCCCTGCAATCATTTGAGGTATAGCATATTCACGGATGATGTCGCTGATGCTGTCCGTGGGTTCCAAAATTCTGGTTTTGATTGGAATGCGCAAAAACCGCGCTCCATAAAGGGTTATAATGGGATCAGTTGTTTTGCTGTGGCTCACTTTTTCCGCCTTTCTTTAAAATAAACACATGCTCCAGATTTTCCACCAGAGTAAAGGGATTTATGTCTGCACTGATAAACAAATTATCTTGTGATTCTCGGATGCGCTTAATGGTTCCTACCGGGAATGATTTTGGGTATAGCCTTGACAGATTTGAGGTTACGATAGTGTCCCCCACCGATATTTCGGAACCAAGCTTCACCATATTCATAGAAATTATGCCGGCAATATCAGCCTGCAAAATTCCCTGGACACTGGTGCGGGCATCCATTACGGCAAGCTGGAATTTCGGATTGGAAAAGGGCAAAATCACCGAATGATCTGCATTTACCAAAATGATTTTCCCCACAATCCCATTGGCGGAAATCACTGCGGATCCAATTTGAATGCCGCTACCCAATCCCTTGTCCACAATAAGGTTACGTTCCTGATACTGTCCCGAAAAACCTATCACTTCCGCAAGCACGAACTCTGAGGTCCCCGTATCAAATGTTTTGGATAATGCTCCGGAATACTGTTTCAGCTCGTTTTGCAATTCCAGCTTTTCCAGGGTTGTCTCGGCCATTTTTTTGCGCAGAGAATACACTTCCTGCTTCAGCTGCTGGTTTGTTTCTATAGCTCTTAGCGAATGTAAAAAAGGGAAAAACACCGTATTACCCAGCCAACCGGCTTTTAAAGAACGGCTTTCCTTTGTCCCAATTAACATTATCAGCGATAGCAGAATCAGGACCAAGGGGATGAGGTTTTTTTTTAGCATTTTACAGGGGTAATGGAGTGATGAAGTGATGGGGTGATGGGGTGCAGGAGTAATTGAGTTTTGGATAAAGTAGCAACCCCCACTAAATCTATCAGTCGTGTTTCACTTTTCCACTTTTCCACTTTTCCACCTAATCACATCATCACTTAACAAAATCCTCAGTCTTCAATCCGTTTAATCAGCACCTGGCGATAGCGTTCTATGTCGTCCAAAACCTTGCCGGCACCTTTTACAACGCATTCCAAAGGATCGGGAACCACATGCACCGGCAAATCCACAGTTTTACGGATTTTTTCGTCCAAACCCTTTAACAAAGCACCGCCACCGGTTAAGAAAATGCCCCGTTCGGCTATATCTGCCGACAGTTCCGGAGCAGTTTTCTCAAATAGCCTCTTGATTGCATCTATCATGGAAGCAACCGTTTCGGAGATGGCTTCGCGGATTTCTTCCGAAGTGATTTTGATGGTAACCGGATAGCCGGAAACAATATCACGCCCGCGCACATCCATGCTCAGTTCTTGTTTTAGGGGATAAGCACTGCCAATGGCAATTTTGATCTTTTCTGCAGTTTGAATACCTACATGCAGGTTGTTTTTCTTGCGAAGATAGCTGATGATATCGGTATCAATTTTATCACCACCCACACGGATAGAATTGTGCACCACGATGTGAGACAAAGAGATAACGGCAATTTCACTGGTGCCGCCTCCAATATCCATAACCATGTTACCACAGGCTTCGTCGATGGGTAAATCGGCACCAATGGCAGCAGCAACAGGCTCGGAGATCAGATGAACTTCACGCGAACCGGCATGCAAAGCACTATCCCTCACGGCACGTTTTTCCACTTCTGTAATGCCGGAAGGCACACAGACTATAACTCTGGGACGCACTAAAAGACGCTTTTTCTGTGCCCGTAAAATAAGATTACGCAGCATCAATTCGGTAACCTGAAAATCGGCTATCACACCATCCTTCAGGGGTTTAATTACGCGCACCTCATCAGGATTTTTACCCAGCATCACCTTTGCCGCCGAACCAATGGCAATAATCTTTTTACTATCGGTAGAAACCGCTACCACAGATGGCTCGTCAATTACGATACCACCATTCTTCTTGTAAACAAGCGTGTTGGCTGTACCAAGATCAATGGCTATGTCGTTTGCCATCATACCAAAAAAGTCGAATATTGACATCAAAAACCTCTCTATCCTCTGCCAAAGCAGCTTTGGCTGTAGTTATTTACAATTATTCCAGTGCAATGCATTATTTTTTGGTGCCCCAACATGTCAAGAAAAAAGGATTTACAGTCTCATGGCTCTGGACACCAAGCCCATTTAACTAGTGTTGTGTCAAACTTAGTATGTCGCATATAGTATTGGGGTGGCAATCTCCCGATTGCCACAAGCCGATCGGGAGATCGGCTTCC